>NZ_AP023027.1:0-15000 GCF_014467075.1 Anaerostipes caccae L1-92
CTTATTATATGAAAGAAACATTGAAAAAAAAATTCTTTTGTTATACACTAGTAATAGTGTATTTTTTTAAACTTATTTAGAAAGAGGTCCGTAAAAATCAATGAAGAAAAAAATCGAAGCGATCTGGGATGACGTTTTGTTAAAACTTGAACAGGAACACGATATTTCAAGTGCTGCCATCAACGCCTGGATTAAACCCCTCAATATTAAAGAAGTGAAAGACGATCAGATTGTTTTGTCATTGAACAGTAATTTTGATGCCAGAGGCATACATTTTATTGAAAGTAAGATGTATGACTTTTATATTTCTCTGGCCATTCAGGATATCACAGGTAAAAAATACGAAATTTCTTTTGTTCTGGAAGAAGCTAAGAAGAAAAAGGCTCCTGCATCCCGCACGGATACCCAGCTTCAGGATTCCAATAACTTAAATCCGAGATATACGTTCGACAGTTTCGTCGTCGGAACAAACAACCAGATGGCTCATGCCGCCTGCATTGCTGTGGCAGAAGCTCCGGCGGAAGCTTACAATCCGCTTTTTTTATACGGCGGCGCCGGATTGGGGAAAACCCATCTGATGCACTCAATCGCCCATTACATTATGGAAAATAACAGCAAACTCAAGGTCCTGTATGTGACCAGTGAAGATTTCACCAACGAAGTCATCAATGCGATCCATCACAACAAACAGGAAGAGCTCAGAAACAAATACAGGACCATCGACGTACTCCTGATCGATGATATTCAGTTTATAATAGGTAAAGACAGCACCCAGCAGGAGTTTTTCCATACATTTAATGCTCTGTATAATTCCAAAAGCCAGATTATCATATCTTCCGATAAGCCTCCGAAAGAAATCGAGACTTTGGAAGAACGTTTGAGGACCCGTTTTGGCTGCGGGCTGACGGCAGATATTCAGCCTCCTGATTATGAGACGAGAATCGCGATTTTAAGAAAACGCGCTGAACTGGATCACATTTATATCGACGATGCTATATTTGACTACATAGCCTCAAACATTAAATCGAATATTCGAGAACTGGAAGGAGCACTGAACAAGATCAGGGTATATTCCAAACTCGAAAAAAGACCGATTGATCTTGATTTAGCTAAAATTGCCCTAAAAGACCTTGTGGACAATGATACTGTTGTAAAAATTACACCAGATCTGATCATCACTACGGTGGCTGAACATTTTAACATCCAGCCGGCTGATATTATATCCAAAAAACGAAGCCATGATATCGCATATCCAAGGCAGATCTGTATGTACCTGTGCAAGAAACTTACGGATACTTCTTTTGTAAAAATAGGTGAGTATCTCGGAAAAAGAGACCACTCTACGGTCATTCATGGTTCAGAGAAGATTGAGAAGGATTTACAGAAAGATTCTTCTTTATCCACGACCCTTGACGTTATTATTAAAAAAATGAACCCTTCATAAGGCTTATACACACAATGTTGTGGATAACCTGTGTCTTTTGTGTTGATAATGAAAACCTTAATTTCAGGCTTGTTGATAACCTTCGAGTTATGAAAGCTTTATCCGTGGCTTTTTAACAAGTTATTAACCCTGATTCAGCCTTAAATTAAGCCGTTTTTTAGGGTTATTCACAAATCCACAGCCCCTACGGCTTATACTGCGGATTTTTAATATATATTTAAGTATTTTTGAACCTGAAAGGAGTTATACACAATATGAAAATCGTTTGTAATAAAAGCGACCTGGTTTCCGGTGTCAGCATTGTATCCAAAGCCGTTTCCAATAAGACAACACTTCCTATTCTTGAATGCATTCTTATGGAGGCAAGTGCCGGTACAATTACATTGACTGCAAATGACATGGAACTGGGCATCGAGACAAACATAGAAGGAAATATTTTAGAACAGGGAAAAATCGCTCTGGATGCCAAGTTATTTTTTGAGATCGTCAGAAAACTGCCGGATAATGATGTTACGATCGAAACAGATTCTGATTACAAAGCAACTATCACTTGTGAAAAAGCATGTTTTCATATTGTGGGACAGGAAGGATCAGAATTCCCATATCTTCCGGAGATTGAAAAAGAAAAAAGCATCACTTTGTCTCAGTTTACTCTGAAAGAAGTTATCAGGCAGACAATATTTTCTATTTCTGACAATGAAAATAATAAACTCATGACAGGTGAGCTGTTTGAGGTTGAAGACAAAAAATTAAATGTTGTATCGCTGGACGGACACAGAATTTCCATCAGAAACATTGAATTAAAAGAGAGTTATGATTCTTTTAAAGTTGTCGTTCCAGGAAAGACACTTCAGGAAATTACAAAAATTATTTCAGGTGATGCGGAAAAAGATGTTATAATTTACGTGACGAATAAGCATATCTTATTTGAATTTGATCAGACCAGAGTTGTTTCAAGACTTTTGGAAGGGGAATACTATAAGATAAGTCAGATGCTGTCCAGTGATTATGAGACGAAGATCACGATCAACAAAAAGGAATTTTTGGACTGTATTGACCGTGCCAGTCTTTTGATCAGAGAATCTGACAAGAAACCTATCGTTATCAATATCACTGATAATTCTCTGGAGCTGAGTATTTCATCTTTCTTCGGATCAATGGAGGAAAACATCCTGATTCAGAAAGAGGGAAGGGATATCCTGATTGGATTTAATCCAAAATTTTTGATGGATGTACTGCGTGTCATTGATGATGAGGAAATCAATATATACCTTGTTAATCCGAAGGCGCCCTGCTTTATCAAGGATGATTCGGAATCCTATATTTACTTAATACTTCCGGTAAATTTCAATCACTAGAAAGGAAATCTTGATGGAGCAGATTAAATTGAGTGAAGAGTATATAAAACTCGGCCAGGCATTAAAGGCTGCCGGTCTTGTAAGTTCAGGGGTGGAGGCAAAGATCGTCATTCAGGACGGACTGGTCAGTGTCGATGGAGAGATTGATACGAGAAGGGGAAAAAAGCTGTACGGCGGAGAAGTCATCGAATTTGACGGACAGGCTGTAAAAATTGTGAAATAATCGGGTGCCTTATGTATATTCAGTCTTTAGAGTTAAAAAACTATCGGAATTATGACCGTCTGATCATTGAGTTCTCCAGCGGCACCAATATCTTGTACGGTGATAATGCGCAGGGGAAGACGAATATCCTTGAGGCAGTTTATCTGGGGGCAACAACCAAGTCCCACCGCGGAAGCAAGGATAAGGAGATCATACGTTTCGGAGAAAATGAATCCCATATAAGGATTCATCTGATGAAACAGGACATTGGGCACCAGATTGACATGCATCTGAAAAAGAGCAGGACAAAGGGTGCGGCCATTGACCGGATTCCCATCAAGAGATCCAGCGATCTTCTTGGCTTTGTCCCTGTCATATTTTTTTCGCCGGAAGATCTGAGTATTATAAAAAACGGGCCTTCTGAGCGGAGAAAGTTTTTAGATATTGAGCTTTCACAGCTTGAAAAAATGTACCTTCATCAGCTTTCCAGCTATAACAGGGTGATGGCACAGAGGAATAACTTACTAAAGCAGCTAGCTTACCAGCGTGAACTTTTGGATACATTAGACAGTTGGGATCTCCAGCTTGTCAAATATGGATCGGAGGTCATCCGGTACCGGCAGAAATTTATTGAGGATCTCAATGAGATCATCAGGGAGATCCATAAGAATCTGACGGGAAAAAAAGAAAAAATTGTTTTGAAATATGATTATAGTGTAAACTATGATGAATTTCTGACCGTTTTACAGAGAAAGAGAGAGATTGATTTAAAATATGCTTCCACAGGGGCAGGGCCTCACCGCGATGATATTGAATTTTTGGTAAATGGAATTGATATCCGCAAATTTGGGTCACAGGGGCAGCAGAGGACAGCAGCCCTTTCATTGAAACTTGCTCAGATTGAGTTAGTAAAAAGACAGACCGGAGAGACACCGATTCTGCTCCTGGATGATGTGCTGTCAGAACTGGACAGCAGCCGGAAGAATTATCTTTTGGACAGTATAAAAGACATTCAGACTTTGATCACATGCACAGGGCTGGAAGAATTTATTAACAGTCATCTGCAGATTGACAAAATGTTTCAGGTCAAATCAGGTAAAATTGTCAGAGAAAATTAGGAGGAACGTATGGGCACTGAGAAAAAAGGAGAATATGGTGCGGATCAGATTCAGATCCTGGAGGGACTGGAAGCTGTACGAAAAAGGCCCGGAATGTATATTGGAAGTACATCCGCCAAAGGGCTTCATCATTTGGTATATGAAATTGTGGACAATGCGGTCGATGAATCACTGGCAGGTTACTGTGATACGATTTATGTGACACTGAACAAAGATAATTCTGTTACGGTGCGTGACAACGGAAGAGGGATTCCGGTAGGGATGAATAAGAAAAAGGGCGTATCCAGCGTGGAAGTCGTATTTACAATTCTTCACGCAGGAGGAAAATTCGGAGGCGGAGGATATAAGGTTTCCGGAGGACTTCACGGTGTGGGATCATCCGTAGTAAATGCTCTGTCCAACTGGCTGGAAGTCAATGTTCATACAGATGGGAAAATATATAATCAGCGATATGAAAAGGGAAAAGTATGTTATCCTCTGAAGGTTGTGGGAGAGACTGAATTAAACGGAACCGAAGTAAGCTTCCTGCCCGATGATACAATCTTCGAAGAAACAATATTTGAATATAAAGTGTTGAGACAGCGTCTGCGTGAGACAGCATTTTTGACGAAAAACCTGAGAATTATTCTCAGAGATGACCGTCAGGAAGAACCTGTCGAAGAAGTATTCCACTATGAAGGCGGGATTAAGGAGTTTGTCACTTATTTAAACAGAGGAAAAGAAGCCCTCTATGATCAGGTAATCTACTGTGAGGGAGAAAAAGACGGGGTTTATGTGGAGGTTGCTATGCAGCACAATGACTCCTATAACGAAAACTCTTTAAGCTTTGTCAATAATATTATTACGCCGGAAGGGGGAACCCATCTGTCCGGCTTTAAAAACGCGCTGACAACAACCTTTAATGATTATGCAAGAAAGAATAAGCTGCTGAAGGAAAATGAGAGTAATCTTTCCGGAGAAGATATCCGTGAGGGACTTACATCCGTCATCAGCATTAAACTTGGCGAGCCTCAGTTTGAGGGACAGACAAAACAAAAGCTTGGAAACAGCGAAGCCAGAGGAGCAGTCAACAGCATTGTCAATGAGCAGCTTACCTATTTTCTGGAACAAAATCCGGCAGTTGCAAAGATTATATGTGAGAAAGCAGTTTTGGCGCAGAGAGCCAGAGATGCTGCCAGAAAAGCAAGAGATCTTACCAGAAGGAAGACTGCTTTGGACGGGTTCAGCCTGCCCGGAAAACTGGCGGACTGTTCTGACAAGAATCCTGAAAACTGTGAGATTTATATCGTCGAGGGTGATTCTGCGGGAGGTTCCGCAAAGACGGCCAGATCCCGTGCAACCCAGGCAATCCTTCCTCTGAGGGGAAAAATTCTTAACGTAGAGAAATCCAGACTCGATAAGATTCTGATGAATAAAGAAATTCAGGCAATGATCACAGCCTTCGGCACAGGCATTCATGACGATTTTGATATTGAGAAATTACGGTATCATAAAATTATTATTATGACAGATGCCGATGTGGACGGAGCCCATATTGCAACGCTTCTCCTTACGTTCTTTTACAGGTTCATGCCGGATCTGATCAAGGAGGGATACGTATATATGGCTCAGCCGCCGCTTTACCGTGTGGAGAGAAATAAAAAGTTTTGGTATGCTTACTCTGATCAGGAATTGAACAATATTGTCAATGAGATCGGAAGAGACAATAATAACAAGATCCAGCGCTATAAAGGTCTGGGTGAGATGGATGCAGAACAGCTCTGGGATACTACTATGGACCCGGATAAAAGAGTGCTGCTGCGGGTAACCATCGATGAGGATTCCGCATCTGAGATTGACCTGACATTTACGACACTGATGGGTGATCAGGTGGAACCGAGGCGTGAATTTATTGAAGCCAATGCAAAATATGTCCAGAATCTGGACGTATAGGAAGGAATATAATATATGGACGAGAATACAATTTTTGATAAAGTTCATGACGTTGATCTGAAGCAGACAATGGAGAATTCCTACATCGATTATGCCATGAGCGTTATCGCTGCAAGGGCCCTTCCTGATGTAAGGGACGGGCTGAAGCCGGTTCAGAGGAGAATCCTCTATGCGATGATCGAACTGAACAACGGGCCGGATAAACCGCACCGTAAATGTGCACGTATCGTCGGGGATGCTATGGGTAAATATCATCCTCACGGTGACAGTTCTATCTATGGGGCATTGGTTAATATGGCTCAGGAGTGGTCGACCCGTTATCCTCTGGTAGACGGCCACGGAAATTTTGGTTCTGTGGACGGAGACGGCGCCGCTGCCATGCGTTATACGGAGGCAAGGCTCAGCAAAATTTCCATGGAACTTTTGGCCGATATCGGTAAAGATACGGTCAACTTTATTCCGAACTTCGATGAGACGGAAAAAGAGCCCCAGGTGCTGCCGTCAAGGTTTCCGAATCTTTTAGTCAACGGTACACAGGGAATCGCGGTCGGAATGGCTACGAATATTCCGCCTCATAATCTCACGGAAGTGATCAATGCAGTTGTAAAAATTATCGATGATCAGGTGGAGAGAAACCAGGTTACAGATATTGAAGAGTTATTAGATATTGTAAAAGGACCGGATTTTCCGACTGGGGCGACGATTTTAGGAAAAGCGGGCATTAGTCAGGCATACCGGACAGGGCGCGGAAAGATTAAAGTCCGTGCCGTCACGGATATTGAGCCGATGGCCAACGGAAAACAGAGAATTGTCGTAACCGAACTTCCTTATATGGTCAATAAAGCGAGACTCATTCAGAAGATTGCAGAGCTTGTAAAAGATAAAAAAGTAGACGGTATTACAGAAATACGGGATGAATCTGACCGTACCGGCATGAGAATCTGTATTGAGCTGCGCAGGGATGCCAATGCCAATGTCGTCCTTAACCGTCTGTTTAAGCATACCCAGATGCAGGATACGTTCGGAGTTATCATGCTCTCATTGGTAAACAATGAACCTAAGATCCTGAATCTGTTTGACATGCTCAATTATTATCTGGAACATCAGAAGGACGTTGTGACCAGAAGGACAAAATATGAGCTGAATAAGGCAGAAGAACGGGCTCATATTTTAGAAGGTCTGCTCATTGCCCAGGACAATATTGATGAAGTCATCAAGATCATTCGGGCAGCAGCAAATATCACGGAGGCGAAGACACAGCTCATGGAGCGTTTTGCCCTGACCGACGCACAGGCACAGGCAATCGTGGATATGAGGCTGCGTGCGCTGAACGGTTTGGAACGCGCCAAGCTTGAAAAAGAATATAATGAGCTGATGGCAAAGATCACAGAATTAAAGGCGATTCTTGCCGATGAAAAACTTCTTTTGGGAGTGATCAAAGATGAGCTGGTTCTGATCCGTGACAAATATGGGGATGAGAGAAGGACCTCTATCGGATTTGATGTAGACGATATTTCCATGGAAGATCTGATTCCAAGAGAAAATACGATCATTACTATGACAAAACTCGGATATATCAAGCGTATGACGGTAGATACCTTCAAAAGCCAGAACAGAGGCGGAAAAGGTATTAAAGGAATGCAGACCATTGATGAGGATTATATTGAGGAATTGTTTATGACAACTTCCCATCACTATATTATGTTTTTTACAAATATGGGAAGAGTGTATCGGATGAAAGCCTATGAGATTCCAGAAAGCAGCCGGACGGCCAGAGGTACGGCGATCGTGAATCTGATCCAGCTGCAGCCGGAGGAAAAGATAACGGCGGTCATCCCGATCAATGAATATAAAGAGGATCATTACCTGTTTATGGCTACCAAGAGCGGGGTTGTGAAAAAATCACCGATCATGGAGTATGCAAATATAAGAAAGACAGGACTTCTGGCGATTACGCTGAAAGAAAATGACGAATTGATCGAAGTGAAGTTTACAGACAATGACCAGGACGTATTTCTTGTGACAAAGAACGGACAGTGCATCAGGTTCCATGAGACAGATGTCAGATCTATAGGACGAACAGCCATGGGTGTAAGAGGAATCAACTTAGATGGAGACGATGAAGTTATCGGCATGCAGCTGAATTCCCAGGGTGAAGCATTGCTGTTTGTGTCTGAAAATGGAATGGGAAAACGGACTGCCATGACTGAATTTACTCCTCAGCACAGAGGCGGAAAGGGTATCCGCTGCTACAAGATCACTGAGAAAACAGGAGATGTGGTCGGAGTCAAGGCTGTGGATGAAGAAAATGAAGTCATGATGATCACTACGGAAGGTGTTGTGATCCGGATGGGAGTCGATGGAATTTCTATGCTTGGACGGAATACATCGGGAGTCAAGCTCATGAATTTAGACGACAATGTGATTGTGGCAAGCCTGGCAAAAGTACGGGATGAAGAAGTGGAACAAGAGAGCGAAACTTCAGAAGAAGAAACAGAATAAAGATCAAAAGTCAGAGCATGGCATCAGCAGTCTGTGCTCTGACTTCGCGTATCACAGAATGATTTTTTGGAGGAAATATGAGAACGATCCATACAGATGAGATGATCCGCAGTATCAGGGACATGTGTATTGAAGCCAACCTGACCTTATCAGAAGATATGAAATGCAGGCTGAAAAATGCAAAAGAGACAGAAAAGACTCCGCTTGGAAAGCAGATTTTATCCCAGCTCAATGAAAATATGAAAATTGCCCAAGAAGAACAAATTCCGATTTGTCAGGATACGGGGATGGCTGTGGTATTTTTAAATATTGGCCAGGATCTGCATATTGAGGGCATGGACCTCCACGATGCGGTCAATGAGGGGGTCAGACAGGGATATAGAGAAGGCTATCTGAGGAAATCTGTCGTGAAAGATCCTCTGATCAGGGAAAATACGAAAGATAATACACCCGCGATTGTGCATATCGATATCGTTTCCGGGGATAAACTTGAAATTTTAGTAGCTCCCAAGGGATTTGGAAGTGAAAATATGAGCCGGGTATTTATGCTGAAACCGGCGGACGGAGCGGAAGGTGTCAGGAAATCTGTTTTAGAAGCCGTGAAGGATGCAGGACCGAATGCCTGTCCGCCGATGGTCGTCGGAGTGGGTCTTGGGGGCAGCTTTGAAAAAGCAGCTTTTCTGGCAAAAAAAGCGCTGACCAGAAACCTTGATCAGAGATCTGAGAAAGAACATATCCGTATCCTGGAAGAAGAACTCTTACAGGAGATCAATCAGCTGGGAATTGGTCCGGGGGGACTGGGAGGCAGCACTACTGCCCTTGGAGTAAATATTGAGACTTATCCGACACATATCGCAGGAATGCCTCTTGCCGTAAATATATGCTGTCATGTGAACCGCCATGTACATCGGGTTTTATAAGGAGTTAGAGAGATGGATAAATATGTAACAGTACCCGCCGGAGCCGATGAACTGAAAAATCTGCGGGCAGGAGATTATGTTTATTTGACCGGAACCATTTATACTGCCAGAGATGCGGCTCATAAGAGGCTGTATGAAGCGGCAGAAGAAAAAAAGGAACTGCCGGTAAACTTAAAGAATCAGATTGTCTATTATCTCGGCCCCACACCAGCCAGGGAAGGCCAGGTAATCGGTTCGGCAGGACCTACGACCAGCAGCCGCATGGATAAATATACTCCGCGCATGCTTTCTCTTGGATTAAAGGGCATGATAGGAAAAGGCAAAAGGTCTGAGGACGTGATCGAATCTATGAAAGAAAATGGCGCAGTCTATTTTGCAGCAGTAGGGGGGGCAGGAGCACTTTTGTCAAAGTGTATCAAAAAATCTGAGGTCGTTGCGTATGAAGACTTGGGAACAGAGGCAATTCGGAAGCTTGAAGTTGAGAATCTTCCGGTAATCGTTGTGATTGACAGCCATGGGAATAATTTGTATGAGACGGCAGTAGTAGATTATAAAGCAAACTTTTTGGAATAATATTTAAAATATTGTCAACAATATACCTGTACTTCACAAAAACTTAAAGAAAATGAAAAGAAATGTTTATGTAATTTATGGTAGTATTATGTAGAATATTGAAGATGAATTTTCTTTATAAACTCAGCAATGAAAAACAAGAAGGAGCAGATAATATGTTAAGGTATATTTTTGACCCCGAATTTAATAAATATGGGAGAGTAATAGAAGATTTTGATTTCAGCCAGCTGAAACAGTATATGGACCGTATAAAGGCTTCAAAATATCTGGAAGAACAGCTGTCTGTCGAAGAGATGGAGAAACTGCCGGTGTGCCATAAAATTCAGTGCCAGCTGTTTCATGAACTTCCGGTGCAGATCGGATATATGAGCGGGCATAATCACAGAATTCATGGCGTAGAATATCACAAGTCGAAAGTCATACATATTGCAGCGACAGACTGTGTCATGTACCTGGGTCTGAGCCAGGATATCGAACCAAATCACGAGTATCATACATCCAGAATGGAAGCGTTTTTTGTCCCGAAGGGCACAGCCGTGGAGTTAAACTGCGGCGTACTTCACTGTGCTCCATGCAACGTAAACGGATATGGGTTTAAGCTTATCTGTATTGCACCAAAACATACAAGTGAACCATTTTGTATGAAAGTAAGAACGGATAAGGATAAAATTTTGTTCGCAAGGAACAAGTGGCTGATTGCTCATAAAGATTCCGATATTGAAGGGGCGTTTTACGGGCTTAAGGGTGATACAGAAGCAGTGTAATACAAGTTGGGAATAGGCGTTAAAAGAGAAAAACAAGCTTAAAACATATAAAAACCCGGCAAGACTAAGATAATAATTATAGTCTTGCCGGATTTTTATATATATGATATTAGTATTAAATTATTATATCAAATGATATTCCTTATAAAGTTTTATTCTCATATTTTCATTATCGACAGCAAGCCTGGCATCTTCAATTCTTCCATCTAAAAATAATTTCTGCATCAGAGAGGCAAGTATATGTTCACCTTCAGCTTTTCCTTCAGCCTTTCCTAATTCTTTGTTGAATTTCATCTGTGTAGCGTAATCGGATAGATTTTTCTGGCGGAAAAGGTATTCATCCATACGTTCAGGATCGCGTTCCAGTTTTTCCAGTTCTTTGACGGCTTCCTCGATATAGGGATCTTTCTCAATTATCATACGTTCCTCCTCTCTGTCGGCACTGATAAGGCATGCCCACTTATATAGGGATTTATGATCATCTTTTACTGCAGATTGGCTCAGTTTTTTTAATTCAATCACATGGATTTCCCATTGGTCGCTATATAGGGTATATCGCTGATCTTCTCTCATATGAAAGGAAGAATAAAAGTAATCAGTATCCGTAAACTGATTGAATCCAAGAATACTGATATGTATTAATTTGGTACATGAATCATAAGTCTGTCCTGATTTTAAATCTTGTGTATAAACTTTTGACAAATAGGAGAATACTCTTCTGTCCCAAAATGCATAGGGTAACACTTGCATTTCGATGTTGATCTTCCCTATGTCTTCAACAATTGTGTATAAATCTAGAATAGATAATTTATCTTCCGGAAGATCCTTAGGCAAATGCCGGTCTTTTATATGAATGTTTCCAATCCTTTCAGGCTGAATGTGAAGGATACTGCTCAAAAAGCCTTTTATGACTTTAGGCTGCTTCATAACTTGAGTGAAAGCATAGTCATTTTTTAAGGATACAAAAATATTTTTCTTCATCTTTTGTTTTATCTCCTTTAGTTTATCATGAAAGAACAATTATTTCAATAATATCTATTATTTTACAATATAATCACTAAAATGTAAATATTTAACATAACTTTTGTTCATGATTTATAAGCGCGATGATCGTCTTGTTTTTGTGGCTCTTTTGACATAACAATGGTAAAATAAAAGAGATAAAATGATTACTTAAATCCATTGACCAGGAGGGACGTTTATGGAAAATATACCAGAAGTAGTTTTAGGAATTGCAGCGGTCAGCAGGGATTGTTTCCCTATGTCACTGTCCGAGAACAGGAGAAAACTTGCTGCAAAAGCCTATCGGGAGAAATACGGGGAAATCTTTGAATGTGAGACTTGTATTGAAAATGAACTGGACATGAAGAAAGCCCTTGAAGAGCTTAAAAAAGCAGGATGCAACGCATTGGTTGTTTATCTGGGGAATTTCGGACCTGAGACGGCTGAGACATTACTGGCCAAAGAATTCGACGGACCGGTGATGTTTGCGGCGGCAGCCGAAGAGACACAGGATAAGCTGACCGATGACCGGGGTGATGCTTACTGTGGTATGCTCAATGCCAGCTATAATTTAAAGCTTAGAAATGTAAAGGCTTATATTCCGGAATATGCGGTGGGGACTGCCGGGGAAGTAGCAGACATGATTCATGAATTTGTACCGGTGGCAAGGGCAGTGATCGGCGTGCGTAACTTAAAGATTATTTCTTTCGGTCCGAGACCACAGGATTTCCTAGCCTGCAACGCACCGATCAAGCAGCTTTATAATCTGGGAGTCGAGATTGAAGAAAATTCTGAACTGGATTTGTTTGAGTCTTTTAAGGCACATGAGGGTGATGAGAGGATTCCGGATGTTGTAAAGGACATGGAGAAGGAGCTGGGAGAGGGAAATAAAAAACCTCAGATACTGCCTAAACTTGCACAGTATGAGCTGACCCTCCTGGATTGGATCGATAAGCATAGAGGTTCCAGGAAGTATGTGGCCATTGCAGGGAAGTGCTGGCCTGCTTTTCAGACTCAGTTCGGCTTTGTTCCATGCTATGTGAACAGCAGGCTGACAGCAAAGGGAATTCCGGTGTCCTGTGAGGTGGATATTTATGGAGCTTTGAGCGAATTTATCGGCACGGCAGTCAGCGGGGATATTGTGACTCTTCTGGATATTAACAACACAGTGCCTGATGATATGTATGAGACAGAAATCAAAGATAATTATGAATACAGCCGCAGAGACGTGTTCATGGGATTCCACTGTGGAAATACGGCTTCAGAAAAGCTTTCTTTTTGCGAAATGAAAAATCAGCTGATCATGACGAGAACGCTGCCCGAGGAATCTACACAGGGAACACTGGAAGGTGATATCATACCGGGAGACATTACATTTTACCGGCTTCAGAGCACATCAGATGCAAAATTAAGAGCATATATCGCGCAGGGAGAAGTACTCCCGGTGAGGACAAGATCCTTTGGAGGGATTGGTGTTTTTGCCATACCGGAAATGGGAAGATTTTACCGTCATATACTGATAGAAAAGAACTTCCCGCATCACGGAGCAGTTGCGTTCGGACATTTTGGAAAACTTCTGTTTGAGGTATTTAAGTATCTGGGAGTGGAGCAGACGGAGCTCGATTTTAACCAGCCGAAGGGAATGCTGTATCCGTCTGAGAATCCATTTGCATAATGGTGGAAAGGAGCTGAAAGATGTATTACATAGGACTTGACTTGGGGACTTCTGCACTGAAGCTGTTGTTAATGAGCGGGCAGGGTGAGATTTGTAAGATTATTTCCAAAGAGTATCCAATTTCATTTCCAAAACCAGGGTGGTCAGAACAGAACCCTGTGGACTGGTGGAATGCTGCTGTGGATGGAATACGTGAATTGGTCCGGGATGTTGTGGATAAAAATCAGATCAAGGGCATCAGCTTCGGAGGACAGATGCACGGCCTGGTCGTTTTGGACAAAGATGATCATGTCATCCGTCCCGCAATTCTGTGGAATGACGGCAGGACGGCAGAAGAATGTAAGTATCTAAATGAAGTGGTGGGCACAGAAAAATTGTCTCAGTACACTGCCAATATTGCTTTTGCAGGTTTTACCGCGCCTAAGATCTTATGGATGCAGAAACACGAGCCTGAGAATTTCAGAAAAATTCATAAAATTATGCTGCCAAAAGATTATCTTGCCTATCGTCTCTCCGGTGTGTTTTGTACTGATGTCTCAGATGCATCAGGAATGCTTCTGTTTGATGTGGAACATAAATGCTGGTCGGAAGAAATGCTGAATATCTGCGGTATAAAGAGAGAACAGGTGGCGGATATTTACGAGAGTTATGAAGCAGTGGGCACAATAACGTCTGAAGCTGCAGGAGAATTGGGACTTCCCCAAAATGTAAAAATTATAGCAGGCGCAGGGGACAATGCGGCAGCGGCCATCGGAACAGGAACCGTGGGGGACGGCAGATGTAATGTCTCCCTGGGAACATCGGGGACTATTTTTATTTCAAGTAAAAACTTCGGAGTGGATGAAAATAATGCTCTTCATTCTTTTGCACATGCGGACGGACATTTTCATTTGATGGGCTGTATGCTGAGTGCCGCATCCTGTAATAAATGGTGGATGGAAGATATTATTGGAACAAAAGAGTATGGAAAAGAGCAGGAATCTGTTCAGAATCTTGGAGAAAACCATGTGTTTTTCCTTCCATATTTGATGGGAGAACGCTCTCCGCATAATGATCCGGATGCCAGAGGGGCATTCATCGGTATGTCTATGGACACAAAGAGATCAGATATGACACTGGCAGTGTTGGAAGGTGTTGCTTTTGCAATGAGAGACTCACTGGAAGTGGCAAAATCCCTGGGAATTGATATCAAGAGAACAACGATCTGCGGAGGAGGAGCAAAGAGTCTGCTCTGGAGAAAAATCATGGCTAATGTCTTGAATCTTGAAGTTGATATTATAGAAAGCGAAGAAGGTCCGGGATATGGCGGCGCGATTCTTGCGGCAGTCGGATGCGGCGAGTACGATTCTGTGGAAGAGGCAGCAAAGAAATTGGTGAAAGTCGTGGATACAGTAAAGCCCGATTCAGAACTGGTCAAAAAGTACGAAAAACGATATAAGATTTTCAGACAGATTTATCCGAATCTGAAATTCCTTTATCCAATGCTCTGAATCATTTAAAGTAATATAGC
>NZ_AP023027.1:20000-82500 GCF_014467075.1 Anaerostipes caccae L1-92
AAATTGAAATACCAGTGAAGATGCTGGTTACCTGCGCCAGGACGGAAAGACCCCATGGAGCTTTACTCCAGCTTGATACTGGGATTCGGTACTGCATGTACAGGATAGGTGGGAGACTGAGAATTAAGGACGCCAGTCCTTAAGGAGTCACTGTTGGGATACCACCCTTGCAGTATTGGATTTCTAACCAACAGCCATGATCTGGTTGGGGGACAATGTCAGGTGGGGAGTTTGACTGGGGCGGTCGCCTCCGAAAGGGTATCGGAGGCGCTCAAAGGTCTTCTCAGAATGGACGGAAACCATTCGCAGAGTGCAAAGGCAGAAGAAGGCTTGACTGTGACACCGACGGGTGGAGCAGGTACGAAAGTAGGACTTAGTGATCCGGTGGTATAACGTGGGATTGCCATCGCTCAACGGATAAAAGCTACCCTGGGGATAACAGGCTTATCACTCCCAAGAGTTCACATCGACGGAGTGGTTTGGCACCTCGATGTCGGCTCATCGCATCCTGGAGCTGTAGCAGGTTCCAAGGGTTGGGCTGTTCGCCCATTAAAGCGGTACGCGAGCTGGGTTCAGAACGTCGTGAGACAGTTCGGTCCCTATCCGGCGCAGGCGGAGGAAATTTGATAGGAGCTGTCCTTAGTACGAGAGGACCGGGATGGACGGACCACTGGTGGATCTGTTGTATTACCAAATGCATAGCAGAGTAGCCAAGTCTGGAAGGGATAAACGCTGAAGGCATCTAAGCGTGAAGCCCCCCTAAAGATAAGATTTCCCATAGAGTAATCTAGTAAGACCCCTTGAAGACGACGAGGTAGATAGGGCAGAGGTGGAAGTGCGGCAACGTATGGAGCTGACTGTTACTAATCGGTCGAGGCTTTAACCAAGGAAAGGTAAGGAAGAAAGTTTGATGGAACGTTCTGTATGTAGTTTTGAAGGTATACCCACAGGGCATCCCGTATTACATGTCCTACGGACGATATGCTTTGCATTACAAGGTATATTTCAAAAGAAAAAGGAAAGAATAAAAAGAATGATCCTCGATAGCTCAGTTGGTAGAGCGCACGGCTGTTAACCGTGTTGTCGCTGGTTCGAGCCCAGCTCGGGGAGTTTAGTAAGACCGTGAAGCGGTCAAAGAAACAAGGCTCCATGGTCAAGTGGTTAAGACACCGCCCTTTCACGGCGGTAACACGGGTTCAAATCCCGTTGGAGTCATTTTTTCGTATCATAAATTAGATACGTTCACATATACTATATAATATATGGCGCCATAGCCAAGTGGTAAGGCATGGGACTGCAACTCCCTGATCACCAGTTCAAATCTGGTTGGCGCCTTTTTACTTTCATAGCGCGGGGTGGAGCAGTCTGGTAGCTCGTCGGGCTCATAACCCGAAGGTCGTTGGTTCAAATCCGGCCCCCGCAACTCTAAAATAGTCTGGATATCGAAAGATATCCGGCTTTTTTATTTCATAGAGAAGTTCGCGAACTTTCCTATGAAATAAAATCGCTCCGCGGGCTGTACACAGATGCGTGATGAAGCGTGCTTTCCAATTTTGTATTTTATTTAGAGGAGGGTTTATGAATCATAAGAACAAGATGGAGACCAGACAGATGTTTCCGCTGATCGTATCCATGGCGGTACCTCCGCTCATATCGATGTTTATGCAGTATACATACAATTTTGTAGACTGTATGTTTGTCTCATGGATTGGGGAGAAGGAATTGACTGCCGTGTCTCTGGCCTTTCCAATTACAACCCTGATGATTGCAATGTCCATATGGATCGGTGTGGGTGTTAATGTACTGATTGCAGATAATCTTGGTCAGAAGAATCAGGACAGGGCAGACAGTGTTGTAACAAATGGCATATTGCTCTCAGCTGCTATGGGAATTATCGTTACCGGCGCTGTGCTAGTGATAACAAAACCCTTTTTTTCATCATTTACAGACGATCCGGAAATATATAATTTAGCCGTTCGCTACATGAGGATTTGTGCTTTTTTGGAAGTTTCCAGTATGGTACATATATGTATACAAAAGATTCTTCAGGGAACAGGAAATATGATCGCGCCTATGTGGTTTCAGATTGCGGGAGTTGTATTAAACTTTATACTTGATCCCATTCTTATATTTGGTTATTTTGGTTTTCCTAAAATGGGAATTGAAGGGGCTGCTGTGTCAACTGTATGCGGATATACGCTATCCATGATTTTAGCCTTTATGGTACTTATTTTGCGAAAGCAAAAGGTCAGGCTGAAAATAAAGGGATTTCATGTTGACTTCCAGATAATAAAAGAAATTTTTGTGATCGGATTCCCATCCTTTATCATGAATGCCCTGGGAGCATTTATGATTTACTTTACAAATATATTTCTTGTTGTATATTCCACGACTGCAGTGGCATTTTTCGGGGCATATTTTAAACTGCAGCAAGTTGTCATTATGACGTTAAACGGTCTTGTACAAGGGTGTATACCGATTATGAGTTATAATTATGGTGCAAAAAATATGCCAAGGCTTCGTCAGGCATTTAAATATGGAACCATAATAGGAATTGTCCTTACAGGTATCAGTATTGTTCTGTTTTGGACATTTCCGGAACAGATATTAAAGATTTTTAATGCATCCGATGAAATGATGACATTTGGAGTGCCTGCATTAAAAATTATGTGTACAAGTTATGTATTTGCCGCGGCGGGCACAATGACTGCATCGTTTATGCAGTCGACCAGGAGAGTTGGATTCAGCCTTATCATCAATATATTAAGGCAGCTGATACTTCTGCTGCCATTGATGTGGATTCTTTCACAGGTTATTGGTATGGAAGGAATCTGGTGGTCTTTTTTAGCTGCAGAAACGATAACTGTATTCATAAGCATTTACCTATATAGAAGATATCCGGTAAAATTCTCGGATAACCCTGTATAGAGCAGGAAAAAATATGAATTACAGGATGTTTTGTTCTTGCAGAATTCTATTTAAGCAAGTATAATCAAAAAAAGAAAAAAAACAGACAGGAGAAAAAATATGAGTATACGTATAGGTATTTTAGGTTATGGAAATCTCGGGCGCGGTGTGGAATGTGCCATCCGTCAGAATCCGGATATGGAACTTGCAGCAGTTTTCACAAGAAGAAATCCAGAAGATGTAACAATCCTCACAAAGTCGGCTGCTGTGTGCAGTGTAGCCAATGCGGCAGACTGGAAGGATAAAATTGATGTCATGATCCTGTGCGGCGGCAGTGCCACAGATCTTCCGGTACAGACGCCGGAATATGCCTCTATATTCAATGTTGTGGACAGTTTTGATACACATGCGAAAATTCCGGAGCATTTTGCTAATGTTGATAAAGCCGCAAAAGAAGGCGGAAACGTAGGGATTATTTCCGTGGGATGGGACCCGGGAATGTTTTCTTTAAACAGAATGTATGCGAATGCCATCCTTCCGGAAGGAAAAGATTATACATTTTGGGGCAGAGGAGTAAGCCAGGGACATTCAGACGCAATCCGCCGGATCGATGGAGTAAAAGACGGAAAGCAGTATACCATTCCCGTAGAAACAGCACTTGAAGCAGTGAGAAACGGAGAGGACCCAGAACTCACAACCCGTGAGAAACATACAAGAGAGTGTTTTGTCGTGCTGGAAGAAGGAGCAGACGCATCTAAAATAGAGGCAGAGATCAAAAATATGCCGAATTATTTTGCAGACTACGATACAACTGTTCATTTTATCAGTGAAGAAGAATTAAAAAGAGACCACAGCAGTATTCCTCACGGAGGATTCGTTCTGCGAAGCGGAAAGACCGGATGGGAAAACGAAAATAAGCATCTGATTGAATATAGTTTGAAGCTGGACTCCAATCCTGAATTTACATCCAGTGTCATTGTGTCTTATGCGAGGGCCGCTTACAGACTTGCCAAAGAGGGACAGACGGGATGCAAAACTGTTTTTGATATTGCACCTGCATACCTGAGTGAGAAAACAGGAGAAGAACTGCGCAAAGAATTATTATAATGAGATAAATAAAAAACTCCGGAGCAAAATATGCGCTCCGGAGTTTTTGTTAGATTTTTTAGAAATCAAGCATAGTCTTTCCTTCACCACAGCAGTTTTCAAAGTCGCGGATGAAGTCTTTTACGGCACCTTCAGCAACCTGATTGAATGCGAGGGTTTTTAAAGTATCCGGATTGACTGTGACAGATCCGATACCGAACTTGCCCATTTCAAGAACCTGCTGAGAGTTTTTGAAAGAAGCACCGAGAACTTCCGCATCATATCCTGCAGCCTTGACCATCGTATGAATATCTTTTGAAATCTGCACACCATTGTATCCTAAGTTGTCCAGGCGGTTTACATAAGGAGCGAGGAACTTAGCTCCAGCTTTGGCCGCCATGAATGCAGGTATTACACCGTAAATAGCGGTTGCGGTTACATTGATTCCCTCTTTGCTCAGGATAGAAATCGCTTTTAATCCATTTGCGGTTACGGGTACTTTAATGTACATGTTGCCGCCGATGGCATCAACCATATGTTTTGCTTCTTTTACCATGTCGTCGGTCTCTGTTGAAAGTACCTGTGCATGAAGCATCGCTTCTTCCGGAATCAAAGCACGGATTTTCTTTAATTGATCCATAGGATCAGGATTTCCTGTCTTGCCTAAAATCGTAGGATTGGTGGTGACTCCGTCATAAGGATATTTTGCATAGAGTTCCCCGATTTTTGTTAAGTCTGCGTCGTCAATTAAAATTAACATAATATATCTCCTTTTTGTAATTTATAGCTGGTTTAAATGGCTGGATTAAACGGTCAGGTCGCCGATGATGTCCAGGATTTCTTCTTTGGTCTGTGCTTCTTTTAATTTTTTGATATTTTCCTCTTCACAGATTACTTCAGAGAGCTTCATAAGGATGTCCAGGTGGGTTCCGTCTTTTCCTGCGACACCCATAACGATGTATACGGTGTCATCGCCGTATTTCACCCCCTCCGGTACCTGAATAAAGGATATACCGGATTCTTTTATGTACTTTTCGGAACCGTCGATACCATGAGGGATAGCTACGTTATTGCCGATGTAAGTAGAGATGACTTCTTCTCTTTTGTGCATACATTCTACATATTTTGGATCTACATAGCCCTGTTCCACCAGAACTTTACCCGCCACGTCAATAGCGTCTTCCTTATTCCGGAGGCGTTTGTTTAAAACAATGTTGTCTGCGTTGAAAATCTTATTCATGATGTTCTCCTTTTTTATTGAGGTGTTTGATGCGTTTTCTGGTTTCTTCCTTGTCCCTGTCGTTGAGCAGCGGGGATACACAGATGTACTTATCGTCGGCTAAATCCAGCGGTACTGTGGAAATAATCAGATCGTAGCGGGAAAGGTCTTCATCGGAGAGCTTATGGAGAGAGATGATCTTCTCCACGCCGATCTCTGCAAATTCCCGCTCCAGACGGCTTCTTAACATCTTGGATGAACCCATGCCTGAGGCACAGACGACCAGGACTTCAATGGACTGTTTAGTCAGATACTCCATCGATGCAATAAAGTAGATGACGATATATCCTATTTCATCATCCGGCACCGGTACGGAGGTGTGATTAAAAACTTCTATAAAACTCTGCTTCACAATATCATAAAGCTTTGGATGGGACTGATAAATATCGTCATTGAGCGGATTGGATACGTTCATCCCGCTTCTGATCCGTTCCAGAGCCATATTGATGTGAAGCATAAGATTCTCGGCAAGGTTCTCATCTTCGCTGTATGGGAAACCAAACCGTTCCTCTACTCTGGCAATCAGCTGGGTGACCAGATCCAGCTGTTTTAAAATGCTGGAATCATTTGCGACATGGTAGTGAGTGCGTCCTGTATACAGGTTGATCATCCAGTTGAAGTAGTTAAGCTCTGTATCATAGAGCTTAATATGAAACTTATGTTCCAGCAGGTGTTTGATACTTTTGTAAAGCTCCTGCTCAGGATTTGGTATATCCACCGAGAGCTTTAACTCGTCCCCTTTCTCATCTGCAAGAGAATGCCTTTTGATAAAAATACACAGGAGGAATAAAAACTCCTGAAATTCTTTATCGGATACATTAAGTCTCTTTTTTGAAATCAGCGGGTCCAGAAAATCATAGATGACAGATAATGTGTCTTCATAATCCCATTGAATCAGCAGATTGATAAAGGCACAGCTTTTATATTTTTTGTTTTTCATCCAGTCAAAGAAATTATCCAGAGGAATATTTCTCAGAAGTATACTGATTAACAGGTGACGTTTGGATATTTCTTTCCCTTTTAGTATAACACCTTCACTGCGTTTTGTAATCAAGGTGATATCATCATTTTCAAGGAAATTCTGCAGCTGGTGCAGACTATTTCTGATCGTCTGTGTAGATGTATTCAGATCGATGGCCAGTGACTGAGTCTTTACATAATCATTCTCGTGGAGAAGGATGAGGAGTATCAGATCATTTCGTTCTTTTGCGGTATAAGTCTGTTCTACTTTGGATTCCTCAAAGAGGGACTCCAGACGTTTCATATTATACAGGGAGCCATAGATCTGCATTCCCCTGCCGGACTGTGATTCCAGCTTTAAATCACAGGATTCCATGATGTTGTTGATTTCGGGCATTTCACGGTAAACAGTGCGTTCTGTGACGCCCAGTTCCTTTGCAATCTCTGAAACCCTCACATAACCGGTTGCATCCAGCAGATATTCGATAATTTCTTTTGCGCGGTCAGAAATAACCATATCTTCACCTATCTTCCTCTCTGATAAAATGGATTATTGAATTTAAATAACGGGCCCTCTGATTTCATTATATTGTCTGTCAATCATCTTTAAAATAGATGCAAAATCTTTGGGTGAATTTTTCAACTTTTCATAAAATGCCATGATATAGCTGCCGCAGGGTTCATCGGATGAAATTTGGCATGTTTCATTTAAAAGCTCGTGAGCGGAAGCATCCGTTATATTATATAGGGCAGCTGCTATGGAAAAAGACAGATAAACAGGGAGAATACCTTCCTGTTCACAGCCGCGCAGTGCCCCAACCAGGCGATCCTTCGGCTTTAATTTTCGGATCGGTTCCCTTCCCACACGTTCCACGGTATCATGGAGATCAGGGTTTTGGAACCGGAACAGCAGATCATCTATGTGAGCTTTCAGCTCTGAAAATTCTACATGATATTTTTTTGAGATCATCATGGCACTTTCTATCATAGCACCTTCCACCAGCTTTCGTATATAGATATCACCAATACTTTCGTCAATATATGTATATCCCTTTATTCCTCCCAGAAATGCGGTAACAGCATGGGCCATGTTATGGATGTACAGCTTTCGTTCCAGATAAAAAGAAAAAGGGCTGAAAGGGACTATTTTTTCATAGTCAGGAATTGGCCCTTTAAAAGCAGCCCGGTCAACCGGAAGATAATCATACTCTTCCACACAGATCCGGAGAGGATCACCTTTTTTCATGGCTTCTGTCATTACAGGCACCATACGGCCGATGGAAGTTTCTACAAGTCCAAGGCTTTCATCCAAAGTTTTTTTATGTCTGTCAGGCAGTGTGTCTTTGATTCTTTCATATAAAAATTCATTGGCATCCATTAGATTTTCACAGATCAAAAGATCCAGAGTGTTGTCAGGATCTTTGTCCCAGCGTCTGGTGAGACCCTCACAGATAACCGGAATGATCTTTTCGAGTACAGTGACACCCACGGAAGTAGCCAGAAGGTTCGCAGATGCGATTTCGTCACTGACAGTGGAAGTATCTTTTCCGTCAACGGCCCGTATGTTTTCTATCCAGACAGTTTTTCCGTTTTCACCTACAATTTCCTGGGGATAAGTTTTATCTCTGTTAATGGTATTTACAACGTCATCATTTACATCCACAAATACGACTTCATAGCCGGTCTGTGAGAGTAGGGCACCGATAAAGCCCCGTCCGATATTGCCTGCCCCATACATAACTGCTTTCATTTGAATTCCCTCCCAAAATACCGGAACAGGGCATTTCCCCGGAAGGAAACGCCCGCTCCATTTGCTATGCTTATTATTTGGATTGTACCAAGAGTACTCAGCTTAACGGTTCTTTAAACGTTCTACGAGTTCGTCATATTCCGGAGCCTGAAGATAGTTTGTAATCGATAAATGCTGCTTGTTAGGCTGAGCTGCTTTTGCAGTACCTGTCAGCTCTTTGTGAGTGATGACCAAGTCTGTGTCATCCGGAATCTTGGAGATCGCGGTGTTGATGACTTCAACCGGGAGGTCAGCCGCTTTTACTTTTTTCTTTAATGCAGCAGCAGACATTGCACTGGATCCCATACCCGCATCACAGGCAACGACAATCTTCTTTACATTTGTAAGATCTAAGCCTGCAACACCGAGAGAAGCATCATTTGTCACGGCATCAGATGTACTGGAAGCACTGGAGCCCATAGCTTCTTTTGGAATGACAGAAGGACCTAAAGAAGCTTCTCCCTTTCCTTTTGCCACCATTCGTTTTACAAAGAAGGCGTTGATCACAAAAGACACGGCACAGGAGATTGCCACACCTGCAATGACACCGATCATAGAACTCTTGGGCGACAGTGCCAGGACTGAGAAAATACTGCCCGGAGAAGGTGTTGCAACGGTTCCCACATTCAGAAGCGTAAATGTACCGGTACCTGCGATACCACCCGCGATCATACCGATGATTGTGAGAGGATTGGCTAATACATATGGGAAATAAACTTCATGGATACCGCCAAAGAAATGAATAAGAATCATTCCGGGAGCGGCTTCTTTCATCTCGCCTTTTCCGAAGAACCAGTAAGCAAGCAGGAGTCCGAGACCGGTACCTGGGTTAGGAACTAATAAAAACAATGCTGAATGTCCTAAAGTTTTAACCTGCTCGTAACCGATTGGTCCAAAAATACCGTGGTCTAAAGCGTTATTTAAGAATAGTACTTTTGCAGGTTCTACAAAAATTGCAGAAAGGGGAAGTACATTGTGGGATACAATCCAGTTTACTCCGTTTGTGAGTACCTGGGTCACGGTATCCATGACAGGACCGAAGACAAGGTAAGCTACACAGCAGAGAATACCGCCGATGATACCTAAAGAAAAATTGTTGACGATCATTTCAAATCCGCCGGGGATCTTTCCGTCTACCGCTGCATCGAACTTCTTAATGCACCATCCGGATGCAGGACCTAAGATCATGGCTGCGAGGAACATAGGAGTTCCCGGTACTGCGACGATGGCACCGACCGTTACTAAGGCACCAATGACGCCTCCGCGGTCTCCTCCGACCATTTTACCTCCGGTGTGACCGATCAGGATAGGAAGCAGTGAATTAAGAATCGGGCTGATCAGGTTTGCAAGCTTTGCATTTGGTGTCCAGCCTGTTTCAAGGAAGAATGCGGTGATCAAACCGAATCCGATGAACGCGCCGATATTTGGGATAACCATTCCGGCCAGAAATGCTCCGAACTTCTGAAGCTTCTGGGAGAATGTTGTTTTTTCATGTTCCATACTATAACTCTCCTTCTTTTAAATAATTCTCATTGATGATCCTGATAAATTCTTCTTTTGATGCGGCAGATAATAGTTTTTCACATTCCTCCGGTTTGCAGAGGATATCAGTAATCTGCATCAGTTCCTGTATAGTGTCTTCTTCCTTACATGCAATTCCTATCACATAGGTTACAGTTTCACCGTTGTAATCTATGGTGTCAGGAAAGTGTGCAATGCAGATTCCGGATTTTAATACCTGATTCAGAGAATTTTCATTCCCATGAGGTATGGCAACGCCGAACCCTAAATATGTATTGTGTTCAAGCTCTCGTTCGATCATGCTGTCTTCATATCCGGGATTCACATATCCGTTGGATACAAGAAGTCTGCCTGCAATGCAGATTGCATCTTTCTTTGCTGTACTTGGAAGTCCCCATGCTATGTTGTTTAAGAATTCATCATCAAGAAGTTTGCCGGCCATGCTCACCTCTCCTTTGTTGGGCAGCAGCCAGTTCCCGGGCGGCTGCTGTTTGCTGTAAACGTTTATCTGTATTTATCATAGCTTATGATTTGTATGGATGTAAATACAGACTAATGCTATCTTTTTCATCGGAGGTTGTGACATAATTTTGTTTCAAAACAAAAAAAGGGATGGTTTTCAAACAAGTAAAAACGCATCCCTAATAATTTGTGTGAAGTTAAAACGTGAAATTATAGCTATAATAAAGGATTACCATTGTCAGAAATTTCTTTCATAGCATCTAAAACTTCAGAGATTTCACATGCTTCTATCTGTGCTTTACCAATATCTTCTCCTAAATCTAAAAGAAGTGTATTGTCTACAAGACGAGTTATACTATTAACAAAACAGCAATTCATCTTTCTTGTCTTCTTTTATTAAGTAATAGTAGTGGCAATCGTAAAAATTATTCCTTATTTTTTTGCCTTTCCGGTGGAATTTCGGACAATCAGTTCCGGTTCATATTCCAGCCTCATAATATAATGGTGTTTTGAAATCCCGTCTTTCTGCGCATTCTTTTTATAAATAATATCCACGGCTTCTTTGCCCTTGAATGCAGCCGCATGTTCAATGGTCGTAAGGGAGATCTGGGGCATGCCCGAAAGAGGTATATTATCAAAACCACAGACCGAATAGTCTCCCGGTATTTTATAGCCGTGATCTGTGATGGCAGACATGATCCCGAACGCGGTCATATCGTTGTTTCCAACAAAAGCAGTGGATTTCGTGTGATTTTCCAGGGCCTTTGAGACAAGGTTATAGCCATTTAAGTATTCGGAATTATCCGGTGTATATCTGGAATAAGTAGAAAATTTGGATGAAAGAACCTCTATATTATTTAAATCAAAATTGTATGCCTTAAAACTGTTTTTTAACCCTTCCAGCCTGTGAAGCCTTCCGATTTCTTTTTGTTTGATCGGTGCTGAGACAAAAGAAACATGGGTGTGCCCGAGTGAGATCAGATATTCACCAAGTATGAAACCGGGTTTTTTGCTGTCCAATTCAACCGAATCAAAACGGGAGCCTTCAGGTTTGTCACCGATGGAAACCATAGGCACTGACTTGGACAGTGCATTGATCTCTGATATCTTAGAAGACGGAGGGTACAGAAAAATGATACCGCTTAAATCAAAGTTTGAAAGCATTTTTATGTAATACTCCTCCTGAGACACATCCCGGATCGTGGATACGGAAAATACGGTATAGCCATATTCTCTGGCCCGCTCTGTGATGGAATGGATCAGCATGGAGTAATAGCCATTAGACAGAATAGGGCAGATGACGATGATCGTTTTGGAAAGTGCGGATGCTTTTTTTAACGTATTTTTCTCTGGTTTCTTATAGCCCAGTTCTTTTGCTGCGGCTTTTACTTTATCTATCGTCTCTTTTGAAAAGGAGACATGGGGCTTGCTGCTTAAGATCATAGAAACACTGGACTGGGAGAGCCCTGTGTACTCAGCAATATCCCTCGTTGTGACTTTATTTCTCTTTCCCATAACACCCCTCCTGTCAAGTGGAAATATCTTCGATTTATTTTGATTAATAAAAATTACTAATTGAAACTTTTTATTGATTATTAATATTATACTAATGATTAATAACAAACACAAGGAAAACAGGGGAAAGTGTCTGATCTGAAAAAAATAAAAGAGGAAAAGGCCTGTTAATCAATGATCTATGATTAATCAAAAGTGGGCGAAAGCCGCATAAAACGGCGGTTTGGCACGTTTGACAGGGCCAGATTATTATGATTAGATAAGGGCAGTAAGACAAACAGGGACTCAGTCGAAGGAGGATAAGAACAGTGTATGATGTAGCGATTATAGGTGCGGGGATTACAGGATGTTCCATCGCATATGAATTAGGAAAGTACAATGTAAATGCAGTGGTCATTGAAAAAGAAAATGATGTGGCTGTCGGCACAACGAAAGCAAACAGTGCCATCATCCATGGAGGATATGACCCGATACCGGGATCTCTGATGGCAAAATACAATATCAGAGGAAATCAGTACATAAAAGAGCTGTGCGAAAAGCTGGATGTTCCATTTAAACAGATCGGAGCCCTGATTGTTGCTTTTGAAGAAAAAGAAGAAAAAACCTTAGAAGAGTTAAAACAGCGTGGAGAGAAAAACGGTGTTCCGGATATGGAGATCTGGGATCAGGAAACCTTAAGAAAAGAAGAACCAAATATTTCTGAGAAAGCTGTCAAAGCTTTATTTTCCCCAAATGTAGGAATCATCAGCCCGTGGGAGCTGGCAATCGCTCTCGGAGAGATGGCTGCCTTAAACGGTGTTGAATTTAAGCTGAACACCGAGGTTACAGATATTAAAAAGAACAATGATTCTTATGAAATAAAAACCAACAACGGAACCGTTGAGGCAAAATATATCTGCAATGCGGCAGGAGTCAACGCAGACAAAGTAAACGAATATACGAATAAAAAATCCTTTACGATCAAGCCTAATAAAGGTGAGTATTACTTATTGGATAAAAGCCAGGGAGAACTTGTAAACCATGTAATCTTCCAGTGCCCGAACAAAGACGGAAAAGGTGTCCTCGTATCACCTACCGTACACGGAAACCTGATTGTGGGGCCGAATTCACAGCCTACGGACGGAGACGATGTTTCAACTTCGACAGACGGATTAAGCTTTGTAAGAAATACTGCCTTAAAATCCGTGCCTGGAATTAACTTCAGAGAATCCATCAGGAATTTCGCGGGAGTCCGTGCAAGAACAAAAGAGGATGACTTCTTCATATTTGAAGATGAAGAAAACAAAGGCTTTTTTAATATTTCAGGAATGGCCTCTCCGGGACTTTCTTCTGCACCGGCAATCGCAGTTGACCTGTTAAAGATGATGGAAGAGTCAGGACTTTGTCTGAAAGCAAAGGAAGAAATCAAGGACGAGAGAAAAGTAAATCGTTTTAAGAAGCTGAGTGATGAAGAGAGAGCCGCGCTGATTAAAGAAAATCCATTGTACGGAAAAATTATCTGCCGCTGTGAAACAGTGACGGAAGGAGAGATTGTGGACGCGATCCACCGCCCGATCCCTGCCACATCCATTGATGCAGTCAAGAGAAGATGCAACGCAGGTATGGGAAGATGCCAGGGTGGTTTCTGCGGACCGAGAGTTCAGGAGATCATCTCAAGAGAATTAAACATTCCGCTGGAAGATGTTCCTCAGGACCGTGTGGGAATGAACATTATCACAGGAGAAACAAAAACAGGAGGTGCCGAATAATGAAGTATGATGTGATCGTAGTCGGAGGAGGACCGGCAGGCCTTGCGGCAGCAGTGGAAGCGAGTAAAAATGGTGCCGATAAAATCTTAGTGGTAGAACGTGACCAGGAACTGGGCGGAATTTTAAATCAGTGTATTCACAACGGATTCGGACTTCATTACTTCAAAGAAGAACTGACCGGACCAGAGTATGCAAATAAATTCATCGAAATGTTAGCCGAGACAAATATAGAAGTGATGCTGGATACTATGGTCTTGGATGTGGATGAAGAGAAAAAATGCGTTCATGCAATGAATAAGAAAAACGGCTATATGGTCCTGGAAGGAAAGGCACTCATCTTAAACATGGGCTGCCGGGAGAGGACCAGGGGAGCCATTGCAATTCCTGGAGACCGTCCGGCGGGAGTCTTCACTGCGGGTGCAGCTCAAAGATATGTTAACATTGAGGGCTACATGGTAGGGAAAAAAGTCCTTATTTTAGGGTCCGGAGATATCGGTCTGATCATGGCAAGGCGTATGAGCTTAGAGGGTGCAAAGGTTGTGGGCTGCGTAGAACTCTGTCCATATTCCAACGGACTTACAAGAAACATCGTGCAGTGTCTGGAAGATTACGATATTCCTCTGTATTTATCCCACACGATTACGGATATCAAAGGGGATAAGAGAGTGGAGCAGGTTACCGTACAGAAGGTGGATGAGAAAAACCAGCCGATCCCTGGAACCGAAATCATATTTGATGTAGACACCGTACTTTTATCCGTGGGACTGATTCCTGAAAATGAACTGACAAGAGCAGCAGGAATCACTATGGACCCGAGAACAAACGGACCGGTCGTATTTGAAAACATGGAGACATCCGCTGAAGGTATTTTTGCAAGCGGCAACGTTGTGCATGTTCATGACCTGGTAGACTTTGTTACAGCCGAGAGTCAGAAGGCGGGAAGAAGTGCCGCAGAATATGTGAAAAACGGCGAGACCGAAGACCAGACATATATTGAACTGAAAAACGGAGACTGTGTAGGATATACAGTTCCTCAGAAGATTCGTCCTGCAAATGTTGATAAAATGGTAGAAGTCATGTTCCGGGTGAGAAACGTATACAAAGATGTGGCAATTAAGGTCACTTCAGCAGGTGAGGAACTGGCTTCCTTTAAAAGGGAACATATGGCTCCGGGTGAGATGGAAAAAATCGTGATACCAAAAGCGTTTTTAGATAAGGTGAAGAACGGTGAGATCACTGTGTCTGTAGAAAAGGTAGGTGCTTAACATGACAGATTTAATTTGTATTGTTTGTCCGAAAGGATGTCATTTAAAAGTCGATGAAGAAAACGGATATAAAGTAACCGGAAACGGCTGTCCGAGAGGCGCCGTATACGGGGAAAAGGAATTAGTCAATCCTACCAGAGTCATCACGTCTACCGTGAGGGTTGAGGCAGAGACAGCGAGAAGAGTCCCTGTGAAAACAAACGGGGATATTCCGAAAGGGAAGATTTATGATATCATGGATGAGCTGACCAAAGTGACAGCTAAGGCCCCGGTGAATGTGGGCGATGTGGTTATCAAAGACGTTCTTGGACTGGGAGTAGATATTGTGGCAACAAAGAAAGTAACAGCATAAGCATTATAGGAGGAAAACATGAGCGTTATTACATTTATTTGTGCAGGACAGATGGCATCAGCAATTACATTTCCGGCGATGGAAAACGGACACGAGGTCCGCTTGGTTGGTTCCCCGCTGGATCGGGACATTATCGACGGATTAAAGAAGGATAATTTTCATATCACATTAAAAAGGACCCTGCACGACGGGATCAAATATTATCAGATTGAAGAATTAGAAGAGGCTCTGGACGGAGCAGACGCAGCGCTCTGCGGTGTCAGCAGCTTTGGATTAGACTGGTTTTGTGATGAGATTCTTCCGGTAATCCCTGAAAGTGTACCGCTCCTCTCTGTGACGAAAGGCATGGTAGATCTGGATGACGGAACTCTGGTTCCATATCCGGTGATCTTTGAGGAACGCCAGCCGGAAGGAAAGCATCTTGATATCAATGCCATCGGCGGTCCGTGTACCAGCTATGAATTGGCAGACCACGATCACAGCCATGTGGCTTTCTGCGGAAAGAACATGGAAACTCTCAAAATGTTCAAAGAGCTTTTGGCAACAGACTACTATCACATCACTCTTTCTAAAGACGTCGTAGGTGTGGAGTGCGCCGTAGCCATGAAGAATGCATATGCACTCGGTGTAACCCTGGCTGTGGGTCTTTCTGAAAAAATGGAAGGAAAGATCGGTATCCAGCACTACAATTCCCAGGCAGCATTGTTTGGACAGAGCGTAAAAGAAATGACAAGACTTTTGGAACTGATCGGCGGAGGCCCGGAGAATATTATTCACGGGGCAGGAGATCTGTATGTGACGGTCTTCGGCGGAAGAACAAGGAAGATCGGAACCCTTCTCGGACGCGGGTTAAGCTTCGATGAGGCTATGGAAGAATTACAGGGCGTGACTCTGGAGTCCATTGTGATTGCAACCAGAACTGCACGTGCCGTAAGGAAACTTGCAGAGAGGGGAGTCGTTTCCCTGGATGAGTTCCCGCTTCTGATGCATGTTGATTCTATCATCAATGAAGGTGCTGAGGTCAATATTCCTTGGGATGACTTTACGATGATCAAAGAATAAAAACAATCTTATGAAAAAAGGGCAGAGCTATTTTTATGGCTGTGCCCTTTTTGCTATGGTTAAATAGAAATAAAATACTTACAGGTGTGTCAAATGACACAAGGGAAAAAACATAATTGACGAAACGGTAAAATCAAGTTACCTTAAAGACAGAAGCAGAAAAACTCGTTGGAAAGGAGTTTGTTATGGAACTGAAAACAACAGTGAAAGATTTGGGGAGAATGCCATGGTTTTACCGGGCAAACAGCAGAACAGGAAAGATATTCGGGAAAAAGAGTCTGCATCTGGATGAAGAGACAGAGATGGTAATTGATTATATGCATTATCCCAAGGGATTTACAACGGTACTTCACAGACATCCGGCTTCTCATGGAATCTATGTGCTGGAGGGACAGCTGGAGACGGACGGTGAGCTTTACGGACCAGGAACGTTTGTCTGGTATCCGGAGGGAATCGCAGCCACACATGGAGCGACAGAATATGAGGACCTGAAGTGTCTACTGATCTCCAACAAAGCATTTTCCATTGAATATCTTGAGGAGGAAGAACAGAGGCAAAACTCCCTTGAGAAAAAAGTGATGGATGTAAACCGAATGCCGTGGTTTTACCGGCCGACGACGACCACAGGGAAACTATTTGGAAAAAAGGCTTTACTATTGGATGATGAGACAGGCATGCAGATCAATTATATGAATTATCCGGCGGGGTTTACCACGATCAATCACAGACACACGGCGGGTCATGGATTTTTTGTTCTGGAGGGTCAGTTACAGACCGGAGATGAGCTTTATGGGCCGGGAACCTTTATCTGGTATCCGGAAGGGTATGTGACGGCCCACGGAGCAACGGAATATGAAGACTTGAAGTGCCTGCAGATATCCAATAAAACTTTTAATATTGAATATGTGTAGTCTCAGGGAAAGGAACTGTTTATGGGAAGCACAGAGGAAATGAAGTTTTTAGTTGATGTTGCGCATCTGTATTATGAGAAACAGCTGACACAGCAGCAGATTGCCAGGAAACTTCACGTGAGCCGTTCTCTCGTATCGAAGGTGCTGGTAAAGGCAAGGAAGAGCGGGGTTGTGGAAGTTGTAATTCATGATGATAAGATCCATGCCCACAAAGAATTAGAAGAACGTATGAAGGGAATCTTCGGCCTAAAGGAAATCATCTGTGCAGAGCCTATGGAAGGTCAGACAGAGGAAGAATGTACAGCACTTCAGGCCGGAAAGTATCTTGCACGAAGGCTGCCCAATGTGAAATATGCGGCAGTTTCCGGAGGACGGATGGCAAGGGAAACGGCAATGAAGTTCACATCCCCGATTCCTTTGGAACATGTGACCTTTGTTCCGCTGTGCGGCGGTGTTGATAAGGAGTTATGGGATATTCAGGCCAACACGGTATGTGAGTACTTTGCAAGCCACTGCGGTGCCTCAGGTCTTCAGCTGCATGCCCCTATTGTTGTCGATTCAAAGGAGGCAAAAGATATTTTTATGAGCCAGCGGTTCATAGAAGAAGTGCTTCAGAAAGCAAAACAGTCAGACATTGCTTTTGTCGGAATTGGAACAGGCAGCAGATATTTTGAAATGACAAACCTCTATCTCGAAAAAGAGCAGTGTATGGAAACCGAAATGAAAGATAAAGTGAAAGGAGATCTTATTTATAACTTCTATGATCTTCAGGGACGGCTGCTGGACTGTCCGTGGAACCGTCAAAATATGACGCTCAGCCTTGAAGATCTCCAGCAGATTCCGGAAGTGATAGGAGCTGCATATGAGACAGAAAAAGCGGAAGCAATCTATATTGCCGTGCGCAGGAAAATCATCAGCTCTCTTATCGTTACGGCTCCATTAGCAAGGCAGATCCTAAAGCTGCATTCCAGGTTTCTCTGAGAAAAAGTTTTGGGAGATACCATGACTTGAAAGATCCCTGCTCTGGTTCTATAATAATGAAAGACACTACTCGCTGTAACCATGAATATGAGGAGGGATTCTTATGGAATACCGTAAGTTTGGAAAGCAATATGTCATAAGGCTGGAAAAAGGGGAAGAGATTGTATCATCCATCAAAGATTTATGTGAAAAAGAAAATATAAAGCTGGGCTCTCTGTCAGGTATCGGGGCTGTAAATAAAGTAACCGCAGGTTTATTTAAGACAGGAGAAAAGAAGTATGTAAGCAGAACTTACGAGGAAGATATGGAGATTGTTTCACTTGGCGGTAATGTTTCCCGCATGAATGGGGAAACCTATCTACACTTCCATATCAGTGTCGCCAATGAAGCGGGAGAAGTCCGCGGAGGACATCTTACAGAAGCCTATATCAGCGCTACCGGGGAATTGGTGCTTACAGAGATCGAAGGAACCGTGGACCGGGAATACAGCGGCGGGATCGGATTGAATTTATTTAAATTTTAAGAGGAGAAGCAGAGAAGTGCAGATATTAACAGGGAGACAGATTTATAAACAGTATAAAGAGTATAACCAGAAAGAACTGAGTCTGTGCGGATGGGTCAGGAGCAACCGGGACTCCAGGGACTTTGGGTTTCTTGTGATCAACGACGGAACTTTTTTTGAACCAATCCAGATCGTATACGGCAAAGAACTTTCAAACTTTACTGAGGTGAAAAAGCTGTCTGTCGGGACCGCGGTGATTGTGAAAGGAATTCTCACAGAGACACCGGATGCCAGACAGCCGTTTGAGATACAGGCAGAGTCCGTAGAAGTGGAGGGTGAATCTCCGTCTGATTATCCGCTTCAGAAGAAACGGCATTCGTTTGAATATCTGAGAACGATCGCCCATTTAAGGCCGAGGGCCAACACATTTCAGGCGGTGTACAGAGTCCGTTCGCTGATTGCCTATGCTATCCATAAGTTTTTTATGGAGAGAGATTTTGTCTATGTGCACACACCGATCATTTCGGGACAGGACTGTGAGGGCGCAGGGGAAATGTTTCAGGTGACAACGCTTGACCTGGAGGAACTTTCCCAGGGTAAAAAGCTGGATTACAGAGAAGATTTTTTTGAGAGAGAAACCAGCCTCACAGTCAGCGGACAGCTGAATGGAGAAGCCTTTGCCCAGGCTTTCCGAAATATCTATACGTTTGGACCGACATTTCGGGCGGAGGAAAGCAACACTACCAGGCATGCGGCAGAATTTTGGATGATCGAACCGGAGATGGCTTTTGCAGACCTGGAAGATAATATGCTGCTTGCGGAACATATGATCAAATATATCATTCAATATGTTTTGGAGCAGGCTCCGGAAGAAATGGGATTTTTTAATAAATTTGTAGACAAAGGTCTGCTGGACCGCCTGCACCATGTGGCGGAGTCAGAATTTGCAAGGATTACCTACACAGAGGCCATAGATATTTTGAAAGAGCACAATAATATGTTTCAATATCCGGTATCCTGGGGAACTGATTTACAGACAGAGCATGAGCGGTATCTGACGGAAAAAGTATTTAAGAAACCTGTATTTGTGACAGACTATCCGAAGGAGATTAAGGCATTTTATATGAAACAGAATCCGGATGGAAAGACGGTGGCGGCAGTGGATCTTTTGGTGCCGGGAATCGGGGAGATCATCGGGGGAAGCCAGAGAGAGGATGATCTGGAGAAACTTCAAATGCGGATGGGCGAGCTGGAAATGAATCTGTCTGACTATGATTTTTATCTGGATTTGAGAAAGTACGGTTCCACCAGACATTCAGGATTTGGGCTTGGATTTGAGAGAATGGTGATGTACTTGACGGGAATGGCAAATATCCGGGATGTGATACCGTTTCCGAGGACTGCGGGAAAATGTGAGTTTTAAACAAAACATAATAGTTGAGATGACTTAAAAATGGAAGCGGACAGTGCTTCCATTTTTTTGTATAGAATAAGCAAAAATACATATGCTATGAAAAAAGAGGTGGTTTGATGCATTCCTTATGGCAGGAAAAAATAGAGTTTCCATATTATCCGATTTTGAAAACAGATAAGCAAGTTGATATATTATATCTGGAGGCATCCCTTCAGAACGCAGTGGAGGCTCATTTCCAAAAAGAACAGGGAAAATCTGTGATGATCATGGAAGAGAAAACTATTGCGGACATGACGGAGCTCGGAGGAATGGGAATCATTAAAGGAGAAACTAAAGAAGAGATCAAAGATCTGCACAGACTGAGGGATTATATACAGGGAAGGAATATTCCCTGTGACATGGTCGTGGAATCCGACACCTGTATCTGGGTCCATCCGATCAAACTGTTTTTGTTTATGACAGAGGGAATCGATGTATATGAACAGATGAAAGTGATGGGGCGTAAGGGCAATAAACTGGACACGGGAACCGTTTATATCACGGCAGATACGGTTGTTGAAAAGAAAGAAAAGGAACCGCTTTATGTTCACGCATTTTTAAGCAAAGAATTTCCGCGGATCGAAAAACCATACAAGGAAATGCGAAGGTACGGAGACTGCTGGCTTATCTGTACAGAGGAAGAAACAGCAGAAGGAAGTGATTTCTCCTGGATTATATGATAGAATAAAAACAAAAAATCAGGAGGACATTATGAGCAAGATTGAAGAAATCAGAAAAGAAATGGTAGCAGCCATGAAAAATAAGGATAAAGCAAGAAAAGAAGCTTTGTCTATGCTGTTAAGCGCATTAAAAAATGCACAGATCGATAAAAGAGAAGACCTCACGGAGGCCGAAGAAAATACAATTATTGCAAAAGAGATGAAACAGACAAAAGAAACCCTGGAATCCTGTCCGGCAGAGCGCACAGATATCATTGAGGAATGTAATATACGCCTGGCGGTCATCAAAGAATTCGCTCCTGAGGAAATGAGTGAGGAGCAGATTAATTCAGAGATTGATGCGGTGCTCGCGGAACTTGGCATTGAAACTCCAACAGCAAAAGACAAAGGTAAGATCATGAAAAGCCTAATGCCAAGGGTGAAAGGAAAAGCCGACGGCAAACTTGTCAATCAGCTTGTGGCTGCAAGGATCGGATAGGGGGCTGTATGGAACATATTTTAGTGGTTGTCGACATGCAGAATGACTTCATAGACGGTGCCCTGGGGACTAAAGAAGCAAGGGAGATTGTTGAGGCAGCGGCAGAGAAGATAAGAGAGTTTAAAGGCAGTATCTACGGAACATTAGATACTCACTCTAAAGATTATCTCAGTACACAGGAAGGTAAAAATCTGCCTGTTCCCCACTGTATCCTGGGTGAAGAGGGATGGGCACTGCATCCTGATATCATGGATGCCATCTCTGAGACAGAAGCGGAAGTGATGGACTTCTGCCGGAAAGATACATTTGGCTCCATTGAACTGTGCGAACTGCTGAAGCAGAAATATGAGGGTAAGGACGCCGAGATTGAATTCATAGGCCTGTGCACGGATATCTGCGTGATATCCAATGCACTTATGGTAAAGGCGGCCCTTCCTGAAGCAAAACTGATCGTCCACGCGGACCTTTGCGCAGGAGTGACAAAAGAAAGCCATGACAATGCCCTGAGTGCAATGAAGATGTGTCAGGTGGACATACAATTCTAAATAAGAATCCTTTTAAATAAAATGGGACGGTCACACCAGCTAAAAAAAATATTTAGCTGGCGGCAGTCCCGTTTTTGTCCCTTAAAAGACTTAAAAAATTGCTGAGTTTTTTCCGGCAGATAGTATATCCATTTTCTGCATGATTGGAGTGAGGCATTCTAAGAGCCGAACAGAAATCATGTAGAAAATGTCACACATGTTCAATGTCCGTATACTCTGATATTTCCCTGTTGGTTGTCCTGAGATCTGAAACACTAAGATCATGGATATTTGCGTGGCCGGTAATGCGTCCGAACATTTCCAGCTCAGACCTGCACACATTCAGGTAGTTGCAGAGCCGTTTGGCCGAATGATCGATATGAAGCCGTTTTCTCAATTCTTCATCCTGGGTGGCAACGCCGACCGGACACTGTCCTGTGTTGCAGATACGATACTGCTGGCAGGCAGCAGCTACAAGAGCAGCCGAAGCGATCGCCACGGCATCTGCACCCATGGCCAGTGCTTTCGCAAAATCCCCCGGAAGCCTGAGTCCTCCGGTGATGACCAGATCCATGGAAAGATGATGCCGGTCCAGATATTTTCTGGCTCTGGACAGTGCAAAGATCGTAGGGATGGAAGTGTTGTCCTTTAATGTCCGTGGACTGGCACCTGTGGCCCCGCCCCGCCCGTCTATGGTGACAAAGTCGGCATCGGCATATGCAATCCATTCAAGATCCTGTTCGATATGTCCGGCTGCGATCTTTACGCCTACTGGTCTTCCGCCGGAGGTATCTTTCAGCCAGTCTACCATTGTCTTTAAATCCTCTTTGGAATTAAGATTCGGAAACTTGGAGGGGCTGATGACATCCTCACCTAAAGGCTTATTTCTGATCTTTGCAATCTCCGGGGTAACTTTGTCTCCGGGCAGGTGTCCGCCCATGCCGGGCTTGGTTCCCTGTCCGATTTTAATTTCTATGGCATCTGCGCTGCGGAGATTTTCTTCTGTGACACTGTACAGGTTCGGAACATATTCAAATATGTACTTGTAAGCTGCCTGCCGTTCTTCGGGAAGGATTCCTCCTTCGCCGCTGCACATGGCGGTCTTGGACATGGCGCTGCCTTTTGCAAGTGCGGTTTTTAACTCTTTGGATAAGGCACCGAAAGACATATGGGATACATAGATGGGGTGATATATTTCCATTGGCTTTTTGGCTTTTTTACCGATCACTGTTTTGGTGTCCACAGGATCGCCCGCATTTAGTGGTGCCGGGTTCAGCTGAGCGCCCATGATTAAAATATCATCCCAGGATATCATGGGCTTTAAGGTGCCCATGGCATCAACGACTGACGAACCCGTAAGAGCCATCTGATGTATGGCATCCATCTGCGGAAATTCTTTTGAATCAGATTTTGCAAAAGCATCGGGGTAAGCCAGGGGGTTATCTTTTATGGGCGAAGGAGTTCTTTTGCCTTCTGCGGGTTCAAATTTATCTTTTGATGCCTTGCAGACCGGACATGTATAGTCAGCTTCCAGCTGGGAAAAGGGGACGGATTCACTTTCCTCGTCGTAGACGTAGCCGCAGATACTGCATTTAAAAATACTCATAAAAAACCTCCGATTCGTGTTATAATAAAAAATATTGTCTTGTGTAATAGATACAGCCTTGCAATGAAATAAGAATTATTCTTATTATACCATATGAATGAGAAATTGTATCAGAGTGAAAACAATTTTTGGAGGAAGGAACATGATTTTTGAAACCCATGCTCATTATGACGATGAGCAGTTTGACAAAGACCGGGAAGAACTGCTGGATTCCATGGAGAAGAATGGGATCGGGACCATTGTAAACATTGGTTCCAATATGGAAACGTCACGGTGGACGGTAAAAGCTGCAGATAAGTATCCGTTTCTTTATGGCGCGGTGGGGGTTCATCCGTCAGATACCGGTGAAATGAAAACAAAGGATCTGGCTGAGCTTAAAAAATATGCATCAAATCCCAAGATTCTGGCTATTGGAGAGATTGGACTGGATTATTACTGGGATGAACCCGAACGTCCTATACAGAAAAAATGGTTTGAAGCACAGATGGAGCTCGCCAGGGAGACAAAGCTTCCGATGGTGATCCACAGCCGGGATGCCGCGAAAGATACAGAGGATATGATGCGGGCAGCCCGCGCCGAGGAGATTGGGGGAGTGGTTCACTGCTTTTCTTACCCAAAAGAAATGGCGAGGAAGTTTTTAGATATGGGATTTTATCTTGGAATCGGAGGAGTTGTCACATTTAAAAACAGCAGGACATTAAAAGAGGTTGTCTCCTATGCACCGCTGGACAGAATTTTGCTGGAGACGGACAGCCCTTATCTTTCTCCGGAACCAAACCGGGGAAAGAGAAATTCTTCTTTAAATCTGCCGTATGTGGCAGAACAGATTGCCGCACTCAAAGGGATCAGCACAAAGGAAATTATTGAGGTCACAGAACAAAATGCCAGGAACATGTACCGGATGAAAGAGGTTTAGATGGAGAAGTTAAGCAGCCCTAAAAAAACAATAGAAATCATTCAAAAGTATAACTTTGATTTTCAGAAGAAGTTCGGACAGAATTTCCTGATTGACAGTCATGTGCTTGAGAAGATTATAGACGCAGCAAATATAACAGAGGACGATTTTGTGCTGGAGATCGGACCGGGTATCGGCACGATGACCCAGTATCTTTCAGAACATGCCAGGGAAGTCATGGCTGTGGAGATCGATCACAATCTGATACCGATCCTTAAAGAAACTCTGGCCGGATATGACAATGTGGAAGTGCTGAATGAAGATATTCTGAAGGTAGATATAGGAAAGATTGCAGAAAAGAAAAATCAGGGGAGACCGATCAAAGTCGTGGCAAATCTGCCCTATTATATTACAACGCCAATTATCATGGGACTGTTTGAAAAGAATGTCCCTATGAACAGCCTTACGGTTATGGTACAGAAAGAAGTGGCACAGAGGATGCAGGCAGGACCGGGTACAAAAGATTACGGTGCACTGTCACTGGCTGTCCAGTTTTACGCCGAACCGTATATTGTGGCCAATGTGCCGCCAAACTGTTTTATGCCCCGCCCGAAAGTGGGATCAGCTGTTATTCGTCTGACAAGATATAAGGATATGCCAGTAAAGGTAAAAAATGAACAGCTGATGTTTTCCATTATCAGGGCCTCTTTTAACCAGAGAAGAAAAACACTTCAGAATGGGATTAATAATAGCAGTACACTCCATTTTTCTAAAGAACAGGTAGTAGACGCTTTGGATAAAATGGGACTATCGCCGAAGATTCGTGGTGAGGCACTGAGCCTTGAACAGTTTGCAAGGCTCAGTGACCTGCTGGAGGGCTAGAGAGACAGAATCCAGTAGCCGAAGTTTCCTGTCTTTTGACAGGATTCCGGCACGGTTAAGAAATCCCTGAATCCGAAAAGTTTTGCAATGAAATTTTTTTCATTGTCAAAAACACCCGGAACTCCCAGATAGATTCTGTTTGTCTGTCTGTGCTGACATAACATCAGGTGTCCGTAATTTCCGTAGTTCAGCAGCAGAAACCCGTTGGTTTTCATGTTTTCCGGCACATGAGGAATATTTTGAAGATCCTCTACTTTGATTTTGATGCTAGGATCCAGCATATAAGAAGGAGGTAAGGGCAAGGTGGGATACTCCTTCCAGTCAAAGAGACTGGGTGTGTTCGGCACTCCCTGTTCTTTGGCTTTCTTTTCCAATTGGAGGGCTTCAATATATTCTGCCAGCTTTGAATCAGGATCAGCAATACGTTCTTCATGCTGTCCGGCAGCTTTTTCTTCTGGAGGTTCTTCTTCGGAGGTATCCTCTTCGGTCAGTGATTCTGCGCTCATAGGTTCAGACTCCGGAATTTCCGGTTCTACATAGACACGGGGAGGCAGACCTGCCGGTTCGGGCGCCGGTTCCGGCACCGTGGATTTTGTGTCAGGGGTCCCGGCAGGAATCGGAATTTCCTGCGGAAGTTCGTCAAAAGGATCCTTTATAGGAGGAGGATCAGGAGCGCCGGACGGCGGTTCTTCTTCATCTTCCTCTGGTACTTCTTCGTCTGATGGAGAAGGATTCTGTACAGGGCGGGACTCAGGCATACTATCTTCCTGGGCAGGTTCTGACGGTTCTGTATCCGCCGGTGCGGAGCCGGAAAGGCTTTCTCCCTGAGCAGGTTCCGGCGGTTCCTGGGTTTCAGGAACAGGGACTTCTGTCCGGTCAGTTTCTTGAGACTCCCTGGTCACTTCTCTCTGAACAGCATCAGATTTCCTGACTTCTTCTGTCCGGTCAGCCTCGGGATTTTTGGCCATGTCTTCTGTCGGCAGGAAATTTCGTATCGTGATCGGTTTGTCATTCCACTCTGATCCAAAGAAATGGCTGTTGGAGTGATAGATCAAAAATCCGTCTACCTGGTCCAGATCTACAACCAGAGGGTAAGTATTCTTAAACTCAATGATAGTGTCATTGCGCTGGAAGGAATCTAATAAAATGCCTTCCATGGTTCCGTGGCGGAACCGGTAAAAATAGATTTTGTACGTTAAGGCCTCGTCATTTGTTTTGACATGGAAGTATAAGCGAAGCTGTTTTTGACGCTTCTCAATTTTGGCGAATCCTGCATTTTCGCCTTTCATGCCATTGCTGTATTCGTATAGATATGAAACGATTCGTTGATATTCAGCCAATGTGATACTCTCTTTTTGATTTATTCTATGAGGAGGGACTAAAAAATATGACCGGAGGAAGACAGAATGAATGAAAATGAAAAATTTATGAAAGAAGCCATAAAACAGGCAAAGAAAGCGGCAGCTATAGGGGACGTGCCCATCGGCTGTGTCATAGTATTGGACGGAAAAATCATAGCAAGGGCTTACAATCAAAGAAATAAGAGAAAGACAACACTGGCCCATGCGGAATTACTGGCGATTGAGAAAGCCAGTAAAAAGACAGGGGACTGGCGGCTTGAAGAATGTACGATGTATATCACTCTGGAGCCGTGCCAGATGTGTGCGGGGGCTATAGTCCAGGCGAGAATACCCAAGGTTGTTATCGGGGCGATGAACCCTAAAGCGGGATGTGCAGGCTCCATTCTCAATATCCTTCAGAGGGAAGAATTCAACCATCAGGCAGAGATTGAATCGGGAGTCCTCAGAGAAGAATGCAGCCATATGATGAGCGATTTTTTCCGGCAGCTGAGAAAAAAGGGTTGACATTTTGACCAGTTTTCCGGCTTGCTGTCTCAGAGATGTAAGATTTTCTAACCTTCAGCAAAGTCTCTCCGGCGGCCCGTTCGGAACTCGCTGACGCTCAGACAGCCTCACTGTGCTCTGCACACCGCCTCCGAGCCTTTGCTGAAAGAAGAAAAACTAACATCTCTTCGAATGCAAGGCCTCCAAACTGGTCAAAATGGACGTAATATCTGCTGGAGCAGGCTGTTTAGAGACAAAAGGTGCTACCTGTGATAGTTTTTCTCTATTGTCGGAAGGAGGCCTTTCCAGAGCCGACTGGAGATAATGGAGAAAAACTCATAGGTATTTTAAATCCATTTTTTCTTTTTAAAGAACCATAGTTCTGCCGTGAAGATCAAAACACAGATGCCGATCAGGATAAAATAGCTGTACGGGTAATGAAGCTCCGGCATATTTCTGAAATTCATTCCGTACCATCCGGTAATCAGGGAAAGAGGAAAAAAGATCGTGGTAACTACGGTCAGTATTTTCATAGTTTCATTCTGCTTAATGTCCACTTGAGACTGATACATTTCACGGATCTGCAGAGCATATTCCCGGAGAAACTGAGTGTAATTGAGAAGACGTTCCGCACGGTTGGTGAGCACGGAAAAATGCCGCACGTCTGTCTGGGAAAAGAAACCGGATGAGTTTTCTTCCAGTTCACTGCCAAAATCACTGAGCTGCTGGTAATAGGCATTCATGCGGAGAAGCTTTCTGCGCACACCAATCATGCGGTGATTTATTTTAATATCTTTTCCTGTGAGAATTTCATCCTCAATCTCGGCGAGACAGGTTTCATAATTCTGGAGCAGGAGCATATCATCTTTGATGAGAGCTTCCACGAGCAGGACAAGAAACTGGGGGAGTGATGATGCGTCGGTTATGTGTCTCTCATTTATGATCAGCTCCAAATCATTTATATGTTCTTTATCTTCAATTAGTACCAAAAGGTCTTTGGAAAGATAATAAGACAGGCAGAATTCCTTCTCTGACGGATTCTTTTTTTCAGGGATTAAGAGCGTTCCTGAAATAAAATCTGAAAAAACATCGGCCTTACAGCTGTTGATGCCATGATTCCTGACGGTGTCAAGAAATGGCTGATAAGAGCACAGGTCCGGATAATTTTGAAAATATTCTTCCGTTGTAAGCAGCTTTGCAGTGCCGTCATGCATTGGATAATTCATAGGCTCACCTTCCTTTATTCTATCAATTATAGTATTGAAAGGTAAAAAATAAAATAGAAAATAAAATAAAAGTTGACGAATGTGAACAATATTTAGTATAATCAAATCTGCACACATAATATAATCTTAATACGTCAAAAAGCTTCCGTGCAGCCGGGGAGGCAGCGGTGCCCTGTATCTGCAATCCGCTAAAGCAGAGGTGATGGCCTGTTTCGGGCTTTTCCCTGTGGAGCTGCCCTTCATAAGTGGCGTTGATGTTTGGGTCTTACGCAATGAGAATCTATGAACCGTGTCAGGTCGGGAACGAAGCAGCACTAAGTAGAACCTTTCATGTGCCGTAAGGGTGCCTGGGCTGAGTTAACTGTGGAGGTAACGTCTGTGGAGAGAGTTCAACGCAGGCCGCACGGATTTTAAAATAGAATATTTGAATTTAGAAACCGATTTTAAGGCACAGCTTTAGAATTGGTTTTTTATTGCTTAGGAAAGACCTTGTCACGCTAATGCGTGAAAGTCTTTCCTAAGCAATAAAAAACGCTCCGCGGGATGTACACAGATGCGTTTATGCATAGAACAATCGGCAGCAGACAAATCTGCCAGTATTTGTGCTATATGCATAGACTTCGATTTCCTATAATATATATGATAAGATAGCGGCTTATTATATATTTAGATTGAAAAGAGGGAATCCATTTGGATAAAAGAAGCAATCAAATATTAAATCAACTTTTGGCAGGGGGCAGACTGCAGCTGGCGGAAATTTCTGAAAAATATCAGATTTCTGAGCGGATTGTGCGCAAAAAGATCAGAGAGCTGAATGACGAATTAAATGAAAGCGGACTGCCTTCGGTCAGTATAAACGGAGAGGGAATTTTAAGGTTTGAGGTCAGGGAAGAAGGGCTTTTGGAACAGATTCAAACGTTTATTATGAACAATGATTTTTATACATATCACCTGTCCAAAAATGAACGAAAGACAATCCTTGCGATGCTTCTTTTGAATCAAGAGAAGTATGTGACTGCAGCCTGGATTTCAGAGTATATCAGTACGAGCAGAAACACAGTGATCAGTGATCTGAATGACCTGAAAGACTGGTTTTTGAAACATAATATGAAGCTTGTCTCTCAGGTACAAAAAGGATATATAGTGGAAGCTTCAGAGGGAGATATACGTTCCGGTATGCTGAAGCTCCTTGAGCTGAATCTGGATGAAGAAAAATATGGCGCAATGGGTGCGTTCCACGTGTTCGGACATCTTCTCCTAAAAGAAATTCAATATCAGGGACGGTATGAAACGATACAGAAGGTTTTAAGGGAAGAAGAATTGAGGCATGACTGCTTTCTTTCCGACTTCTCTTTTTCAGTGGCAGTCTATGAACTGCTGATTCTGGCTGAAAGGGTAAAAAAAGGAAAAACATTAGAACAGGAACGGCAGCCGGACTGGGAAAATGCATCCCTGAGCTCAAAATATCCGCTGAGCAGGGCTGTACTGGACCGTCTGGCAGAAGAATTTTCACTGGATATACCGGCAGCAGAAGCAGAAAATTTTGTATTCTGCCTCAGAAGAAAAAGCTATCTGAAGAGCGGAACGAATAATGTGGACCAGCTGGTGATCCCTGTTTTGATCGGGGAGGTGATTTACCGCATCATCAGCAGGTTTCGGATTAATTTTTATCTGGATTTTGCACTTTACGATCTGCTGGTGGATCACATGAAATCTTCTGTCTATCGGATGTCTTCAGGGGAGGTTCTTGAAAATCCGTTTCGGGGAGAGATTGAAAAGGGATATCCCGAAGTGTTCTGTACGGTGGAAGAATGCCTGAAACCATTGGAGGATTATCTTGGGGTGAAAGTTCCCAGAGACGAAGTTTCCTTTCTTGTCATGTATTTTGCCTCTATGCTGGAGCGGGACAAACTGGAGCGGATGAGGGAACGGAAAGTACCAGCAGTTCTCGTATGCGCCATGGGAAGGGGAACCGTCCAGCTTATGCTGGCAAAACTAAAACAGCTGGAGGATGTACTTGAAATCACGGATGTGAGATCCTCACACGAACTGAAAGATATGGGCAATATAAACGATCAGCTGGTGATTTCCACAGTGGCATTTCCCGATGGAGAGATAAAAAATATTCTCATGGTCAGTCCCCTGCTGGAACAGGAGGACATTTACAGAATCCGGAGAAAGGCGACTAAGTTAAGAGAAAACTGGTCCGGAGGCCAGACGGCAGAGACAGGAAAATTTCTCAAAAAACAAAAAAAGGCCGAGAGGAATTCCCTTGGAGCTATGCTCTCGGCAGACAGGATTGCGCTGAAGCAGGAAGCCCAAAGCTGGGAGGAGGGAGTCAGGGCAGCAGGCAGGCTTCTCTATGAATCCGGGGCAGTCACCTATGAGTATATAGAAGCTATGGTTGAAAATATTAAGGTCAACGGTTCCTATGTGGTGATTTATTCCGGTATCGCAGCCCCTCACGCTGAACAGGAAAAAGGGGCCGTCAGAGAGGCGGCCAGTCTGGTGAGCCTGAAAAAACCGGTAGTATTCGGGAACAGTGAAAATGATCCGGTCAGTTATATTATAGGCCTGAGCATCTTAAACTCTAACAGCATTAACTGTGCAATCTATAATCTGGTGCGTCTGTTTTCACAGGAGGAGGCAAAAAGCCGAATTGAAGCCCAGCAGTCTCCGGAAGAGCTGCTTGAGACAATCCGGAGGCTGGAAAATGAATACTGCGGATAAGATAAGGAGCAGAACCTTTTTATGGTTCTGTTCTTTTTTTGCCAGTCAACAAGCTTATGCCAGGTTTATGTATTACGATTAGTACAATTTAGTGCTCGTTTCAACGACTTCTCTTGTCCTTTATAGGGTGTCTTCTGAGGCCTATAATGAACTTAACAAAAATACAGACCAATACACTTGAGATCGGAGGAAATCATGATCTGGGAAAACTTAAAAGACACATTGGTACAGACAGATTTGATGGCAGAAAATGAACAGGAGATATTTGAACAGTTAGGAGGTGTGTTAGTTTCAGAAGGTTGCTGTAAAGAAAGCTATGTGAGTGCATTAAGTGAAAGGGAAAAGGTTTATCCCACGGGAATCTTAGCAGGAGATATCGGTGTGGCAATACCGCACACAGATCCGTGTTATGTAGAAACAACCGGAATCGCCATTGGAGTGCTGAAAGAGCCGGTATCTTTTTTTCAGATGGGAACCAATCCAAAAGAAAATGTGAAAGTCCCGGTCAAGTTTGTCATGATGCTGGCAATCGCAGGAAAACAGCATTTGGAAGTGCTTCAGAGAGCCATTCTTTTAATTCAGGATGCAGAGGTTTTGAAAATGCTTGTAAACGCCGGGAATCCGGAGGAAATTATTCAAATCATCAAAAATAAGGAGGATTCATTATGAGGACTTACAGAATTTTATCAGCATGCGGGACGGGAATCGCAACATCAACGGTGGCATCTGAGACGTGCAAACGGCTGCTGGCAGAGAGGGGAATACCCTCAGTGGAGATATCAGAATGCAAAGCACTTGAAGTCGTCGGGAGAGCAGAGATTTTTAATCCGGATGTGATCATCCACACCGCGGAAATTCCGGTAAACGAGTTAAAAGAGTATAAAACCTACCGGACGCTGGAATTTATCACCGGGTTCGGAGCGGAAGAGAAAGCTGATGAAATCGCAGACTATTTGAAATCATTGGAGTAAAGGAAAAAGAAAGGGAGGAAAACTATGAGTGTTTTACAGTACATCTTAGATTTAGGCTCATCTGTGGTTATGCCGCTGATCATAACCATTCTCGGACTGATCCTGGGACAGAAATTTTCCAAGGCATTCCGGTCCGGCATGACCATAGGCATCGGATTTATTGGAATTAACCTCGTCATTGGACTGATGGGGGACTTTGTAAGTCCCGCTGCGCAGGCAATGACACAGCGGTTCGGCATGAATTTATCGGTTATCGACGTAGGATGGCCGGTCAGCGCGTCCATTGCATTCGGCACACAGATTGTACCGTTTGTGTTCCTTATCTGTTTTGTCTTAAATATTATTATGCTTGCTACGAACACAACAAAGACACTGAACATTGATATTTGGAACTACTGGCACTTCATTTTAACCGGGGCACTGGTACAGTTTCTGACAGGAAGCATGATCGCGGGAGTTATAGCATCAGGCATCACCTTTATCATCATTATGAAACTGGCAGATTACTCAGCACCAAGGGTGCAGGAATATTTCGGTCTTCCGGGAGTTTCCCTGCCACATACAGAGACCGTGAGCTGGGCGCCTATCTGTATCTTAATGGATAAAGTTTATGACAAAATACCGGGGATCAATAAGATCCACTTTGATGGAGAGACGATCCAGAAAAGATTTGGAATTATCGGAGAGCCGATGGTTTTAGGCCTGATTCTTGGGGCAGGTCTCGGAGCTCTGGCAGGATACGAGCCAAATAAGATTATAACCCTTGGAGTCAATATGGCTGCGGTTATGTTCATTCTGCCGAGAATGGTGAGGATTCTCATGGAAGGGCTTATGCCTTTAAGCGAAGACGCTAAGAAATTTCTGGCAAAAAAGTTTCCGGGAAAGGAAGTCAACATCGGAATGGATGCAGCCATTGCAACAGGATCTCCTATGGTAATCTCAGCCGCACTGATCATGATTCCGGTCACTCTTTTGCTGGCAGTCATCCTTCCGGGAAACAGGGTGCTGCCGCTGGTAGACCTTGCGACACTGCCGTTCTTTATGATATGGCCGGTCGTTGCATCCAAAGGAAACCTGTTCCGTTCACTAATCACAGGAACATTGATGATGATTGCAATCTTATACATTGCTACCAACTTAGCAGGAACTGCCACATTGATCGCACAGTCCACAGACTTTACGTTCCCGGCAGGTGCAAAGGCGATTTCTTCCCTGGATACAGGAGCCCATTTAGTACCGTACATTATTTATAAAATCGCAGAATTTTTCCAGATGATTTTTTAATCTTTTCACATAAGGAGGCTATATGTTATTAGAACAAGAAAGAACCAAGGTTATCGAGATCGCGTTAAAAATACAGAAGGAAAAGCTGATTCCTCTTACGTTTGGAAATTTCAGCCTGAGGGATCCGGAGACAGGGTATGTGTGCATCACCCCCAGTGGAATGCCCTATGAGACCCTTCATCCTTCTGACATAGTGGTTGTAAGTGTTGATAACCAGATTATCGAAGGGGAACGCCGTCCATCCATCGAAATGCCGCTTCACACTGCCATGTACCGCAGACGGCCGGATGTGTTCGGTGTGGTCCACACCCACTCTACCTACTGTACGGCATGGGCCTGTGTGGACGGAGGAATGCCTTGCATCACCTCGGAGGCGGCAGGTCTGGTAGGCGGAAATATCCGCTGTGCCGCTTTTGTACCGCCTGGAAGCGATGAGCTGGCAGAAGTGACCTCAGAGGCAATCGGAGACGACAAAGCAGTGCTGATGGGAAATCACGGAGCAATCTGTATTGACGAGACAATCGACAAGGCATATAACGACGCGATTGTACTGGAAGAGAGCGCGAAGGTGGCATTTCTGTCTTATCAGATGGGAAATGTCAATACGCTGGAAGATCAGATGTGTAAATTTCTGAAAGAAGACACAGATCAAAACTATGGACAGAAATAAGAATTAGGAGGATGGTAACATGCAGGGGAAAATGAAAGCACAGATGTTTTATGCACCGGGAGATGTAAGGTTTGAGGAGACGGATATTCCTCAGATTAAAGATGATGAGGTATTGGTTCAGGTAAAAGCGGCGCTGACCTGCGGCACAGACCTGAAAACATACAGGAGAGGACATCCGACGATTATCACTTCTGTACCTTCCACATTCGGCCATGAGTTTTCCGGAGTGGTTGTGGAGGCAGGAAAGGACGTTACAAAATTCAAGGTAGGAGACCGGATCGTGGGAGCTAATACCGCCCCTTGTTTTGAGTGTGAGCATTGTAAAAACAAGAGATACAGCCTTTGTGAAAATCTGCAGTACCTGAACGGCGCTTACTCTGAGTATGTAGCTGTACCGGCGCACATCCTGAAATACAATTTCTACCGTGTCCCTGATCATCTGCCGTTTGAACAGGCGGCTCTGCTGGAGCCCCTGGCATGCGCGGTCCACGGAAGCGACCGGATACCGGCCAAGGTGGGAGACACCGTCGCAGTCATCGGAGCAGGACCCATCGGACTTATGTTTATGAAGCTGTTAAGTCTGAAAGGATGCAGAGTTATAGCCGTAGATTTGTCAGATTACCGCCTGGAGCAGTCTGAGAAATTCGGGGTATGGAAAACTGTCAATGCCTCTGGGGAAGAACATATAAATCAAGTGAGAGATTTGTGCGGCGGAAAAGGAGCCGATGTGGTCGTGGAAGCAACCGGATTCCCGGAAGTCTGGGAAAATGCAGTAAATATGGTCAGACCCGGAGGAACGGTTCTTGCATTCGGGGGCACAAAGGCAGGCACAAGTATCACCCTGGACTGTCAGAAGTTCCACTATGAGGAGATCACACTGAAGGCCGTTTACCATCATACACCGTATCATGTACAGCTGGCGCTGAAACTGCTGTCCAACGGGCAGATCGACGGCAGTCTGTTCATCACAGGGCATTATCCTTTAGAAAAAGCCATTGATGCACTGGAGAGCATCGGCAGGCAGGAAGGCATCAAATACGCAATTATCCCTTAAAATAAACTTCCTTCGGGCTTGGCGCGCTTTGCTTCATAGGTTACAATAGTTATTGTATGTATGTTGTTTGAAATGGAGGGTCTTATGAGTACGATTACGGTGATTGGAGCAGGAGTGATGGCATCAAGCCTTTCCTTTCCTGCTGTGGAAAACGGAAATGAGATGCGTCTTACGGGGACACCGCTGGACAGGGAGATTATTGATTCGGTAAAGGCAAACCGTTACCATCCCTCACTGAAAAGAACACTGCCCGAGGGCGTAAAGGCATTTCAGATCGAAGAGCTGGATGCCGCGCTTGACGGATGTGATGCAGTGATTCTGGGAGTCAGCAGCTTTGGGGTAGATTGGTTTATTGAAAATGCCCTGGCAAAGATACCGGATAAAATACCGGTGATCGCAGTGACTAAGGGTGTTGAAGTATATGACGACGGGATGGTAAAGACGTTTCCCGAACTGTTTGCATCAAATGTAGAGAAGGGTAAGAGCCACGAATTTTGTGCCATCGGAGGGCCCTGCAGATGCTATGAGCTGGCAGATCATGATGATACGAGAGTCGCATTCTGCGGAAAGAACATGGAAGTCCTTGAGTTCTTTAAAAAGCTTTTAGAGAGGCCGTATTATCACATTGATCTGACACAGGATGTGGCCGGGCTGGAGATTGCGGTTGCCCTTAAAAATGCATATGCCCTTGGAGTCAGCCTTGGCATCGGTCTGGAAGAAAAGCAGCAGAAATATATGTGCAACACGCAGTCTGCACTGTTTGGACAGAGCTCTTATGAGATCATGAAATTTGTCCAGTACATGGGAGGAAATGTTGAAAACTCCATTCACGGAATCGGCGACCTGTATGTGACCGTCATGGGCGGCCGTTCAAAGGAAATCGGCAAAAGACTTGGAGCTGGAATGCCATATGAACAGGCTATGGAAGAACTCAAAGGTGTGACTTTAGAATCAGTGGTCATCGCCCGGCGGGCGGCGAAAGCTGTTAGAATTCTTTCTGAGAAAAATCAGATAAAAAAAGAAGATTTTCCTCTGATTTTACATATTGATGATGTTTTACAGCATGGATCAATGCTCGATATACCTTGGAAAAAGTTCAGAGTAAATGAATAAGTATGACATTTTCCACATGATTTCCGTTCGGCTCTTAGAATGCCTCACTCCAATCATGTGGAAAATGGACGTAATGTCTGTTGGAGAAGGGGCACTGTCAAAAAAAGTGCCTCTTTTCGAAAGTTATTTACCGCTATTGTAGGAGCGCATTTCAAAAGCGCGACGGAAATAGCGGTAAATAACTTATTAAGTTCAGATTCTATATCTCCGGGACGGCATGAAGGCGTTCCGGAGATATCGGCAGTTATAAGGAGGTACACATGGAGTTAGGGTTATCGGGAAAGACGGCGGTCGTTACAGGGGGAGCAAAAGGCTTTGGACGGGCAGTCTGCCGGGTGCTGGCTGAGGAAGGCGCCAATGTGGTCATGAATTACCGGTCAGGAAAGGACGAGGCGGAGGCACTGATCCGCCAAATGAACCAGGAGTGTCCCGGAAAGGTCTTTGGATTTCAGGGAGATATGATGGAGGAGTCCGACAGGAAAGGACTGTTTTTGGCTGCCTGTGAACAGTTTGGGGGCGCAGATATCCTCGTGAACAATGCGGCCTCCTGGACAACTTCCATGGCTGCAAAAATGCCGGAAGAAGATTTTCGCAGAGTTCTGGAGATGAATCTGACAGTGCCGTTTCTGCTTTCTCAAAAGCTGATCTGCCATCTCACGGAGTCAGGAAAAAAGGGAAGTATTTTAAATGTGGTTTCCAAAGCGGGCATCATGGGATCGAAAAGAAATCATTCTCATTATGCATCATCGAAAGCCGGCTTGATCGGGCTTACGAAATCTCTTGCCAGGGAAACTGCAGAATACGGAATTACTGTAAATGCCATTGCTCCGGGATACATGAAGACGGACATGCTGATGAAATCTTTTAAAGATAAAAAAGATGAAGAAGAACAGAACAAAAAGATACCCATAGGAAGAATTGCAGATCCTAGAGAAGTGGCAAATGCGGCCGTCTTCCTTGTGTCAGAGAGGGCTTCCTATTTTACCGGTATTACGTTTGATGCCACAGGAGGAATGCTGATGTGCTGAGCTGGTTACAAAAATTTCACAGTTGTAAGTTTGAAAGCTTTCTGTACTCGTGATAAAATATTCTTTAGAACTGACAGGCATAGGAGAACCAGATACGATACAATTCAGAAAGAGGTGTGAATTCTATGGCAAAGATTGAATTACCTGATGTAAAGGATATTTTTTTAGAATACCGGAAAATGCAGCTGTTATATCAGTCAGCGCTGAAAGAGATCGGAACAAAGCTTGAAATTTTAAATGACGAATTTAAATTTGTACACAAATATAATCCGATCGAACATATCGAATCCCGGATGAAAAGTGAAGAGAGTATTGTCCGAAAGCTCATGAAAAAAGGGCAGGACATTACCGTAGAAAACATTGAGAGATATATTGACGATGTGGCAGGGATCAGAGTTATCTGCTCCTTTACCCCGGATATTTACCGGATCGTAGATATGATCTCCAATCAGGATGATATTGAAGTTGTAAAGACCAAAGATTACATGGTCAATCCAAAACCCAGCGGGTACAGGAGTTATCACATGATTGTGAAAGTTCCGATCTTTCTCTCAGATACAGTCGTTCCAACAAGGGTAGAGATACAGATCCGCACGGTTGCCATGGACTTTTGGGCGTCCCTGGAACATAAAATTTATTACAAGTATGACGGACATGCTCCGGAATATATCCGGTCAGAACTTCGGGAATGTGCAGAGATGATCAGTTATCTGGACAGTAAGATGCTGGCCATCAATGAAGAGATTCACAGCCTGAAACAGGAGGATATGCGCAGATAACTTAAAAATTTTGTACCTTTTTTCTCTCCTTTCTCATAGTATATTATCAGTAGAGAAAAGGAGCAGCGAAAATGATGGATCGTGAAGGTTTGGGTGATCTGCCTACATTTGATATGGAGTCTCTTTCCAGAAAGCCGATGGTGATGATGGATGAGCAGGATGAGGACGATTATCAGTACATTACGAAGATGTATGGACCGGTTGCAGGTAAAGTACTTGAGTACATTGAGGATGCCTGCGATCAGCTGGAGTACAAGGGAAGTATGATGTTTGACGAGTATCTGGACCGCACGGGGGTTCTTGTACTTGCCGATCATATCTATGACAAGATCAAGGAAATGGAAAAAGAAGACTGTATTAAAAAAGACCGCCTTCTTTATCAGATGGTCTGCACACTGCTGGGAGGAGAACTCTATCACCGCAGATGCCGTTACAGGAGAAAATGCAGAATGTTTTCTGATTAAAAAACATAAGTATGAAGACAGAGATGCCGCAAAACAGCTGGAGTACAGTTGTTTTGCGGCATCTTTTGTCAGTCGGTGCCGGGTTTGTTCTGCCATGCTTTATAAATTTCTTCCTTTGAGGAAGAAGGATAGAGTCTGATCATACGGCAAATGGAGGCGATAGTCTGAGGATCTTCCTCTAAGGCATCGGCTATCTCTGCCTCAGTTTTTCCTCGCTGCATCTTTTTTTGAACCAGATCAATTACTTTGGTATATTCTCCTTCTTTTCTGCTGTACTCCATCTGGGTGACATAATCTGAAAGATTTTTTTGGCGGAACAAATATTCGTCCATACGTTCAGGATCGCGTTCCAGCAATTCAAGTTCTCTGATGGCTTCTTCAATATAAGGATCTTTTTCTATCATGGCACGTTCCTCCTCTCCCTCTGCGCAAATAAAACATGCCCATTGATATAACTTTTTATGCTCTTCTTTTACTTTTGAAGAGTTCAGTTTTGGCAGCTCAATCACATGAATTTCCCACTGATCGCTGTATAGGCTGTGTCTGCTGTCCTCACTCATATGAAAAGAGGAATAAAAATAATTGGTGTCAGCCAGCTGATTGAAACCAAGAATACTGATATGAATGGTCTTAACACAGTTGGCATAAGCTTCTCCTGATTTTAAATCCTGAGTGTAAATTTTTGCTAAATAGGACAGCGATCTTCTGTCCCAGTGTGTGTAGGGCAGTACCTGCATCTCTATGTTAATTTTTCCGGTCCCTTCCACTACGGTATACAAATCAAGTATGGAAAGCTTTCCTTCCAGAAGATCTTTGGAAAGGTGGCGGTCTTTTATATGAATGGTCCCGATCTTTTCAGGAGGAATATGCAGGATACTGCTTAAAAATCCCCGGAGTATCTTAGGCTGCTTCATGATCTGTGTGAAAGCATAGTCATTTTTAAGTGATATATTGTTAGACTTTTTCATCTTTTGTTATCTCCTTTAGTTTATCATATATGGAAAGTTTTTTCAATATCACCTAGTATTTTACAATATAATCACTAAAATGTCAAATTATGTATTTTGGAGATCCAGAGAGTATTTTTATGAGATAACTAAAAGGATCTCCTTCCCTAGTCTGCACTTTGTTAAATCCTTTTCTGACTCGCTTTGTATTCTGCCGTCTGAAAGCATGTCTTCAAATTCTTTTCTGGATAACTGCAGTTTTTCACGAAGTATTGCCGATACTTTTACATCTGATGCATCATTACTTCTGATATGCAGCCTAACAGGTCCGTCAAATGCAGCACATCCGGTTATCTTGTAATCATATGGACCAATTTTGCAGCCGTTTCGTTTCAACAAATCTGTATTCATAGCATATTTATGGGCAAGTATTTGATCATTGCCGTGGAATTTATCCAGAAGTTCTCTGCTCACTGCTTTGGGATGGATTCTGGATAAGACAGTCAGATTCCATGTGGCTTCACAGCCGGAACATTTATAAATAAGCCAGACGTCCAGGTATTTTCTCTGTGCATTAACCCTAAACTGTCCGGAACTGACAAACTCTTTTTGTCTTCCGCATTTTTTGCAGTATCGCACTGCTGGAGGCGGAGTTAAGTACTGTACCTCCCAGACAACCGTTCTGAGAAACTTATTTTTCATAAAATCTCCTTCCTGTTCTAAATTAGATTAGGAAAGAAAAAAGGCGGATTTTCTAAAATTCGCTTCACAATGTCACCTCCTGAATTAGTTATTCTGAAAAAATTCTATCACTCATTTCCGTCAGTACAAACCTCATCCTTTATTATGAAAAAAAGATGAGCCAATACGGTTTTTATATCCGTATCGGCTCACCTTTACATGTTATGGATCATTTTCTCCTGCCGGATGATTCTTTGAATGCTTTTCAGAGACAGAAAATATTTTTCGGATAATAGATCCTGGCTTTCTCCTGCAAGATACTCACTAAATATTTGTGCATTGCGTTTTTGAAAATACTTTAGAGATGCGGCAGAAGTCCCACGGGGCTTTTTTCTGTCCGATCTTCTTGGTATATAAATGCTCTCCCCTTCTACATATTTTTGGATTTCTTTAAGAAGTTCAAGGGGAAGTATATGTTTTGCTTTCTTATAGCTCATACTGCTCTCCTAAAATAAAAATATTAAATCGGAACAGCAAGGGCTATTTGTCGAGATTGAAACGTTATAAATCATGCTGTTATTCAGCATGGCTGCAAATAGCTCCCTGCTATGCAGCAAAAACAATGGGATCAAGCATATGAATTTTCCTCCTCTTTTATTTATAGTTATTATATCATTTTCTGAAAAAAATAATAGCCTTAGATTATCAGCGCCGAGTCGGAATTCATAATTTGGTCTTTGTAATTTTTTACTATCACCGTCAAGCAGTCTGCTGCTCTTAAAGTTTCCTTAAATTTGTTGTGTTTCCTCAGGAAAACGGATAAAATATACAGATAGGACAGAGAGAATGTTAGGAGGATCTTATGAAGCGGGAAAAAGCCATACCAGCAGCAGTCTTTGGACTGATTTTTATTCTTGCTCTTGGAATATGGAATTATATTTTGATAGGAAAAAATAATCAGGGTGTCAGTGAGACCAGCCAGGCATCCCTGCCTGTGCTGACCATAAACACCGGAGGAAAAGAGATCAATGAACTCCATGGATATACAGAGTCCGTGGACGCATCTTTGATGAGAGATTCCATCACGCCCATGAAGGAGGATAAATTCCAGGTTTTTATGAAACACGGAAACAGCTCTATTGAAGCGCTGGATTATAAAATATATAAAGAGAATAACCGCTCTGCCCTGGAAAAAGGAGTCGTGGCTTTTCAGCAGAAACAAAGCGAAGCGGCAGCGGACATAAAAGTCAAGAGCCGCCTGGAGTCGGGGAAAACATATCTTTTGGCTCTGTCGATAGAGGAAGACGGGCAAACGATCACATATTATACCCGTATTATTTACGGTACCGATCTGCATTTTGCCGAGTGTCTGAAGTTTGCAGAGGAATTCCACGATGCGACTTTAACAGAGGGAAGCTCAGAATATGTAAAAAAATATTTGGAAGTAAAGGATGGAACTATCACAAATGATCTTTCTTTCGTGGATATTTCTTCTAATCAGGAGGCGGTCTGCTATGCATCACTGAAACCAAAAACCGAGCGCATGTACGCGCCGGTCATCAAAGAGGCCAGCTCTAATGTGACATCGGTAGAGTACAGGTTTATTTTGTCTGCGGAAAACAGTAAAGGGATCAAGCAGTATTATCAGGTAAAAGAATACTTCCGCATCAGATATTCCAAAGACCGGATGTATCTGCTCAATTATGAGCGGACACAGAATGCATTTTTCCGCTATGACGCACTGGACCGGGCAAACAACAGAATACTCATGGGTATCACGCAGATGAATCCCGAAGAACTGATCAGCAGGAACAGCGGGCGGAAAGCGGCATTTGTTCAGGAAAATGAGTTGTGGTATTACGATTATAAAAATGCTTCCATGACAAGAGTGTTTTCTTTTGTAGGAGAAGATTACAGAGATTCCCGAAATAATTATCCGCAGCATGGTATCCATGTGATGGAGATGGATAAAAGCGGTAACATTAAATTCATTGTATATGGATATATGAACCGTGGAGAACACGAAGGGAAGAATGGTATCGGGGTCTATGAATTTGAAGCGGAGAGCGGAAAAACAGAAGAGAAAGCCTTTATACCGGTGAAGATTCAGTTTGAAAATTTAAAAGATGAAATCGAAAAAGGAGCATACTTGAGTGACAGCGGAAAGTTCTACTTTGAGCTGGACGGGGCTTACTATCAAGTTGATCTGGACAGCCGGGAGTCAAAGACCATCGCGAAAAATATCAGCAGCGGCATGGTCGCAGTCTCCGGAACCGGAATGCTTGCGATAACGGAAAACGAAACGGCTATACGGATTATAGATCTGGAAAATAACAAAGAGCATAAGATCCGCTGTGAGAAGGGAGAACGGATCAAACCAGTTGGTTTTGTGAAAGACGACCTTGTGTACGGTATCGCAGATGAAGGGGATGTGAAGACAAGAAAAGACGGTTCCATCCAGTTTCCAATGAAAAAAGTAGCAATTGCCGATGACAAAAATCAGGAACAGGCTAAGTTTGAAAAGAGCGGAATCTATGTTACGGACGCAAGGGTAGACGGAACTGTTGTCGTACTCAGTCCGGCCAGACGCTCAGGAACAGGGTACAAAAGCATGAAAGAGGATTATATCCGCTACAAAGATAAGACGGAGGATAAAGCTTCATTGGAATACGGATACACAAGCGACCGTCTGAATCAGGTATATCTTTCATTCCCTGATTATGTATATGTACAGACCGTTCCGAAGTATCTGTCTTCTGCGCTCAGCCAGACTGAGAAAGAGTGCGGCGTATCCTTTGCAGTCAATGAACAGCGGTATAAAAATGCCTATGTTTATGCCGGAGGTTCACTGAAGGGCACTTATACGGATATGGCAAAAGCAATTAAAGAAGCCCAGAAAAATGCAGGGGTGGTGGTCAATTCAAGCCAGCTGTACCTGTGGGAAAAAGGCGTCATGAAAAGCTATGGAAAAGTGGCAAATATCCCAATGGTGAAGGCGGAGTCCAAAGACGAGACCGGAATTGCCTGTGTGAAAATGATCACAGATTCCGAGGGAAAAGATGTCACCTATGGTCAGCTGAAGCGGAGTAAAAAAGATGTTTACGGCATGCTGTATGATTCCATGGATAAAATGGCAGCGGATTACACCGGGTGTAAATTTGAAGACGTCCTCTACTGCATCAGCAAGGGAAGGCCGGTCATTGCCAAAAGAGCCAACGGCACATTTATTCTGGTCATGAGCTATAACAATACAAAGATCAGATATTTTGATCCTCTGAAGGAAGAATCTGTTCAGGCGGAACGGTCTTCTATGGAGAGAGAATTTAAAAAGGCAGGCAGTGTATTTTACAGCTATGCGAAATAGAGAAGGTGAGACATGAAGTTTATACACGTTGGAGACCTCCATCTCGGAGCCTGTCCGGAAGCAGAGAGGGGATGGGGGGAAGAGCGGAAAAAGGATATTGAGCAGAGTCTCAGCGAAGTCATTGCGCTGGCCAATGAAGAACAGGCAGACTTCCTGTTTCTGTGTGGGGATATCTTTCACAAAAAACCATCCTTGAGGGATTTAAACAGGCTGGATTCTTTTTTGTCCCAGCTGGCATGTACCAAAGTTTTTATGATTGCGGGAAATCATGATTTTATTGACGAAGAATCGGCATATCTGCGATATCGTTTTTCGGCTGATGTGCATCTGTTCACTGAAAGAGAGCTTACGAGAGTATACGAAGAGGTACAGAATACCTATATCTACGGTCTCAGCTATCACAGCAGGGAAATTACAGAGCCTTTATATGATGAGGCAGGGCCCGGGAAAGAAGAAGGGATTCATATTCTGTTAGGGCACGGAGGAGACGGCACACACAGTCCAATAGATTTTCACAAGCTGAAATGGTCAGGATTTGACTATGCCGCGTTAGGCCATATTCACAGACCTGAAATGATATCAGAGGATCTGATCGCCTACGGCGGCAGCCTGGAACCGTTAAACAGGACGGAGACAGGGCGCCGCGGAATCTTTTTGGGAGAAATCACAGACGAAAAGAAGGTCGTCCGTTTCCTGCCCATCAATCAAAAAAGTTATGTGGAAGTACGGGTGGACCTGACAGAAGATATGGATGAACAGGAAATTCTCTGTGCTGCGGAAGAAGAGATGAAGCTGCTGGGGGAAAACCAGATGTTTACGCTGTTCCTTCAGGGCTCAAAAAGAGCAGAAATTCGTCCTGATTTTGATCTGCTCGGAGCAGAATACAGGATCGTGGATATTGTTGATAAAACAAGGGGTAGCTGTACAGAAGAATCGCTGCTGGAATCCAACAAAGATAATATTATCGGCGCCGTACTGCGCCGCCTTGAGGGGATGCCGGAAGCGTCGCACTTTGCAGGGGAAGCATTTGAGCAGGCATCCAGGGGATTATATCAGAAGCGCCGGTCAGAAAAACGGGAGAGCAGATCTGCTTTTTATATTCGGAATATTTATATCGACGGTTTCGGGAAATTCTGCGGAAAAGAATTATCCTTTGTACCTGGATTAAATATTGTATATGGACCAAACGAGAGCGGGAAGACTACAATCAAAGAGTTTATCGTTCATATGCTGTTTGGTTTGGAAAAATCCAGAGGCATTGCGGCGAGATCTGATGCATATACTATATATACGCCGGTTTATGGAGGAAATTACGGAGGCGTCATGGAGATTGCAGCGGACGGACATGCCTGGCTGCTTGAGAGAAGGTTCCGGGCGGGAGAAAAGTCTCTTCATCTGTATGATAAAGAATCAGGTGAAGAAGGTGATCTCTCAAAGCTGTATACCCTGAGCCTCGGTGCATATAAGGATTCTTTCTGTATTCAGGAAGGGGACATCCCTCCGTCAGGGAATCTCTCTATGGAACTTACCAACTATACATCCAATCTGACAGGCAGTAATACGGCAGATATAAAAATTGATCTGGCCCTGAAGGCCTTGAAAGAAAAGAAGAGTCTGCTGAGACGAAAAAGCAGAGAGGAATCGATTCTTCTGACAGAGAAGAGGGAGCGTTATTTGAAGGCTCCCGAGTCTGGTGATCAGGGCCGAAAGCCGCGGAGTATCCCGTTGTTTTTGGCAGCTGCAGCTGTATTTGCAGCGGCTGGCTTTGTTCATCTGGGCTTCTTTGCAGGCTGTGCGGTATTTCTGGTGTTATCGGTTCTTTCGGTTCAGTCAGAAAAGAAGGAAACGACAGAACGGGAGGACTTTAAGGAAGAATTAAGAAGAGACTACCAAATTCTTAAAGAACAGACAGACCGTACAGAATATAATATAAATCAGGCAGATGCGGCCATTCAGGCTGTTTTAGATGCCGCCGGGGAATTCCGGGAAAATCTCGGAGAACAGTTTAACAAAAAGGTCAGTGAGATCGTCAGTTATCTTACGGGAGGAGTGTACGAAAAAGTAAAAATTGATGAATCACTGTCTTTTATGGTAAAATATAAAAACAGGTTTATTGATCTGAAGTATTTAAGCGCGGGAACCGTAGAGCAGATTTACCTGGCTGTGAGGCTTGCCGCGGGAGAGATTCTATATCCGAAGGAACCAGTTCCGGTTCTGATGGATGATATTTTCGGCAACTTTGATGATGAAAGGACCCGGAGAGCGCTTGATTATTTGAGCAGGCATTCCGGCAGGCAGCTGATCTTATTTACATGTAAGAAAGAGCTGTTTCATCAGCTGGACCGGAAGAATCAGAAAATCCACTGGATTTCCTTAGAGGAAACCAGAGAATAATGAAAGGTGGAGAATATGGCTGAAGAAACAAAAGAGACAAAAAAAGTCATTTCCAAAGAGAAAAAACCCAAAAAGAAGAAAAAGAAAAGAAAGATTCTTTTAAAGATCTCCATTGTTTTTCTTCTTCTGGTGGTTATCGGCTGGTTCACCATCGGAATGAAAGTCATGAAGCTGAGGGCAGAGGCTAAGGATCTGGTAGCCAACACTTCAGAGCAGACATTTAAGGCAACCCAGACGAGTGTCGTCTATGATACGAATGGGAAGGTGATCACCAAACTGAAAGGTGAGAAGGATGTCTATTATCTGAAGTATAAAGATCTGCCGGTTTATGCGGTAGCGGCAATGATTTCCGTGGAGGACAATAATTTTTACAAACATAATGGAGTAGACTTCAGGGGTATCGCCAGAGCAGCAGTATCCTTTGTTACAAATAAGGGAGAAGTTACTCAGGGAGGAAGCACGATCACACAGCAGCTGGCAAGGACTGTATTCCTGACTCGGGAGATTTCCTGGCAGCGCAAGGTCAAAGAAATGTTTGTGGCATGGGGTCTGGAGAAGGAGTATTCCAAGGACCAGATCATGGAGTTTTACCTGAACAACGTTTATTTTGCAAATGGCTATTACGGAATTCAGGCTGCCAGCAAAGGCTATTTTGATAAGGATGCCAAGGACCTGACCATGTCAGAAGCGGCATTTTTGTGTGCGGTTCCGAATGCGCCGAACATGTATGAACCCTATCATCATAAAGAAAAGACATTGACAAGGCGAGACAAGATCCTCAAAGATATGTATAAGCAGAACCTGATCACCAAATCTCAGAGAGATGAAGCTCTGAGAGAAAAGATCACACTGAAAAAGAAAAAGACTGAACAGAAAAGAAATTATATTGAAACTTATGTAATTCACAGTGCTACAAAGGCACTGATGGAAAAGCAGGGATTTGAGTTCCGTTATGTGTTTGACTCTGACGAAGACAAACAGGATTACGATGAAAAATATAATAAGTCTTATGCTGAGTGTAAGAGAACCTTATACAGTGCAGGATATCAGATTCATACATCCATTGACCTGAATGCTCAGAAGGAACTTCAAAGCAGTATCGACAATGCTCTGAGCGGATATACGGAGAAGGATAAGAACAAGGTTTACAAAGTCCAGGGCGCCGGCGTCTGTATTGACAATGAGACAGGCAAGGTAGCAGCCATCGTAGGAGGCAGATATCAGAAAAATGCAGGATTAGGCCTGAATCGTGCTTATCAGAGTCCGAGACAGCCGGGAAGTGCAATTAAGCCGATCCTTGTCTATGCTCCTGCTATGGAGAGGGGATATGGACCGGGTTCTATTGTAAATGACAATCCAATGAACCCCAAAGACAAACACAGGGTCCGGAATTCCGGAGGTTCCTATTCAGGAAGTATAACACTGAGGCGTGCATTGGAGAAATCAAGCAACGTGGCTACGATGAGGCTTTACGAGGAGATTGGGCCGAAATCCGCTCTCCGGTATCTGGAAAAGATGAACTTTAAGAGTCTCGATGAAAATGACTATAAGTATTATACAACCTGCCTCGGCGGTTTCACCTATGGAACTACGGCTGAGGAGATGGCCAGCGGATATGCGGCACTTGCCAATCAGGGTGTGTTCAGAGATCCGACCTGTATTGTGAAGATTGAGGACTCTGACGGTGAGACTGTGGTCTCCAATCCATCCAAGAAAAGAACGGTTTACTCAGCCAATACGGCTTCTATGATGAGCAGCGTTTTAAAGAGTGTTATCACCAACGGTACAGGACGGGGGGCAAAGGTTCCCAATGTAGATACCGCGGGAAAAACAGGTACTACAACAGACAACAAGGACGGCTGGTTCTGCGGATATACCCCTTACTACACAACTGCAGTGTGGGTAGGAAGGGATGACAGCAGGGTAATGGCCAACCTGAGCGGTTCCGGTTATCCTAAGACTATCTGGAGCAATTTTATGAATGAACTCCACAAAGAGTTTTCAGGAGGCAAAAAGCTGAATTCCTATGAAGGCGGAGGCGGCACAGACATGCCGGCTACAGGCCAGACAACAGCAGGTACGACAGAAAAGGGAAGTACGAAAGGTACAACCCAGACAACGACTCAGGCGACTACCCAGGCCACAACCCAGGCGACCACTCAGGCAACGACCCAGGCCACAACAGCAGCGACACAGCAGCAGACCGGCGATGACCGGCGCGGTGCCGGAAATGATGAATAAATAAACAAAGGCAGCAGACTTAAAATAATTAGTCTGCTGCCTTTTGCTATATTGCTGATAAGTTTATAAATGATTCTTTTCCAAATATTCTTTGATGCGCTCGGTTGGGTCCAGGAGTTCGCTGATAGACCCGTTGTGGTTCAGCGTATCGATCAGCAGAGCCACATATTTGCTCACGTCTGAAGATACATACCAATCACGCTCCAACAGTTCCGGTGTCTGGTAAGTAAGATTGGTTGTGATAACCTTTTCTATGATACCTTCTTCCACAGCCTTGTCGAAGACATCAAGTCCGTTTGTAAACAGACCGAAGGTAGAAAGACAAAATACACGCCGCGCTTTTCTGGCTTTCAGTTCTTTGGCCACATCGATCATACTCTCTCCGGAAGATATCATATCGTCCAGGATCAGAACGTCCTTGCCTTCCAGGGAAGCTCCCAAAAATTCATGGGCCACGATAGGATTGCGGCCGTCTACGATAGTAGAATAATCTCTGCGCTTATAGAACATACCCACATCGACGCCGAGGACATTGGCCATATAGATGGAGCGCTGCATAGCACCCTCATCCGGGCTGATGACCATCAGATGATCGCTGTCAAAATTGACTCCGTCACACTGCTCAACCAGAGACTTTACAAACTGGTAAGTGGGCTGTACTGTATCAAAGCCGCTGTTTGGAATGGCGTTCTGTACACGAGGGTCATGGGCATCAAATGTAATGATATTCTGTACTCCTAAATGAATCAGCTCCTGAAGCATCATAGCACAGTCCAGAGACTCTCTGGTGCTTCTTTTGTGCTGACGGCTTTCATACAGGAAAGGCATGATGACACTGATTCTCTTGGCTTTGCTGCCGCTGGCAGCAATGAGCCTTTTTAAATCCTGAAAATGATCATCCGGGGACATAGAGTTCTGATGACCGCACAGGGAATACTTGATGCTGTAATTCAGCACATCAACGAGAATGTACAAATCGGTTCCGCGGACAGATTCACGGATGATTCCTTTTGCTTCTCCGGAGCCGAAGCGGGGACAGCCGGCATCCAGCAGATAGCTTTCCTTGTAATACTCATCATATCCGGGCATATTCTGATAGCGGGGGGCTTCATCTCCGCGCCAGCCTGTAATATACTTGTCAATCAGATTGCCAAGGCTTTTGCAGCTCTCCATAGCGATGATGCCAAGATTGCCGTCGGGAAGGGTTTTAAAGTTTCGGTCAGATCGTCTCATTATAAATCTCCTTTGTAGTTTGTTCACTCTTTTTATATCACTCCCGAAGCGATTCCGTCAAGGCTTGCGGGAAAAAGATTTCTTTAAACGGATATCCTCGCCGTATATTTGGCAGATGGTATAGTTCTCAATAATTCTGGAGAAAATCCGTTCCGTATAGCGGTCTTTTAAATTACGCATAGATAAGTTTGTTGAAATAAGTGTTGATTTACCGCTCAGCTGCCGTTCATTCAGGCAGTGAAACAGCTGGGAAGTTATGAAGGCATTGTTAAGCTCTGTCCCCAGATCATCTATAACCAGCAGGTCACAGTGAAAGATAAGCTGGTAGGACATAGGGAGATGATCCTTACGCTTTTGATATGCCTGGGAAGTCAGAATATCAAACAACTGAAATGCGGTCACATAGACACAGGTATAGCCCTTATCCATGATTTCTTTCGCGATACAATGGCTTAAAAAGGTCTTCCCGGTGCCGGTGGAACCGTGCAGCAGCAGGTTTTCCCTGGAAGGAAAATGTCCGATGAAATCACGGCATTTTTTCAGCACAGCATGAATATTCTGTCTCGGAGAAGGACGTCCGTCCTCCAGAAGCTTATCAGAATAATATTGATCATTGAAACGATAAAAATTCTCTTTTTCAAGAATTTGCTGCATATTGGAATCAGAATAGATCAGGCGAATCACAGCCTGACGGAAACAATGGCACTTTTCGGTACCGATATATCCGGTATCTTTACAGTCGGGACAAGTATAAACAGGGTCCAGATAATCCTCAGGATATCCGTGATCTAAAAGAAGCCGGCGCTTTTGGTCAGCCAGCTTCTGATTCTTTTGCCTGCAGATATCCATTGAATTATGATCTTTGGATGCGATCAGCTGTTTTCCCAGGAGAACAGCGTTGTGGGCCATCTCCCGGTCCAGATCCCTCATCTGAGGAATCTGTGCATAGACCTCACGTTTGCGTTCTCTGGAGAGATTGTAGCCGCTGAGCCGGTTCGCCTCGTACATCCTCATGATTTCCTGATATTGTTCATTGGTCAGGGACATCTCAGTCCTCCTTTACAGGGTGTATCTGCTTTTCAAAAAGCTGTTTTTCCAGCTCATCATAGTCATAGTCACGTTCTTCAAAATTGTGGAACTGGTTGTTTGGCTGCGGGGCTGCGGCTTTGGATACAGTACCCGGGCGGCTTTCCAGTTTCTTTACATCATCCAGTGAAACCACATGGTTGTCCTTCCACTTTTTCAGAATACTGTCGGTATACTGAAATTTAGGCTGGCCGATGGAGCGGATCGTGCGGTTGCATGCTTCAATGACGATGCTTAAGTCAAAACCGTCGGTCTTGAGCCAGCGCTTCATATATTCGATCTGAGCCGGTGCGGGCTGGTTATTCAGTCCGAAGGCATGCATGATCTGATAATACTCTTTCTGATAGTTCTGGCAGTGAAGCTTGGCCTCGTCTGCTGTGCGGATGCCCTCCTGATACCAGGCAATCGCTACGGTCTGCATATAGCGGAAATTTTTCTTGCCGTTGGATACACAGTAATCTACTAAGTGTTCGATCAGCTCCGGTGACATCGCAAGGTCATCGTAGAAGTAAGAGAGAGTATTCAGATCATTGGCGGTGAGCGGACGCCCTATGTACATTTCTGCGATATAGATCAGATAAGAAAACTTATCGTCCTTATTTTTCTGGGCCAGCTGTGACGGAGTCAGCGTCCTCAGGGCCGGAACTGCCTTAGCTTTCGCAGCCGGAGCAACGGCAGCGGGTTCCACTGCCGGTACTTTCGCAGGTTTTTCTTTTTCCGGCTCCATGAGATCGTCCGCGTCAATCGTCAGGGCCGTGGAAACGGGGAGCAGTTTGATGGAACGGATCTCTCCGCCATCCATGACCAGGTCCAGGAGATTTTCTTTTTTCCAGTACTTCAGGGCGCGGCAGATATCACGCTCCGTAAGTTCCAGCAAATCTGCCAGACAAGATATATTAAACTTCTGGCCGTTAGAAACCATGCGCAGGAGGTAAATATAAACCTTCACATATTCTCCGTTGGCTTTGATCATGTAGTAGTCTACGAAGGCATTCGGTAATAAAGTTCCCCCGGTCGGGTATGTTGTCGTTACGTTAATACTGCTCATAAATCCATCTCCCTAATATTAGTCAATACGTCTCTTTCTTTAATCTAAAAGAACTATAACGCAGACCGAATAAATTGTAAATAGCAGCTCTTTTCACAGAGTAATCCACAAAATAATTGTGGAAACTGTGGATAACGTGGATAAGTAAATGGAATCCGCAGAAAGACAAGCCTCACTTTAAAAATCTTGATGTGGAAAAAATAAAGAAAAATCCACAGGAAAAGTTATACACAATTGTGTATAACCCTGTGGATAACGTGGATAACTATTTCTTAACTAACTCATTGCCGATAGAATCAACATTTCCGGCCCCCATAGTTATCAACAAATCATTTTTTTTGCATTTTTTTAAAATAAATTCTTCTATCGCATCAAAATCCTTGATATATCGAACGTCAGTACCGGTTTTTTCGATTTTATCTGCTAAGTCTCTGGCGTGGACCATGCCGGTGTCTTTTTCCCGGGCAGCATAGATATCGGTAATGATCACATGATCGCATTGGCTGAGAGCCTCGGCGAATTCATCTAAAAAGGCATTTGTCCTTGTATAGGTATGCGGCTGGAAGACGCACCACAATTCTTTGTGAGGATAATTTTTGCAGGCATTTAATGTTGCTTTGATCTCCGTAGGGTGGTGGGCATAGTCATCAATGACGGTAAAGCCCCCGCAGGTCCCTTTATATTCAAATCTCCGCTTGGCACCGGAGAAAGTCAGGAGACCGGCTTTTACAGTATCTATGGAAAGTCCGAGGAAATCAGCAACGGCTGCGGCAGACAGCGCATTATTAATATTATGCAGGCCGTTCACATTTAATGACAGGGAATCTACAAAAGTTCCTTCTTTGTACAGGTCAAAGTGTCCATGGCCCATAGAGTCATAGGAAATATTTTTAGCCGTATAGGTAAATTCATCGTTATCAATGCCGTAGGTCACATACTTGGCTTTGAGCCCTTCTACGATATAAGAAATGTCATCAATCTCCCCGTTCAGGACGAGCAGGCCGTCTTCCGGGAGCTTATGAGCAAACTTTTTGAAGGAATCACGGATTTCATTAATATCATGGAAAAAGTCCATATGGTCTTCTTCTATATTTAAGATAATGCTGATCTTCGGAAAAAATTCGAGAAAGCTGTTCGTATACTCACAGGCCTCTGTCACAAAGACATTGGAATGGCCGACGCGGATGTTGCCGTCAATAATGTCCAGAATCCCCCCCACAGTGATGGTTGGATCTGTCTCTCCGGCCAGCAGGATGTGTGAGAGCATAGAAGTCGTGGTTGTTTTGCCGTGGGTTCCGGATACTGCCACTGCATTTTTATAATTGTGCATCATTTGTCCGAGCAGAGTCGCACGCTTCATAAGAGGGATGCCTTTCTGCAGTGCGGCTTTGTATTCTTCATTTTCCGGATGGATGGCCGCAGTATATACCACCAGGTCAATATCATCTGTGATATTTTCCGCGACTTGCCCTAAAAAGACTTTGGCGCCTAAAGAACTCAATTTTTCGGTGATATCGGAGGAACGGATGTCGGAACCGGAAACAGTAAATCCTTCTTTGAGAAGGATTTCGGCAAGACCGCTCATGCTGATGCCGCCGATCCCCATAAAATGAATATGAATTGGTTTCTTGAAATCTATTTGATACATAGGAATTCCTAACCTTTCTCTGATTTTAAAAAAAGTGTTTTTTCTATTATAGTGCACAAAAAAATAAGTTGCAAGGAAGGAAATGAGAAACAGGAGGTTCCGGCAAAAAAGGTGTACAGAATGATGGAAATATCGTCGTATTTTGTACTGCCAAATAGTAAAATACGATAATATCAGCGAAAATATATAATAATATTTGTTCACATTTCACGAAAGAGATGCTATAATAAACATTATCTAAGATAGTATGTACGATGTTGATCCCTGCACAAGCATCAGGATCGGCTTCCAATTTGGATTTTGGAAGGCGGCAGGTGCTTTGTTTTAGAGTATAGATGTATACAGTGGGAGTCATAGTATGGGCAGAACGTGTTGAGAGTGGGGATATTTTGCGGCACTGAAAAGGGAAGGTGATAGAGTAAAAACGGCCGCACAACAGATCATTAGCTAAAGTTTTGAAAACTAGGAGGAAGACAACATGCAAATTACAGATGTACGTATCAGACAAGTAGCAAAAGAAGGGAAAATGAAAGCAGTCGTTTCTATTACGATCGATAATGAATTTGTAGTACATGATATCAAAGTCATCGAAGGAGAAAAGGGCCTGTTCATTGCAATGCCAAGCCGCAAAGCTGCCGATGGGGAATACCGTGACATTGCCCATCCGATCAATTCGGCAACGAGAAACACGATCCAGACCATGATCCTGGAACAGTATGAGGCCATGAGACTTGGAGACATAGACGCAACTCAGCCGGAAGAGGGAGCAGAGTAAACACTTAATTCTAAATACTATGATTGTCCATAAGTAACAGGAACGGGAGATCCGCCGTTCGCTGATCAGTAGATTAAGACAGTATATAACATGACTTTCAGAGCCGTGCCATATGCTGTCTTTTTGCGTTTCAGATGATTTTCTGTTATGCTGTAACAAAAAATCAGAAGCGGGTTAATATATGGATGATACATCAAGAGAAAATGCATTTAATTTGTTATATGACGAAAGTTATGAAGAGATGCTCAAATTTATGAAGGGGTTTTTTTATTGGGACTGGGAGGAGGCCTATGATGTCCTTCAGGAAGTATATCTGACGGCATATGAAAAAATAGACAGTCTTTCAGAGCATGAAAATCCTGTCGGATGGCTGAAACAGACAGCAAAATACAAAACATATCATGTGTTTGAGAAGAAAAATAGGATAGACGAGATACTGACAGACGAGAATATAATGTCATTAAACCAAAAGTTTGAGGACGATTACAGCGGACTGCTGGAAACGGATCTTAAAAATGTACTCTCGGAAGACGAATTTCGTCTTTTCTATGATTTTTATATGAAAGGATTTACGATCAATGAGCTTGCGGGATTCAGGGAAAGCACAGATCAGGCGGTAAAATCAAAACTTGCAAGAATACGAAAAAAAGCAAGGAAACAGCTGTTTATTCTTATTATGTTTGGCTGAATAAAGTCAATTTAAACGACACCTTCGCGTGTTTTTTGGGGATATAGATATGTAACCTTAAAATTCATGCGAAAGGAGCCGAAATGAGAAGGAAGGAATTTGAACAGTTACTAGAGAAAGCGGTTGGGAAATTTGTAGAGGAAATCCATCCGGAGGATATAGAAGAGGAAACATTATCAGAGGATGTAAAAGAAAAAATAAGGTCAAAAATTACAGATATTAATAAGACCCAGAAATAATCCGTAAAAATCGTCGGTTCTTGGTTATGATTCACATATATAAAATTATCTGTTACAATAAATAGAAAATTCACAAAACATAGAACAGGTACAAAGGATGAAAAATTTTATAATCAAGAGATGGGCTTTTGAATGGATTACAGAATTTTTTAAATCCCAATCAGATCAAGAGAAGTTACTGCATATAGAACTTATATTAGAATGTATGGAGCCCTTAAAAGATGAAGGTAAGCTTGATAAGGAAGCATTCTACTGCGGACATATAGAAAGAAGAAGCTTATTAAAAATAAGAAGAAGGAAGAGGTACTGCTCGATTGCAGCAAAGGCAGCGGTATTTCTTCTTGTATTTATACTTTCAGCGCAGGTGATATGTTATGCGATAACAGGAAAGTCTATTTTTCGTTACATTAATAAAAAAAACGAAAAGACGACAGAAGTTCAGATTGAAATAAATGATCCTTCAGGGGAATCGCCTGCTGATCAGCTGATAGAGACGATAAAAGGGTTTGTTGCACGAAACATAACAAAAGATAATGGGGCAGAATCAGGAACTAATTTTCGGGTATCTACCTGGGAGGAAGTAAAGAATAATTATAAGCGGGATGTAATGTATCCAAGATATATGCCTCGCGGATGGAGACTGCAAAATATCCTTGTTAATGTTCTTGACAAGAAAGTCATAGGTATTATAGCATCTTACAGCAGGGGAGAGGCTGTGTTGTATTACTCTTATTACGATCACAGCGGAACAACAAACGGTTCTGAAAAAATTCTTTTTGGAGAGGAAAAAACAAAAGTAAAAATACTTAAAGTTGCTGGAGGTGAATTCAGCTTTTATAAGGGAGACAGAACTTTATCGGTACTGGGACATGTGAATCAATTTGAAATGAATATTGAAGGAATGATCAGTATATATGAAGCTGAGAAAATTGCTAAATATATCAAATAGAAACAGGACAAAGCACTTTGACTTTGTCCTGTTTTTGCTTTTATCACGGTAAAAGAGCATTAACAACAGATTGTAAAAACTTCGCCAGCCATTTTTTATGAGAGAGAGAATGAGGTCCAGCGAAATAATCACAATCTGTTGTTAATGCTCTCTATAATAGTAACTGAAATAATATGGAAATAGTGAAACATATTCGCAAGTTTCGTTAAAAAATGCAGAAAGACCAATGTTATTATGAATTCATGGTACTCTCTGCTCACTGAAGCTCAGATACTTATAATCTTAGCTTTTAACAAGAGGGGTAGATTCAACCATTAAAGCAGGTTTCCGCACCCGCTTAACCAATTTTTTAGAATGGTTTGTGATTTGGATGGTTTTCCTTTCTTTAATATTATAATAGTTAATATGTTCTTAGGAATAATGATTGAAAAAATACCCCTCTATAATAGAAACTGTTTTTAGAGCAAAAAGGTGAATATTTTTTAAAAAGTGCTGTCAAATAATTTTTAACAGCACTTTTTTAAATTCAGTAAGGATTTTAATATTTATTAATTATTTTCTGGTTTTTGTTTTTGTAAATGTGTCTGAATTTATAAGTTTTCCATTTTTAGATTTATAAATATAGGCCTTGCTATAAACTCGATACTTATATCCTTTAGACACATAGTAGCTTCTACTGTACATATTATCTGACTTACTAGTACATGTACCACTCGTTAAAGTTGTCCAGGTTTTATTTTTATAACGTTGAAGTTTCATTGTAATTTTACAATAGTATTTCGAATTACTTGCACATACAAGAGTGTAAAAATGAGCAATACCTGATTTGTCAATTTGCAGATCTATATAGGCGTCACGAAATCCTGTCCAACTATTAGACATAAAATTGGGTTTTAACATAAATGAAGTTATCGATTGATTACTGTATGAAACCTCGGGTGTAGAGCTAGCTTCTGCAGGAACTGAAATTAACAGAATTGATAGTACTAAAACAAGTGACATTATTAAATGTTTTAAATATTGTTTCATAATTCCTCCCATTATCCTTACTACTTGAATAACTGATGTAGTTAGATAATGGTGAAATCATGAATTATCTGAGTGTGTTTACTTGTGTAGTTAAGTGGAAGAAGTATATTTTATAAAAAAATGTACAAAAAAAGGAACCCAAATTTTTTAGGTTCCTTAAAATATTAATTATATTCAACGCCTTCTGCTATTTTTAATAATTCATCTTTAGAAAGAGTTCCATTTAGTTTATAAATAGTCTTGTGTTTATACCATAAAAGCTGACTAAAAGTATCATCTATGTAATAGTATTCAATATTATTTCTTTTAATTATACTGTAATCATTTTTATTCATATTACTATAATTCTTTGCAGAAGTATTTAAAATAATATTTAAATAAATTATGTTCGATGATTTATCTTTAAATTTATATAATATATGTGTATTATTCTCACTTACCTTTTTTTCAGAGAAAGAGTATCCAGGTGGCAAGTAATTAAAATTAAAATCTTTGTTTTCTCCATGTGTTTGAATCTGAATTCTTGTCCGATTCTGGGAACTACGTTTATTAAATATAAAATTCATAACTGGCTCTCTGAAAGCCTCAACACTCATCAAAGTAACAGAAGCCATAGTAAGCAGTACCACAAACACAGCCGCAATCCGCCGTGCACTGATAAACCTGCGTTTTCTGTTTGCCCTTTTCCTGGCCGAGGAAAATATGGTGTCAATTTTTTGATTTAATTGATCCGACAGTTCCTCTTCAGGAATATTATCAGGGGAGATTTCGTCGGTCCATCTGCTTGCACCATACTCGATGATATGGTCAAACAATTCTTCATTTTTGTCTTTTTTATCGTTTGTACTCATAACTCAATCCCTCCTTCTCAAACAGAGCACGTAAGGAACTGCGGGCTAGACTGCAGCGCTTCTTTGCAGTCAGTTCCGAAATTTGTAATAGCGTTGCTATTTCCAGAAAGCTGAATCCATAATAATAGTACAGGATAAGAACTGTCTGCTGGTTCGTTGGCAGCCTGCCAATCTTATCTACCATTACATTTAAGTCAATATATTCCATGTAATAATCATTAGGATCAATCAAGTATTCTGAATCTTCGCCGTCCTCGTAAGTCAATTCTTCGTGATTATTTCTGCTCTCAACCTTGATCATGTCATACGCTGTGTTGCGAACTATGACATATAAAAACGTAAAGGCCTTTTCATCGGGCAATTCTAAAATCTTTTCAGAGTACAGCAACGCTTTCTCGAAAACATTTTGAAGTACATCTTCAGCCAACGTATCATTATGAATATATTGCTTTGCTACATATTTCAGCTTAGGCGCATACTTGTTGTAGAGCAGTTCAATATAATCAACAGCGCTCTTGGTAGGAGGTTTATTCTTCCGCCGTTTCATTTTCATTCTCTCCCTTTTTCCCCCGTTTATGGTTTCTCTCTATATCTCTCATTATAGATAGGTTTTCCGGTATTGTAAAGCTTGTACAAAAAAAGCCTGTAGAAATATTCTAAAGGCTTTGGTCTTCTTCGATAACCTGGACCTCCAAGAAATCAAAGTCAATATCTTCAATAAAACTGTCATGATAAAATCTTGTTTTATCGTGGGTCATAAATTCCTTTTTGTTCGCCTCCAGCCAGAGAGGTTTCGGCAGATCAAACTCATAACAAATGTCTTCAAGAGCCTTATATACCTTTCGGGTACGGTTCAGACCGGCATCTTCCACACTGATTACGGTGTCTTTCAGCAGCCGGTTGCTTTTCATTAGTTTTCCCCACATACGGAACATTGGTTTTACCTGCTTTCTATTTGAAATATATTAAGTATAATAGAAGATAAATATAAAACAGTCAATATTGTAGTGAGAGAGAAAATGATTTAAAATGACGTTAAAGAAGAATATTGAGGAGAAGATCGAATGAAGGTTTTAAAGAGGTTCTTTATTGACGGATTGTCCGGGATGGCGCAGGGGTTGTTTGCGACTCTGATTATCGGGACGATTCTGGAACAAGTTGGACTGCTGATAGGCGGAAATATCGGACAAGTCCTGGCAGTTGGTGCGGCAGCGGCCAAAGTACTGACCGGGGCCGGGATTGGCGTGGGAGTTGCCTCACGTTTTCAGGAATCGGTTCTGGTAACCGTTTCATCGGCATGTGCAGGAATGATTGGAGCATATGCATCAAAAATTATGGCGGGAACCCTGATTGTCAAAGGGGCTGTCGTCCTCTCTGGTCCGGGGGAACCTCTGGGCGCTTTTTTGGCTGCCTATGTAGGAATTGAACTGGGACGCCTGATCTCTGGAAGGACACAGCTGGATATCCTGCTTACACCAATTACAACCATTTTATCCGGGGGTGCCGTAGGTCTGTTTCTCGGTCCATGGATCAGTCAGCTGATGGCGCGATTGGGCGACCTTATCCGGTGGGGTACGGAGCAGCAGCCGTTTTTGATGGGTATTGTAGTATCAGTTCTGATGGGGATGGCACTGACTCTGCCGATTAGTTCAGCCGCGCTGGGAGTCATATTAAATCTCTCAGGAATTGCTGCGGGAGCTGCTGCAGTTGGATGCAGCGCTCAGATGATAGGATTTGCAGTGGCGAGTTTCAGAGAGAACAGGGTGGGAGGCTTAATTGCTCAGGGAATCGGTACATCGATGCTTCAGGTTCCAAACATCGTCAGAAAACCGCTGATCTGGATTCCGCCGATCCTCACCAGTGCTGTGCTGGGACCTGTTTCTACTATAATATTGAAGATGACAAACAATGCCATTGGTTCCGGGATGGGGACAGCCGGATTAGTAGGGCAGATTATGGGATATAAGACTATGGTGGCCGGCGGGGTTTCTCCGGCCGCAACCGCAGTCATGATCATTGGAATGCATATCATTGCTCCTGCACTGCTGACTTACTTTATATCAGAAGGCATGCGCCGGATGGGCATTATAAAACAGGGGGATATGAAACTGAATATGTGACATCTTTAAGTCGTTGCAGCATGTTTCGCAAAATACCGGACAGAATCCTCTACTCCGCATGCAATATAAGAGGAGAGTTCCATGACCGTGTGAAGCCTTGTGGTCTGTATGGTGTTAAAGTTGGTCTCTGATGTGAAATTTACGATGCCGGTAATCGAGATATCTCCTACAGGCGGCAGTTCTTTGTCTACACCCTGTCCGGGAAACAGCGGCATGGAAGACACGGTCACATAGCCAACATGATCAGCAGAACCCAGACACGCATCGATGGCGATAACAAAGGGCTCCCTGAACGAGCGGTAAATTTCGGCCATAGTCTGAGTAAGATTTCCGGCATGTACCGGCTGTGACAAAGTTCCGAAGACTTTATAATAAGAAGATGTCATTAACTGATGGCCTACCAAGGGCCCAAGACAGTCACCGGTAGCACGGTCTGTTCCCACACACAGGACGACTACCTGCTGGCTGTCTTTTTTCTGCATTTGAATCCGGCGGATCAAATCTGCCTGCAGTAAAGCACCCGCTTCTCTGTCTTTGGGATTAAAATAGGATATTCGGTCTGAAATGCGCATTGCGTTCTCCAATCATTTCTTAAATATCATTTTTCGCCGTATAAGACGCTCCATATAGTTTATACATAAAACAAAAAAGTATACCGTCCCAATACGTACTTCCCACATGGGCAAAATTATTTTCTTCAGTCGACGCCCTTTGATAAAAAAATTGAAAATACTGTGGTAAAGTCTTTGGTATTAAAGAGGAAAGGGAGGCTTTTTCGTGAGAGCAGAAAATCAGTTGCCGAAGAACATCAGACAGATCGGCGGGCCTGTGGGAACAACAAAAGTTTATATCGAAGATTTTGTAGTTACATTTTTAAAAGCATTGACGACGGACAAAAACACTTTTGTAAGAGGGGCTATATTATTTGGAGAAAAAAAGAGTATTGATAATGAGACTGTGATATTTATCAGAGGAGCTGTGGAAGGGCAGAATATAGAGCTGGATTTGGACGAGACCGTATTTGACGATAAGGTTTGGCGGGAAATCTATCAGAAGAAAGAACGTTTCTTTCCGGATCTGGAGGTGATCGGATGGGCGCTTTCCAGAATGGGATTCTCGGTAAGGCTTAATGATAAGATAAAGAAGACTCATTTTGAAAATTTTCCGGGTGACGGGAAAGTGCTGTATATGACAGATCACCTGGAGGGGGAAGATGCATTTTACGTATACCGCGGACAAGATCTGGTGAGACAGAGCGGTTATTACATATACTATGAAAAAAATCCGATGATGCAGGAATACCTTATTGAGCGGAATCAAAAATTAAAAGAAGCTGTATCTTATGAATCCATGCTGGAAGCCAAGAGAGATGAAAAAATTGTGCGGCAGTTTCGGACAATCGTCCAGGAGAAGCAGAAAAGCAGCAAGACAAAGGACATGATGAAGCGGCTTTCCTCCAGTGCGGCAATGCTCCTTGTCCTGATCTTAGCCGGAGGAATGTTCTATTATTCCAGATTGGATAACAGTTCCTCCTTTGGCGACGCGATTCATGGGGCGGTGGAGACCATGGGAAAAGGCGTGAAGGACAATGTTTCAATGGAGGAAGAAAACAAGGGGTCAGGCACAACCACGAAACAGCTGCCGGCCAGCACCGAAAAAGCGGACGGGACAGAGGCGGGCACGACAGCGGACGAGAAAAAAACAGAAGCCGGCACAACCGCAGCCACTGCGTCAACACAGAAATCTACGCAGTCCATGGAACACAGCCAAACTTATGTCGTCAAAAAAGGGGACAGTCTGGTATCCATTTCCCGCAGAATGTATGGAACCAGAAAATATATGTATAAAATACTGGATGCAAATAAGATTGGGCCGAAGGAGCGTATCTATCCCGGACAGAAACTAATTATTCCTAGTATAACAAAGTAAAATCATGTATAATAAAGCGTGATATTGATAATGTTAAATAAAAATACAGGGGTTTTACAATGAACCATAGGATAAAATCAGGTTTTTCCCTCTATACAAACAGCAGGGAAGCAATGCAGAATTCTATTTTGAAAAAACAGATCCGCAAAAAACAGAGGATCATTCTTGGGGGGATTTTGTGTGTGGTACTGTTTGCAGTCTTCCTGGCATACAGATATCGGACTTACCACATGCTCAAGACAGAACGGACAGTGGCAGAACATGTGGATTCCGGGACGAAGTCCTTTGCATATAAAAATGGCTCCATAAGTTATAACGAAGATGGGATTTCGTTTATCGACGGTGACGGTAAAGTAGAGTGGGAGAAGGCTTATTCCATCAAGAATCCGATTGTTACATACTGTGGAGATTATATCGCAGCTGCATATAAGAACGGGAATGAGATTCTTCTATATGACAGTACCGGAAAAGTAAAAAGATTTTCCGCCTCATATGCGGTCAGTGATGTAGAAGTTGCGGAACAGGGAGTGATCGCCGCAGTTTTGCAGGGAGATAATGAAAATTATATAGAGCTTTACGATGCTTCTCAAAAGAAGCTGGTAACGATCAAGACGACGATCGATGAAAATGGATATCCGCTGGATATTGACCTGTCCGAAGACGGCACGATGCTGGCTGTCAGTTATCTGGTAGTGGACGGACTGCAGACGAAGAACCGGGTAGCGTTTTATGATTTCGGAGAAAAAGGGCAGGAAAAAGAAGACCGGCTGCTGGCGGGATTTGACTTTAAGGATACTGTGATCCCAAAGATTCAATTTATGGGAAAAAATACGGTTTGTGCGTTTGGTGATAATAAAACAATTATTTTTAACACAAAAGACACACCTTCGAAACAAAAAGAGATTAAAATAAATTCCAGGATCAAAAGTATTGCTGCGGATGATTCCCATTTTGCCCTGATTCTTGAGAATAAAAAGAAGTCTTCCAAAGAGCAGTATCTGGTACAGGCCTATAACCGTTCCGGCAGAAAGGTTATGGAGAGAGAGATTAAGACAGAATTCTCGGATGTGTACCTTGGCCCGGACGGAGTACTGTTTGTGGGAAATTATCATTGCTCTATGATAAATTATGCAGGCCATGAGATGTACCAGCAGAATTTTAAGAAAAGGATTCAGGCCATGGCGCCCACCGGGAAAGCGGAACGGTACTTGATTACATTTGAAGATAAAACACAGTTGGTTAGATTACGTTAGATGG
>NZ_AP023027.1:2867500-3135000 GCF_014467075.1 Anaerostipes caccae L1-92
TTCCCCCTTTATAACTACTTCCAGATGAAGGGTCTGTGCTTTCCCTGTATAAACTAAATCGTGTATACCATATACATTAGCACCGCTAATATCCGTCGGGTCCAGTCTTGGAATCACTTCCCCATACTCAATGATCTCGTTACAAATGATACACTGAATATCTCCTGTATACCCGTCTTCTGTATAAGTAGGTTTACTCTTATGCACCAACTCTGTATGCTCGTGAGGACATTCCTGCCTTGTAATCTGAATCTCGACAGATTCAACTTTATAGTTTCCTTTATCTTCTCCCATGTATTCTGCTGTCGCAGTCGTTTCACCGACATGAAGTTCTTTATCAAAAGATTCTTCCGTCCATTCCCAATCTTCCGGCAGGTCAACCTCAGACACAGATTCAACTTCATAATCCACTGTTATCTCTTCATCCGGGATATTTGGTGCTCTGTCTGCCTTTACTATCGTGAAAGGCTGGGTTACAATGCCAGTATAATTATTCTTTCCCTGAATCTCTACCCAGGCAGCAGAGCCAGCAAATGTATTCTCAGAATATCCTGTTATCTCATAATCCTTCCCTAAAATGAGTTTATGGTCTTCATCTATTATAGATAAATCATCTTCCAGTGTAATTGGATTTCCCGTATAAATCTGGCCAGGAATCTCCTGTACCATTTCAGAAGTCAATTCTTTTTCCGTGATCCCTGCAGAAATCCATGGATTTCTATCTTTATCATAATAAATATATTTGTTATAAAAATTATCTCCTGAAATTTGTATTGCGATTTTATAAGAACCTTTATCAGTAAGTTGAGGCATTTCTTCACTAAACGCTGAATCATTTAAGCTATATTGGACTTTCATATCGTCAGACACGCCGGCTATTTTTACTGCATCATGCGATTTTCCATCGTATACCCCTTTATATGGCGTTATTTCAAGTTCTTCCAGAAAATGATGGATATATGCCTGCTTAATTTCTATTTTCATCGTTGCAGAAACTGCTTTGCGATTTTTTGTCTCTCCTTTTGTTATCTGCACTGTATAAATTCCTACATCTTTAGGCGCACTTTGTAATTCTTCCAGTCCTTCGATCTTCCCGTCATTATAACCTGAAAACCATCTACGCGAAAACTCCCCTTCCCTGTTCGTGAAAGTTTCCGCATTATCGTTTGTTGGTTCTTCAAGAGGCCCCCCATCATAAGTATGATTTTGATAATAATTTTTAAACTTAAGCTCGCCTTCTGCCTTTGCAATTTTAAAAACCAGCTTTAGTTCTTTTTTTTGATCATATTTTCCTGTCAGTGTAAAGGTAACAGGATACGTACCGGCCTCATCACAAAAGCCCATGATCTTCCCTACGTCTTCCCTGCTTTCTGACAATTTTAAACCAGGAGGAACCGTCCCCTCTGTAACCTCACAGGATTTAATACCCCCTACATTTTCAAGATTTTCTACATAATCACACAGATAAATTGTTGAAAACTCTCTGGGATAAGTTCCTGCAATATCTGTCGGCAGATCAGACTTAATACGAATAGGAACCAGCTGCTTTATTGTGAGGTCAGAATAGATTGTTGCCGTTAGATCAATGTATGAATCTCCGTCTTTGTTTTTCTGATCTAGAGTATCACCTTCATATACCCAATCACCTGATAAATTTAATGGTTTCAGATCATATGAGTCATCAAAATATTCTATGTATCTCTTGGGATCATCCTCTTTCTGATAAGATAAACGGTATATTAACAAGCCTTGTTTATCAAACCCTGGTTCTTTCGTCTCTAAGTTTTGTTTCCAGCCATTTGTATGATTTACAGTTCCATCCGATGTGTCTAGAAGCCATGTGACTTCTCCTGATGAAAACTGTTCTCTGGTCTTATGTGTTGTTCCCTCAAGTTCATCCGATTCTTCATCATCGAGATAATAACAATTTTTGAAATCTTGATTATAAGTAAATCCGCAAATACCCCCAATATAATATTTCGGTACTCCAGTTATTTTAGCAAATGAAACTTTTCCGGTATTGGAACAATTCTCAACAGAACCGCTATCGTAATGGCTGAACCCTCCGCAGATACCTCCCACATTACATCCAAGAGACTCTGTAGCTGAGATGTCTCCTGTATTATAACAATTCCGTATATCCGTCTGACTTGAATAGCCGCTGATTCCTCCAATATACCCATATGTGCCGATTACAGTGCTTCCATCGTTAAAACACTTTCCAATCAAAGAATTATTAGTACTATATGCACAAATACTTCCTGTGTAATATTTTCCATAAAACCAAGAATCTTTTACTCCTATATTTTTTATTGTCGCGTTTGAAATATATCCAAATAATCCGGAATAGTCCGATCTGAAGGTACAATATAATCCGGAAATTGTATGCCCGTTTCCGTCGAATTCTCCTGTATAGTTTTTCTCCTTCGTACCGATTGGAGTCCATTTCCGCAGATCATTTGCGCCATCAACCAGAGAACCATCTTCCTTTAGGATATTTGGGTTGACAACAATATCTCTCGTCAACTCAGCCTTCATACCTGAACTTCCTGCATTCACCTGCTCCGCAAACCAATACAGTTTTCCCGAGTTATCAATCTCAAGTATTCCGTCATTATCAGTGTCTGTTGCTGACTCACATCCTTTACAGACATTACAGAAACCATTCACATAATGATGGTCTGTACATGCCACACCACAAATTGTACAAAATCCATCAGCATATTTGTGCGGACAATTGTATCCGCAGATTATACAGACACCCTCCTCAAACTGATGCTCCTGATGTTCAAACCCACAGACCATACAGGCTCCTTTTTCGTAGGTATGTTCCGGATGTTCATATCCACACGTAGAACAGGTGCCTTTATTATACTTATGATCTTTGCAAAAATATCCACAGACTCCGCAGACATGTTCCTCATTAAAATCGGTCACTTCATGTTCATGTCCATACCCGCACTCTATGCAAATACCATCTTGAGCTTCTGCGTCATAAGTGTGAGGACAAACATATCCACATACCGTACACTTATGATTGATATCATATGAATGGGATCCCGCAATCTCTTTATGATTTTTTCCGCATCCGCTGCATATTCCCGTGCTGCTGTTATAAATATGAGTAGCCACATGTTCCGCCGCATTATTGCTGTAAGCATCGACTCCTTTCAAAGGCGCCGTCTTGTCACAATTATATGCGGTTACCTGATAAACAGCAGCAGCCTTGCTGGCATTTTTAAATTCCGGTATTTTCCCATAAGGAGTGTTTCCATTGTCAACATTCTGGACCCATACATCTGAAGCTGCCTCATCGTTGGCATTCAAAAGGTAGGTAACTTTTCCTGCTGCGAATGCCTCGGCTGATACTCCTTCAGTCTTTGTCACAATGGGTTGATTGCCTGTATTGTAAGCCCTGTCAATCTTCTCTGCCTGATAATAGCAGTTATTTAGTTTGCCTGACGAAGACATACTATACCCGCAAATGCCTGCCACCGAACTAAACATAGCATTCTTTCCTATTACAGTCCCAGTATTAAAACAATTATGAATATATGTGTCAAAACTTTCTCCTACAATGCCGCCCAGACAACAGGTGACTTTATTATCACTCGTAATCATGGAAGTATTAAAGCACTGGTCTATCTCTGCATACTGGGCTTGTCCTGCAATTCCACCTACATCTTCCCCGTTTATATAGGAATTTACAATACCAACATTTCTTACACGGGCAGGAGCATCTTTTTCTGCTCCGATTAATCGTGCAAATAATCCTGCCCTTTTTTCATTGTCATTGAAATAGAGCCCGCTTATCGTGTGTCCCTGTCCATCAAATGTGCCTTCATATCCTCCAGACGAAAAGTCTCCTATAGGAGTCCATTCCTGCCATCCTTCTTCTTTCTTTCCATCACATCCGCTGACATCCCCCGTATTTACTTCGATGTCTTTTGTTAATACAGCACAAGCAGCCTTATCCTTTTCACTGTTTACCAGTTCTGCAAACCAATAGAGTTCTTGGGCTGTACCAATCTTATAGGGATGATCGGCAGTACCATCTCCCTCTTCAGGTTTAACAACTGCCGGTGACGCGTAGGCAGGCACCAATCCTGCACCATAAATCTCTATGTATGTACAGGCTAATATCACTGCCATAAACAACGTAAAAACTTGTACAGCAATTCTTATACGGCTTGTAAATCCACACACTTCTCCTGACTTTTTTTCTTTCATAATCCTCATTCCCTCTCTCATAATCTCAAAAAACAAAAACGGCATTAGTTCTCTCTACTATGCCGTCAAATTTATCTGAATGCTATTTGCTGTCATATAACCAGCTTTTATATAAATAATAATAACATATATTTCTATTTTTCTCAATGTAAAAAAGATACATAGAACATTTTAAAATTAATGAAGTCTTTAATTTTATTTTAATAAAAGGGAACTATAATAAAGTTATCAAAGATACGAAAGGAGAATTTCATTATGAAAAATAAAATAACAGCCATATTAGCCTGCGGAGCATTTGTATTCTTACTTGCAGGATGCCAAAGCACACCGAAAGACCAGGCCGAAGCAACTACCACACAGGACATTGCCACGACAGCAGAGGGAACCGAAAATGCCACAGAAAAGTCAACAGAGACTCAGGCGACCGCTTCCGACACACCTGACTTCAGCAAATATGAGACAAAAATCTCACAGATTACAAAAAAAATCCAGGCAGCAAAACCCGTCTCCGATGTTTCCAAAAATCAGGATAAATTTTATAGTTTGAAAAAGGAACTGGATGCCATCGACCATGAACTGGATACTCTGGATGACGATTATGAGCATCAGTATGATACCGGAAAACTCTCAGCTGCAAAATATAAAGAAATCGAACGCAGGATTGACGCTCTGGAAGACAAACTTGATTTTGCAGAAGATACTTTAGAAAACAAATTTGGCATCGATGATTAACCGCTGAATTTTATTTTCAATATCTCAGGCCTGTTTCCTGTCAGAATGCGGGGCAGGCCGGAAGATATTGTCACTGCAAACGTATTTTATGACGAAGGAGGTAAGCCATGAAAGTCAAAAAAATCTTGTTAATGTTCATGGGATTCATGATGGGACTTTCCCTTTCCCTGTCCCCTGCAGTAATTCATGCAGACAGCGACGACCCGAAACCCACTTCTATCCGAAAACTCAACTATAAAAAGAGGACTGTCAGAGTCGGGCAGAAGTTTGAATTGAAGGCTTATGCAAGGCCATATGATTACGATGACGACCAGCTCATCTGGTCTACCGGCAACAAAAAAATCGTAAAAATCATCAGCAAAGACCGCAGAGACGATGATATTACATTAAAAGCCATGAAAACCGGAAAAGTAAAGATTACCTGCCGCATCCGGGGAACAAAGAAAAAGAAAACCTGCACCATAACGGTAAAGAAAAAAGCGAAAAAGAAATACATAAAACCAACAAAGATCAAACTGGAAGATAAACGGATGGATGTAGACGTAAATGATACAGAGGATATTGATTATAAGGTATATCCAAAAAAAGCTACAAACAAAAAAGTAACCTTCCGTTCCGGCAATAAAAGAATAGCAACCGTAAACTCCCGCGGTGATGTGAGAGGAGTCCGTCCGGGCAGAACAAAGATTACACTGACATGTAAAGCTAATCCAAAGGTAAAAGCTTACGTATATGTAATTGTAGAATATGACGATTAAAGATTCATGGGAGGAAAATATGAAAATTAAAAAATTACTGCCTGCTGTACTGGCAGCATTGTTAAGTCTGACGGTCATTATATCACCGCTCAGCATCCATGCCGACGAAGATGATCCAAAACCGACCTCTATAAGAAGGCTGAATTACTCTAAGAAGACCCTGCGGGTAGGACAAAAATTTGAGCTGGAAGCCTACGCGCGCCCTTCTGACTACGACGATGACCAGCTGATCTGGTCTACCAGCAACAAAAAAATTGTGAAGATCGTAAGCAGAGACCGCAGAGATGATGACATCACTGTAAAAGCAGTGAAAACTGGAAAAGTTAAAATCACCTGCCGTATCCGTGGTACAAAGAAGAAAAAGACATGTACGATCACGGTAAAGAAAAAAGCAAAAAAGAAGTATACAAAGCCAACCAGAATCTGGGTGGAAGACCGCTACACCGATGTAGATGTTCATGATTGGGAAGACATCGAATACAAGGTTTATCCCCGGACTGCCACAAACAAGAAGGTAACGTTTTCTTCCAGCAACAAAAAAGTTGCGACTGTCAATTCCAAAGGTTATATCTATGGCAAAAAACCTGGCAGAGCAACCATCACGCTGACTTGCAAAGATAATCCGAAGGTAAAAGCCTACGTCCACGTTTATGTGGAATGGGACGACGATGATGATTATGACGATTACGACTGACTGCAATGCATAGAATGTTATTTCCGTATTTTTTGTCTGATTCCGGTCATACTATTTCTGAGGTGATGACTATGAGAAATGAAGATATTCCAATCGGATTTACCATGGAACTGGCACAGCACGAAAATGCCCTGTCTGCATTTTCTTCGCTGACTTCTGACCAACAGCGTCAGGTCATCGACGGTGCCAAACAGATGAAGACCCGGCAGGAAATGCGGAATTATGTTGAAAACCAATTCAAATAAAAAAGAACAGGAAGCAAAAATTTGATTTTGTTTCCTGTTCTTTTTGTTTTCCTGTCACTGTTTTACAAACTCAGGATTTTTCATCACATAGTTTATCTTGGTCTTATCGTTCCAATAACCTGCGAGAGCCACCGGAAACCAACCAATTAATACATTTACAATGAGCGTTACGATAAGAAGTTTCTTCTTATTCTGATAAGACTGCACCAGATCTACAGATGGATTTTTTACTTTTTCCGCCTGCACAAACCTTAAAATAATAACGACTACATTATAAATGGCTCCAAACCAGACAAACCAATAACTTAATGCTAACCATGCATAGAAAAGTGTTACAACACTCCAGAAGATACCGGAATTCCGCTCTTTCCTGCTCAGAAACAAACGAAACTGCTGATCCTTTTCATTTGGAACCTCCAGCTTTACGCCGCACCATTCACAGTACAGAGCATCCTCCCTGTTCTCTTTACCACAATTCTGACAAATCATCTCTCTCCCTCCGAATCATCGTATTGTTGTAACTAAATTATAGCACAGATATGTCATTTTTTCCTGTTTTTATACAGTGCTTTACAGGTTTTTCCGCCTGCATAACTTCCTTTTCTCCAATTCAGCTGTTCCCAGTATGCTTCCAGCATTTCCTGAGTTTTCGGACCCCAAATACCGTCCTCTGCGAGTTTTGGGAGTGTCCCTGTATAGCATTGATTCAGCTTTCCCTGAAGCCAGCGGACCGCCTCTTTTGACGAAGTTTTTTTCACGGCAGTATATTTACTAGTTTTCCCCTGCTTTATTTCTTCCCCTGCAATTCCTTCAGCGATCGCCCTGGCCACTTCTTTGTACCCAGCTTTTTTGTACAGTTCGCAATCGTCTTTGTCGTCCACAAAACAAACTTCCACCAAAATTGCTTTATTAATTGTATGATTTAGGTAATAAAGTCCGCCTGTTGTCTTGATTCCTCTGTTTGTAAAACCAAGTTTTTTCATATTTTTTAAAATTTTTTCTGCTGCACGCTTTTTGATTCCGGAGGATGCCGTACACCAGACCTCTGCACCGGCGATTTTCCCGTCGCCGGAACAGTCGTTTCTCCCTGAATTAAAGTGAATAGAGACATCCAGTGAAACTTCTCTTTTATTACATTTGGCAACAATCTTTTTCAGAACATCTCCCTGGCTCTTTCCGTTGCTGCAAGTACAATCGTATACTTTATGCCCGGCAGATCTCAACAGACTGATGATTTCTTTAACAACCAGCCTGTTTTCTCTTGACTCATCTAAAAGTCCGACTGCACCGCAGGCCACCTTCCCGGACGGATTATGCCCGGCACTGATATTGTAAACTGCCATCTTATTCCCCCTCCACTAATCTCGTAAATGCCTGGTGAAGCCCTGTACTGGCAAGTCCGGAAAATGCTCCATAAACCACAGGCTCCAGTGCAACCGTCTTGTTTACGATACAGCCAAGCACCGCACCGCTGACGGCAAGAATCAATGGTATGTACTTGTTAGGAATAAAATCCAGCGATTTTTTCACCACATAACCAATGATCAAAGATGCTGTCAGGACCATCGGCATATAATATTCCGTAATAAAGCTCAAATCCATCTGTTTGACCCCCCTTTTATTTTTCAATAATGCTCTCCAAAAGCTCATCTCTTATTTTCTTCATATTTTCTATCCCATTTCCTGTTATCTGATGGTTCAGCATTGCGGCTAAGCATTTGGACTGTTGTTTCTGCATCTCCTCCAGTCCTTTCAGCCGCTGATAGTCATTTTCCGAGTGCTCCTCCAGCTGTTCCACCCTTTGGCTGAACTGCAGAGCGGGATAAATGATTTTATAAATGACGGCACCGGCACCTCCAATGATGCTGATGCCGCCGCATACTGCTAAAATTTGTTCGATCACTTCTCGTCTCACCCTGTTCTTTTCCAATAATATACTGTTAAATATGGCTGCAGATTTTTGTTTGTGCCGTCTCCACCGCTGCTGTTTGTGGAATGGGCTGGTACCGTATGATTATGTCCTCCTTTACCAGACATAGAATGTGAATGATTTCCTGCATACGGTGTTGCGGATTCCCATAGGGTATCCTTATTTTTTTCGGGGCAGGCCAGATCCCTGGCCCCTGTGGCTGAAGTGATACAGTCAACATCAGCATATACTCCGTGTCTGTGGTTTCCTGCACTATTAATTGTATGTGTATGGTCTCCTACAGGACTGACTGACAATCCATTTACACTGTGGTTATGTGCAACTACTACAGAGTTTTTGCTTCCGCCCGATTTTTCTACGGTATTAAATAACGGATCTGTGGTGTTTACTCCTACTAATACCTGCCCTTTGGCAAATTCCTGCCAGACACCTCCAAAAAGCTGGGAAGGATTTTGATATCTAACAGATGTATAAACACTTCCGATAGGATATGTTTTTTCGAGAAATGTTTGGTTTAAGCGGTCCACTCCTGTTTTCAGTTCATTGACTGCTAAGACAAGACTCTGTTTTTCACTGGTCTTTAAGTTGTCCAGACTTCCCATTTTTGTCTCTACATCCTGAAATCTTTGATTTACTTCGTTCTTTCTCTCATCAAAATGCCGGAAATCGACCAATCCGGCAGGAGTTATCGAAATATCCGTTTCTGCTTTACCGGAATTCTTTAAATGAAATTTCCATGTAACCGAAAACCCTGGATTCTCCGATGCCGCAGGAATCTTCTTTGCCTCTGATGCCTGTGCCAGACAATATAAAATTTCTCCTTCATCCGGATCCTGAGCAAAAATTCCGACCTGCCAGAGTTCATATCCTTTCACTAGCTTGGTATTTTCCAACAGCACAGAAATGTCGATATGTCCGTCTATTTCTTCTATCTGCTGAAATGTAATAAGCTGATTGGGACCGATCAGATCAGTCTGGTCTTCAAGCTGAGTAATGACTGCTTCTCCAGTCCCGGTCTGTACTTTTGTAAATTGTAATGTCTGCCCTGCAATCAGCTTATCCTGCAGAGCCTGCCCTTTTTTTGTAATAACTGCTGACTTCCATATATTCACTTTATTCCACCTCGATTCTGTAAAATTCATGTTCAGAAAGGCAGATTCCAGTATAAATCCACACATCTGCCTCAATTAATTCTGACATCTTGATTTTATAGCTAAGATGCGCCGGTTTTACTTTATCCACAAAGTCCGTGACAGGCTTCAGATCTCTGACATATCCCATGACAAACACCTGAAATTTGTTTTTCTCGATATTCTCTTCAATCTGAACATTATGTCCTGTCAATACTTCAAGTACATTTTCAATTTTTTTGGGATTGTTAAACCGGTGTCCCAAATTTTCCAGCAGATTTTTTCTGCGCTGTTCTATGCTCCATCCGGGTTCCGGATAAAGTCTGTACTGTTCTTCCCAGTAATCCAGAGACCATGTTGCAGTCTGTATCATGATCTGATCTATAAAATCATCCGGAAAACTGTTGATCTCATCTAATGCCAGCCCGATGCTCTGAAAAAGTTTAAGAGCGACATAGGAATTCCCGTAAACGGGGCTGACAAAATCAATGATTTTCTGAGCTTCTTCACTGGTCAGAACTTCTTCCATCAATTTTGTATGTACTGCCATAACTACCTCCTATTCTGTCAGCTCCAGATTTTGAAGATCTAATACCGGGATCTTTCCGCCTTCAATCGGAATATTCACCTGCCCGGAATTTACAGTAAGATTGCTGAAATCATAAACCCCGGCTGTACTTCCCAAAATATTAGCTATCTTCGTATATCTGATTTCCCCGTCAGTCTCCGCTGTTGTTAAGTATTCCTGCATGCTTTTTATAAATGTTTCTCTGACGTTTTCCATTGTATTATCTTTTAGCTGGACAACCGCTTTCACCGCAATAGAAAGTTCTGCCGCTGGTTCTACATTTACTATGGAGTTGACAGGCGCCAGCCGTTCATCCGGATTATCCGGCCTCATGATATAATTCTGAACTTCCAGACATAAGTCCTTTGTCGCAGGTTTTCCATCTGAACTTGTCAAATAGATGGTTACGATTCCGCTTCCGTCTTCCGGGCTGACAATCCTGGCATTCCCGGTCCCTTCCACAGATAAAGCCCAGCGTTTATAGTCGTTCATATTTCCCACGAACGAATCCCCTTGTGTCTGGTCATATTCCATGATCCTTTCTCTCAGGCTCTCATCTTCCTCTGCTTCCAAACCGCCTGCAATCGGAGCAGGATTTGTAACCGTGTTGATTCCTTCGATGATGTCTCCCTGCAGAATGACTGTATTCTCACCACTGTTTCCAGATAATCCGGCCTCCACACTCTGAATCTCTACATCCACAAAACCTTCTTCTGCAATCTGGACTTCCATTAAAGTCTCATACTCTTTCTCAGGTTCATCATTTATACTTTCTGTCGTAAAAACAGCACCCTCAGGTATGAGCGTGCCGGCCTGTCCTTCGATACGAAGAATTCCTTTTGCATTGATTGCTTCTTTTCTTTCTAATCCTCTTGTTTCCGCATGATAATCCAAATAAATTCCCTCAGCAAATCTCGGCCAGATCAATTTGAGGGCCTCTACCAGTTCAAATTCTTTCATTCGGGAAACTTCGATGGCTGTCGGTTTGGTTAAATCATAAACATACCCGCCTTCTGATGTATCCAGATCCTTCTGCAGGTTATCCAGCATTCTTTTATGGACCTCTTCCTCACTGGATTCCTCAAGAAACTTAGGGATCTGAAAATCATCATCTTCTAATTCTTCCTCTAAATTCTCTAAAATTTCTTCATCCATATACTTCCTCCTTACTATCTCTCAATTACCGCCTGCAGTTCTGCTTCATTTGAATCAATACCAATGACTTTACAAAGTACTTCTACTGAATCAGGATTTTTCCACTGAAATGTGACAGACTGTACAAACTCAGTCCTTCCATACGGATCTGCTTCCAAGGCCTCCACGATTTCATTTTCCAATATACTTTCTGCTTCTTCTCTGGACCCTGCCTGAAAAGCCTGTTCAATATCAATTCCGATATCATCGCTGTATGCCTGACATACATATCTTTTTGTCTGAATAACTTTTTTGCACCACTGTATCCATGCCTCCAGACCGCTGCATTCTACCAGTTTCATAGATCCGTCCCTTTTAAAGTCTTCTAATCCGTCATCAAAACAGACGCTTGGTTTGTAACCCACCGGTTCCTCATCTATTTGTTCTTCCAACTGTTCTAATTCTAAATCCTCATCTTCCATATCCTCAGGAAAAAGATTGGCCATATCATCACCTCCCTAAATTATGATTCATCCACCATTTCTACCTGATCTACTACCACAGGCGTTTCATCTGCCCATACGACCAATACTCTGATGCTTTTGCCTGCTGACTGTGCAAGTTTTCCTTTCAAGGTACTGCACAGAACAAGTTCATCATTTCCGATGACATTATCAGGAAAGCTATCCAGCACCAATCCCTTATTTTTATACGTTCCTATCTCCGCATTGGGGATAAATCCTGCCTCCTTGATTTTTCCCATTCTCTTCTGTAAAATAGCCGCCAGTCTTATATTCCCTTTTACTGCCATCAGGTCTCCACCTCCAAGCTCATTGTTCCATTGAAGCAGTCATGTTCGATTCCGATAACGGTATAATAACCTTCCAGAGCTCCTGCACTGCTTTTAATCCTGTGGCCCTTTTTAATATATGGATTATCTACTGCTTCAAGAGTACGTTCATATATTGGTTTCCCTTGTTCTTTCAAAATTTCTTTTGCTTCTTTCTTTGCATGGGCAGACTTCTTATCATCTGAGTCTCTCACAATAATTTGCTGAAGTGTACCATAACGGGATGTATTTCCTTTGACTACTGTCACCTTTTTTGGCGGAAGCTCCTTTTTCTCTGACTCCTGTTCCCGGTAAATCGCCACCTTTGTCACCATTCCATCCATGGTAACTCTTGTATTCTGTGACAACGCGGAGTCCTTTTGATTTAATGTATAAATCTTCTTGTTGTATGCCCTCTTCCGTATGGTCAAAACTCCTTTTTCACAGTAGATCACATATTTCGTTCCTGTCTTTTTCTTCACTTCATCCAAAATCGAAAGTATGGCATCAGAAATAGTCTCTTCCCTGATGATCTTCCTCTTATGTTTGATACTTTTATACTGAAAGTTTAATTTGATTCCCCATCGCTTACAAATTGTCTGAAGAATGGTCTTCGTATTTTTTCCTTTTGAAAAGAAAAAATTATCCTGTGAATTCTGCAGATAGATCAGCCGGTCATATGCCATTAAATTCAGATCCTTTGTCACATCACTCGTATAATCTTTCTCCCATATGATTCCTCTGAATATTTCCTTGTAACCGCTTCCGGTATCACAATACAGGTATAACGAATCCCGGACTGTAATGTTATTATATAGATATTTGTTCTTATCTTTTATATTTGGAATCGTAATGGAAACGCTTTGAGCCAGTTCCTCATTGTTTTGTGACGTTGTAAGGCTCGTCAGCAGATTTGAAACGTTATAATTCGCTTTTTTTGTTTTTATCAGACACCTGTATAACGGATGCTCTAATGATCCTGCCATAGTCCACCTCCTAACTCACCATTTTTATCAAAGTGTTATATCCTGCCATGCCGTCCACCTTAAGGTTATGCTTTCTCTGGTAGGCTTTAATGGCTTTTACGGTTTTTGAACCACATATACCATCTTTTGTGGTTCCCACTTTTCCCTGAACAAATTTTACGACTTCTCCTCTTTTTCCGCTTCTGATCACAATCTTTTTCATTGCATTTTTTGTTTTTGCATCCAGTTTTCCATTCACAGATAATTTTGCATATTTATCTTTGTTAATTGCTTTTTGGAGTGCAACTACCGAAGTTTTTTTCTTGGATGAACCAGAAACACTCGGGATTGTAAGGACCTGTCCTTGATAAATCTGATATGGTTTTGTTTTGATTCCCTTTTTTCTTTGGCTGGCATTTTTCTTATCAATCAGTGATTTATTGGCCTTATATATTGTCTTATATTTTTGGCCGTCTCCATAAAACTTTTTCGCAATGTCCCTCAGAGTCTCTTTATTCGTTCTGACCTTATATTTTTTCGTACTTTTACCCGATGCCCTTTTTTTCACTGTCTTATTTAAGGAAAGGTCTGCCGCCTCCACTAAAGAAATAGAATAATTGTAATCGCCCAGAGAAGCGATATGATAACTAAACTCTTCGATATATACCGGCAGTTTCTTTAACGTCGTACCGGGAATTTCCAAATTCAGCTTCTTGTGATTTTTCTTCCAGTCCTGAATATAATTGATATAATAGCTTGGGCTGTTAAGTGCTGTATTCTGTTTCTTTACAAAGGACAACGTATCCCTTGAAACAGCCGGGAAGATTCCTTCCCAGCTTACCGTACTTAAGTTTCTTCCCCTGGGCAGTTTTACTTCCCCCAGGTCTAATATTTCATACTCCTGAAACCTCGTTGTACTTGAATAAGACAGTTCTTCCGGAAGTAAGGGTACTTTTATATATTTCTTGGAATTGCCTGCCTCTGATATTTTAATTTCCATTTTGCCCTCCTCTTCTTATTGTACGGCCGGAATGTTTTGATAAGCTGATTCCAGTGCATCAGCCAAAATTCTGCAGATTTCATCAGACACCTGATTCTTTTGTTCTTTCAAGACTTTCAGAAGATCGATATTCTTTCCGTCTCCGTCCTGTCCGCCTTTCAGCTGAATCGTAATATTTCCCACAGACACGCTGACCGGTGCTTTTTTCTTTCCTGACCTGTTGCTTCCAGCCAGAGTTCCTCCGCCTGCAAAACCGCCGTCTGCGTGCTGAGATACGCCGAGCATTGCTCCTGCCTGATGCCAGAGGTCGAGGCCTCTTTTTCTTCTCTTTCCGCCCAGAGGGATGATCACTTCAGGTCCGTCTTCACCAACCCAGCTTAATGTCTTGCCTCCTACAAAACTTCCGTTTGCATTTTTCTGGATTCCTCCGCCTCCCATGAGGCCAAAGAAAGAAATGCTTGCAAGGCTCGCGGCGGCCATCTGTGCCGCTCCGGACAGCATGACAAGTGAATCTACAACGCCAATCGCTGATCCTCCCATTCCTTCAATCATGCCTGCCGCATTTTGAGAACCGTCGCCCAGTCCCTGAACCTGCTTCTGGGAACCGTTTGAACTGGAGCCTAAGCCCTTAATGTTACCCTGCGCTTTTTTAGAACTCTTTCCTACACCGCTCATGCCTTTTTTAGCACCTTTGGCTCCTTTATCCACAGAGTTAAGACCTTTCTTTGTTTGCTTCACTGTAGAATTGAGCATATTCCCAAAACCTTTGCCATGTTGCTGACCCATGTCTTTGCCTATGGGTTTTCCTGCCTTTTTCTTCTTAGCTCCGCCTTTTTGTCCTTTTGTCAAGGTGTCATATCCGTATTTAAAACCAGGATTATACATATAATCGGAATATGTGCCATTGCCGACACCGTAAGGATCTATTTTGTCCGAAGGCTTTGTCGGCGTTTTCGGTGTTTTGGGTGTTAAAAAGTTTTTAATACCCTTTGCACTTTTTTTTAAGAAATTTCCAGCTTTTGCAAGTGGTTTTGGAAGTTTAATATTCTTGACAGATTTCTTAAGATTCTGGTAACCATCATATAACTTCCCGCCTGCATATTTCCCAATCATAGAACCTGCTGTACCTAACAATAGTCCTGCTCCTGTACCAATTACTGTACCTACAGGTCCTCCAAGAACTGTACCTATCGTTCCTCCTATTTTGCCTCCAACCCATGCTGCTCCTGCTGTTCCCGCTGCTGTTCCTACTGCTCCACCAAATAAACTTCCACCTTCTTTTACAGCGGTTTTTGCCCTATCCTTTGGCTTTGCTGTTGCAATATTGTAAGCAGACATTCCATAATCTAAAATTCCTGGGGCTCCTTGTTTAAGAAAGTTCATTCCTTTTCCAAGTGTTTTAGTAATTGGCAATTCCTTTATTTTAGGCGCTACCTGTGCCACCTTTTCGACTCCTCTTCCAATCGTTTTAGATATCGGCCATGATTTTACTTTGGATGTTACTTTCGATGCCCCACCCTTTATTTTGGTAACTCCTGCTTTGACTTTCTCTGGTAAACCTGCTTCTTTTGCCACATCCATACTCAAGTCTTTGTATTCCTTTATAGTCCTTTCAAGAGCACTTTGCTGAATATTCGATACCACATTATCTTTGTATTCATTGGCTAATGCTTTTCCTTTATCCCAGACTTTTTCTATAAAAGGTTTCTGTTTACTACTTTCTTTTGGTTTTGCACTACTAGATGAAATACTTCGTCCTCCAATTGCCTGTCCAGCTCCATATTGTATAGCTGGCGCTACTGATGAGACTGCTCTTTGTGATATATTTCCCGAAACACTTCCAATCGTACTGATTGCTTTCTGTACATTTGTGTCTACATTAACTCTGACAGTAAACGCCTTTCTTTCCAGCTGTCTTCCCAAAGAAAGAATACTCTGGATTTTCTTCGTCGCCATGTCTGCGGCTGAAATTTCCATATTTATTTTTAAACCGTTTAACCGGTTGCTCTGTCTGATGATTTTTTCCATTTTTTTGTCCAGCTTCTCAAGGCTTCGATAAGCTTTTCCCGCACCCGGAGAGATTCTGTCCGTAAAATTTCCTTTCATATTTAAGACCAATGTTTCTGCCATCCATTTTCCTCCCTTCTCTTAAATGTATACCCTCTTACAGGGCACACCGTATTTGAGACCCTGCGGGTATAAAAAAAGAAAAGACATCAGGAACATTCTGTATTGCCTCTGATATCTTTTCTTCTGTATTATTATTCTATATTTAGTCTTTAACCCCTCAATGATATAGCTTAAAGTCAAATCCGGAGGATTTATCGTGCATCTTCCTCAGCCTGATTTGCTTCTTCTATTGCCAGCATTGTCGAAGCCAGGACGAATGCCCTCTCTCCCCGATTCAGACCGAGGATTTCCGAGGGCAGTCTTCCCTGTTTCTGCCAGATGAAATGCAGCTTCGCAGCCAATGGACTGGCATTAATTAGTTTTTTGCATATTCCTCTTCGGAAATTTCGGAGTCATAAAAACCGCTGATCTTATCGATCTGGTCATCGATCGCATCCTTTTCTCCCGCTCTTAGGACCGTATTGATGACGTCAATTCCTCTTAATACCGGAAAACCTTTGGCTTCCAGTCCTTTCATGACAGAAGGATTGTCCCATACTTCCTCTTTGTCAACGGTTGCATAATAGATTTTCCATGCGGTAAACTCCTCCACTCTGAGATCTTTTTCAATCGGAGGTAATTTTGGATTTGAAGGATTCGGCATTTTAACAACCGCGTTTCTTCTTGCCTTCACCAATTCTTCCTCACTTAAAGGTCTCACTTTGAACTTAAAAAATACCTTATCATTTCTTTTGATCTGAATTTCTGTCTGGAGATCGTCATCGTTTCTGAAATCCGCTGCTTCTAAAAGCCCCTGTACCAGATCCAATTCATTTTCTTTTGTTACTTTTACCATTTCTTCTGCTTTTGCTGCATTTCCCATTTTATTCTTCCTCCTTATTTACTTCCGTCAATCCAGTCGATAAAGTACGGTACTTCATTGACTACGAAACTCTGCTGTCTTGTAACTACTTCGCCTGCTTTCAAAGTCATCAGGTCGAAGTCTCCGTCAGGCAGACAGTTCTTTAACACCAGTCTCTGCTCCTTGCCGTCTGTATTGCGGGCCGCAGATGCCTGGAAATCATAGGTCGGAATTGCTCCGGTTTCTTTGATACTTTTTAAGAGCGGTGCGATTGTAAGGTCGTCACGGATAACTGCCCCTGTGAAATTCAGGGTGAATTTTACTTTATCCGGAATTGCATACTGCTGCACATCCCCTACTGGTTTATATTCGATATTTGCAAAATTTGCCTTGATTTCATACTCTTTTACTTCGGCCAGTAATACCGGCTCATTGTTCACATGCAGAAATAACTTTCCATCATTTCCTGTCATGATTGTTCTGACATCGATTCTCTCTTTCATCTTCCATTCCTCCTATTCTGCTGCTCCAAAACTAAACTGGTAATTCAGATATACCTTCTCAAGACTGTCAAGGTCTGTCACTTTAATGACAAAACGGACATCATCGGTTCCATGAGGATTTTCTTTGTCTTCAAAGAAATCCGCTCCAACCATCAGTTTCTTCTCATTGATCATTTCATCTAATACGTCTTTTGCCGCTTTAATGACTGCCGCAATCCCATCGGAATCACAGTTCACACGTCCGATTAACGGAGTAATCGTGCGGTCAATTCGGTCAAAGATCTCATATCTGGTCATGGTTCTTCTAACTTTCTTCCATCCGGCATCCTGATTTTCCGCCGGTACTGTCAGAGTATTGACGCCGCTGTCAAACCATACCTGTCCGTCTTCGCTTGGAGACAGTAAAAGCAGACCATGGTTAATCGCATCAATATACTCCTCATCTTTCAGTACTTCGATCACATCCACTGCATTAGGAATCGCTTTATGCACAATGGACTGATTTGTCGGAGTACTTCCGATAACTCCAGCCTGAAGCGTCACTGCTTCATATCCGTCAACATTATTTCCCTGCATATCCACAAATCCGCTTCCCACATAAATAACGTATTCACAGTTACACTCTTTTGCATGTGACAATCTGTCTTCAAAGGACACATTTGTACCTTCTCCGATAACGCACGCACCAACGGAACCATTTTTCTTGATTCGGTCCATGTATGCTTTCATCAGCGTATGAACTCCGGTATCCACGGTATCTGCCACAAGAATATTCCACTTGTATGCTTCAAATGCATCAAAAGCAGTGCTGTAATCCTCATTGGTCACTGTAGACTCAGTTCCTGCAGTGATTGGCTCCTGCACGATTTCTGCAAGCTGTTTTGATTCTTCTGTCTTTTTTGCAGCATTAAAAATAGATGACTTCTTATTCACTGTGTCAACAAAAATCGCAACTTCATTTCCACTTTCAGGAACATCGTATTCCATTTTTTCTTTTAATACTGCACCTTCATAAACGGAAAATTCTTTCCTCATGCTAAATCCAAGTTTCCTTTTTAAAGTAACAGAAAATGCTGTCGGTGATGGATATTTTGTCTCCAATGAAACAACTGCTGCATCCTCTCCGTCCTTCAGCTCGAGTTTGCCTGTGCTTCCCCCTGTACCCAGACGGTAAACATATACCTTCTGTGCGCCTCCTTCAAATAAATTGAGGGCGCCTTTCACAGTACCACCGTTTCCATACATTGCACTGACTGTATCCGCCTTTGTATGAACCGTAACTGTGTCAAGCGGTCCAAAGTCGGCTTTTACAGGAATTGCAAAGACTCCAGTCATTGCACCTGCCACTGTTTCTTTCACTGGTGTTTCATATTTACGGTAAACACCAGGTCTGATTTTTTCTTCCCCTGTCTGATATGTACCTGCCATAATTTAATGTACCTCCTTATTTTTAAATTCTCTGATTATTTTTTTTGCTTTTTTCTCGGTTGCTTCCTCTAATCCTGCATAAGAAAAAGCTGCTCTGATTAAATCTTCAGATGCTTCCAGCACTTCCGGGCTGCATGCAAATTCTTCCACACTATACATCGTTTGTTCTCTCCGCATTTCATTCCTCCTGAATATTAATTTTTCGAATCGGATCTTTTTCTTCTTTTTCCCGGAGAACTCCATACTGACATTCAATGAAAAACTGCCGGTTCTTTAAAGGATTCATCGTGTCATTATAATTTACCTTTGAAATGAACATAGGTCCGCCGTCATTCATCGTTAGCTTTTCTTTCATCAGAAGTTTCTCGCTGATATTTCTGATCAGGAAGGCTTTGGATTTGCTGCCGGAGATCAAATGTAGCCGGATTCCTGCGTTCATCCATGTCACTTCCCATGTGTCCCCATAGTTTCCCGGAGTGATACTCTCCAGTCTTCCATAAATTGCGGGGGCTTCGTTCGAAGCCTTCCAAACTTCCTGCATCTCATCATATCCAATGATTTTTGCTTCTGGATAGCTCGTTTTCAGCCATTCATTTAAAGTGAATACCGGGTCCGGCTGCTGAATCTGCTGTTTTTCAAATCTCATAATGTCAAAAATATAACTGCCGGTTTTTATATCCTGTGATTCTGAGAACTCTGACCTGTTCCATCTGGAGCAAAGAGATATATTCTGTCTGCTGAAAAAGCAAAGATCTATCGCCTCAAGAATCACTGCTTCCAAATCTGCTGGTTGTACTGCCTGTTCAGTTGAAGTAACAGCCTGCAGTTTTAAACCTTGTTCAAACTGGCGTTCCATGGCTTCATCCTGAGATAAGTCCACCAGAATTCTAGGATACGGATCTCCCTGCCACTTTTCATCTGTATCATTTGGAGCTGTTCGGGTAAATACCGCAGGCTTACCGTCGTAAACCGCTAGTACTTCCGATAAGCCAGCAAATTCTGACAGTCTTTTACAGATTAAATCTTCGATTACTTTTCACCTCCTGAAAATAGTTTTTGCTATAGCTTTTTGTGAGATCATGATCTCTATGATAACTATATCATCTCGTATACGGACATTGTGGGCAACTTACCCAGAGCTGATCCTCTCAAACAATATAGATAAAAAAGAATAAAGGGTACTGAGACCTTGCTACCTTACTTGACATCTCTACCCTTTATTCTCCATGATAACTATATCAGCTTAATCACGGACATTGTGGGCAAATGTCTTTTTACAAATCCATACATATAAATCCGCCTATAACCATCGCAACAGCAAACCACGTCGGCATAGCATTTTCAGCAATACTGAACACTGCGGTAAAAATTAAGGCACGGCCTATGATTTTTTTCATAATTTCCTCCTTCCTGTTTTCAGCATTTTAAGCAAGTTTCTCCTCACAAAATCTCTGATACTTCCTTGACGCAGTTCTTCTGTCCATCCCAAGTTCTTCCCCGATCTCCTGCCATCCGAGATTATTGATGGAACGAAGCCGTATAATAAGCCTGAGTTCCGGATCTTCGATCTCCTGTAGGAACCGTTCGATCTCTGCCCTCGTGTGCAGGAGTTTTTTAATGGACAGGTCGATCAGCTCTCTGATCTCCTCCATTCGCACCGCATAGTCTGCTGTCTTGTCGCTGACCCCGGTCCCAAACGGCATCCCCGTCAGCAGCGGTGACTTTATCATACTCTTACATTCCATCCAGCTGAGTTCTTCATTCAGTTTCTCAATTTCCCTGTTCAGATAATGCATCTGACCCAATTCCTTTTCTGTCAAATCAATCCCTCTTTTCTTTATCTGATGTGTTTCCATCCTATATACATTGCTCCGGATGTCGGTCTGTAAACGGTCACAAGAGGCCTCATCTTATTTACGGCTCTTCCGTTAAAGCGGATCTGCCTGTCTCTGATCTCAGCCGCCGCTCTGCTCCGGTATGCCCCGATCCACTCATTGATTATTCTTATGGAAATTCCATAAAATTCTGATAACTGCTCCTTTGTATAGTGATGCAGCAAAATGCTGATAACTGCGTCAGTTTTTCCCTTTTCGGTCTGAAAGTCAAACATAGTACTCCTCTCTAAATTTTGTCTATTATGCCTATTGCCTTTTCCAAACAAATGTTCTATACTCATTAATATAAAAAGTAAAATTGTTACGGCTTAGATGCTGTATGTACAAACAGATATTCCAGCGGCATCCGGGAGAAATACCTTTTTTTCAGAAGCATTGCTTCTCCGATGGTGAATCTCCCTGAGCCTTCCAGTTTGTCCAGCACGTCTTCTGTCCGCAGCCTCAATACATGTGCAATTTCTTCGTTTGTAATATTTGTTTTTTTTAATTCAGTTTTTAAATTTAAATATGGCAACAGCTCACCTCCTGATATTACTCGTTTGCGTATCTTATATTGATATAATATACGCATATGAGTTATATGTCAAGATGATTATACGCATTTGCATATTTTTTTATTTACTTCTGGTTTTTATTATGCTATTCTTTCTATTAGAAAGGCGGTATATTTTATGGGAATTGGAGCAAAGTTGGAGCTGTTACTGCAGGAACATCACATGAATGCCAATGAACTGGCCAAGAAAATCAATGTGGCACCTACGACTATTTATTCGATGATTAAGAGAGACAGCAGAAAGGCAGACATAGAAGTTTTATTAAAGATTTCGAAGGAACTCGGTGTCACCACTGAGTATTTCTGCGACGATGAATTCCTGACCTCTGACAGCAGAAAAGAACCATCATATGAAGATTTGAAAACACTGATCGCAAGAAACGGAAAAGAAATGTCTATTGAGGAAAAATTAGAACTTATAAAGATGTTATCTGAATTATAAAGGACTGGTGGATTTGAATTATCACGATATACTTGTTAAGATACTCGATGTTTACAGAGACTGTGAAGTCCAGTCATTTCCGATTGATTGTTACAGCATTTTAAGGCACTATGGATACCGTATTTTCACTTATCAAAATATACGGGATATCAATGAACGTCTTTACCAATACTGCAGGAATTATTCGGAAGACGCTTTCCGTTACGGAGCCAAACGGATCATAGCCTATGATGAGAACAAATCCCCTTTCAGGATTCGGTTCTCCATCATGCACGAACTGGGACATATTATGCTGGGCCATTCGAGAGAATGTGCCTATAATGAACAGCAGGCCAATTTTTTTGCAAGCAATATTCTGGCTCCCAGAATGGCCATTCATTTTGCACAGTGCCGGAATGAGGATGATGTCTCCTCGGTTTTCCAGATCAGCAGAGAGGCCGGGTCCTACGCATTTCAGAATTACAGACTTTGGAAAGAATCCGCAGCAAGAGAAGTAAGTGATGTCGACGAGGCCATGTACCGTCATTTTTATCATGATGAGAGGGAAGAATTTATTTACAGTATAAAGCCCTGTATGATATGCGGAGAGACAATTTATAATTCATCAGAAGATTTATGCCTCCACTGCAGGATGGAGCATATCAGAAGGCAGCACACCCCGCTATACACATCCAGAAATGACAGAATGCTTCTGCAGATTGAACAGCAGCAGCTCAACAATCTATAAGAACATATTTGACTTGGCAAAAACCTTACAATAAAAAACTCATATCATACGGCTGTTGGGCGTATGATATGAGTTTTTATTATCTTAATTATTCTTTTTAACGTCCCGCATTTAACTTCATACAATAGTAGGATGCCATGACTGGCTTCCCATTTTTATAACCGACAATTTTGATCGGTAAAGAAGCGGTATTCTTTTTTGGATCTTTCCGTTCAGGGATTAAGGTTGCTGGTTCTCCCTTTTCTGTTATTATCCCAGTATTATAGGACGGTCCGGGAGTCGGAGTATTCTTCAAGTTTTCAGACTTATAGACCCTATAATAGAGCGTCACTCCATGCTTAGCACAGAACCACATCTTCTCTTCATTGTTGCTTTTATCTAAGTAATAATTAGTATAGCCGATTTCACCTACCCCATTCCCGTAATACACAATAGAATAACTGTCTGTTATGTCGAATCTGGAGTAAATAGAATGGTCTTCAAATTTTCTGGCGCTGTTTACTTTTTTGTTGAAAGCGTCTAAATCAATGGGATCAGACCGGCCGGGCATCTTCCCTGTATAAGGCTTTCCGTCCTGATAATACTTGGGCCTTGGTGAAGCATCATAGGCTTTTCTCTTATAGGATTTGATGAACTTTCCTTTCGCATTGTAAACCTTAATTGTCGCCGCCGCTTTTCCAGCAGCTTTTTTCATCTTCACTGAAAAATATCCCTTTTTGCTGCTGGCCCTTTTGCTGTAAGTCTTTCCGTTCATAACGACTTTTACTTTATACTTTGGTCTTACATATCCTTTTATATACTTTGAAGACTTATAAAACCTTTTAATCGAAATGGTTTTTGCCAAAACATCAACTTTTTTCTTTGTATAGGCTTTCCACTTCTTCCCTTTCTTAAAATAAGCCTTCACCGTTAAGGTTTTGCCCGCCGCCTGTTTCGGAATCTTTACACTGTAGTTTCCCTTTTTATTTGCGGTTGCCTTATAAGTCATCTTTCCAATCTGAATCCGAACCTGATACTTCTTCTTCGTCTTTCCTTTTACCACTGAGGCCGAATCATATACCTTGTTTACAGATAATTTTTTCTTTGCTGCCTGAGCCGGAATCGCCGGCTGAAATTTTGAAACATAAAAAATATTCATTTTACCACGATTGAATGAGCCTTGATATGATAATATAAATTTGAAAAGGACACCTCATTGGGTGTCCTTTAACATGAATTAACTACTTGTTTTCTTGCTATACATTTTTTAAGCATTTTTATTTCTTTTACGCTTTTTACCAAATAAAACAGCTAATGCACCACTTGAGCCAGCAAACATAAAAGCAAATAAACTTATATTTGACATATCACCTGTTTTTGGACTTTTGGACTGTTTATCAGGCTTTGTTGTATTGTTTGGCTTATTTGGCTTCTGTGGCTGTTGTGGTTTGTTAGTAGTTTTTTGTTCCACTGTAACAGTAATTGTTTTTTCAGCAGAAGCTCCGTTTTTGTCAGTTACTTTATATGTCACATGATAAATACCAGCTTTAGAAGTATCTACATCATTCGCAATAATATTATCCTTTGTCAGCGTAATATCGCCATCTTCTTTGTCCGTTGCACTAACGTCTAACAATGGGTCGAAATTATCGTCTACATTCAATGTAACATCATTTGCTGAAATCGTAGGCACATTATTGATAACACTCATATTTGGGCAAAACTTCCATTCACCAACCACCAATATATTGTCATTAACTACTATTTCTGTTCCGTCTTTCCAGCCTGTGAATACCCACTTTCCATCTTCTACCTTGATTTCAGAATCAGCAAAAATAGGTAAAGTTACTTTATCGCCTTTTTTAATGCCAATTATTGGGTCTGGAAGCAAATCCAATATATCGCTTGGTAAATCTCTTTCTGAGGTTGTGCTTTTAAACTCAAAACGAATTTGATACTTTTCAGTTGGATCAATCTTATCCCCATTGATATAGTTAATATCATAGTTTGTCAAAAGTGAATCCACAGGAAAGATATTTTTACCTGTCACAGATGATTTCGAAAATTTAAGATTCGTAAATTCATCTGCATTTTCAGGCGGAGTGTAAAGTCCATATGAAGCAGAGTTGTTTTCGAAGCTCACATCACCTGCAAGTTTAACAGTCTGATATTTACCTGTATCCGCCGGATTGTCATAATCAGAATTTCCAGTATAAATTGCACCGCCTTGTATTGCAAAATTATTGGAAAATGTACTGTTACTTACATTTATTCCGGCATTCTTGTGTAGGTATACTCCTCCACCATATTTAGCTTGATTTCTCATAAATGTGACATTTTCAATCTTAGTTTCTGATGTACTTTCTTGAATGAAAATACCACCGCCATGCGCTCCATTATTTCCCTTAATCGTTCCACCTGTTATAGAAAGTCTGCCAGTATCAGATACAGCGATACCACCTCCACTGGCAGTTGTCTTGTTATTAGAAATTATGCCACCAGTCATGTTCATTGTACCATGTAACATAATTGCGCCACCATTACTGTGACGGATACTCCCCCCAACTGTAACTTCAGTGCCTATCGCTTCACAGCCTTCAATAACACCACCTTCTAAGTTAAGCTGTGTACCTTCATCTACATAGACTGCTCCGCCATCATAGCCTTCTGAGCTTTTACAGTTTTCGATTACGGCACCTTTCTTAATAGTCGTTACTACGCCTTTGCCGTTACCTAAGGTAACGATTGCTCCGCCTGACCACGGAGTATACGGATCAGATCCTCGCCCAAGGCAGTTTCTTATAACTGCTCCCTCATCCAAGATGATCGTGGTAGCCCTTGTATGTGTTCCAACACCTCCATCCGAATAAATACCTCCCATGGCATTGTTTCCATCAAGGATGATATTTTTCAGCGTCAGGGACGAATCACCGCCAACATTAAAATGCCTTGATGACCACGCCTTACCCGGGTTTACACGCGTAATCACAAATTGATTTCCTGGAGATGAGGTAACAGTGACCGTCGCATTCATAGGAATGCCTGGTGCCTTGTCATCTTCTGTATAATCACGGGTTACCATAACGGTATATGCATTCCACTTATCTTTATTATCACTGTTAATAGCTCCCAGTGTATCCTGAAGCGTGTCATATCGGCCAATTTCAGAGCCATCCGTGTCTTTGGTAACGATAAATGTTTTTTCTGGTGTTTCTGCTGGCGGAACTTCCGATAGTATATTTTCTATTTTAAAGGATTTTGAATACATCGCAAATGATACTGTTGTATCATCTGTCTTGGTATAGTAAGAATCTGTAACATTATCGTCCGTCACGACAGATACATCCATATCATTCACTTTAACAGCAGGGACATTATCATGAAATATTTTTCCATCTGCTGCCTTAAGGTTCTGGATATCAAATCTTAAGCGATACTCTTTTCCAGCCTCAAACTGCACTGTTTCCGATGTGGGTTTTGCGTAACCCCAATTTCCGTCAGCCTGTTTTACCCTCCAGCTTGCAAATACTTCACCACCATCTGTAAGGCTGTTCCCATCATTTGGCTGAACATTAAAACTATCTGGTACTGTATCTCCAAGAACCGGCTCTTTTACCTCGTCCATATCAAACGATAAACTTAAAATTTCCTGTGGAGCTTCTTCAGCATGTACAGACATTGTACCTGAGAACATTGTTCCAAAAGTTAAAATCAGTGCTAAAAGCATTGAGAATTTCTTTTTTAACTTTCTTTGTATCATAATTTCTTTTTACTCCTTTCTTGTGTTTGATTATCTTTTATCTAATCATTTAATTCAGATTCTTCTATAAGAATCACTCCCTTTCCAATCAAAACAGGTCTGATTTTCTATACCACAATATTTGTATCCCTGAATTGCTGTGGTGTCACACCTGTATATTTTTTAAAAGTGCGGTAATAATGAGACAGATCATAGAAGCTCAAACGCCTTGCAATTTCTCCTATCGGAACCCCTGACTGAATCATCATCTTTGATTCCTCAATCTTTCTCTGGTTGACATACTCATTGATGGATACGCCTATTTCTTCTTTAAATCTGCTACGAAGTGCACTTTCTGATAAATAGAACTGTTTTGCAAGTTCTGCAACTTTGATATTGTCATAAATTTTCAAATTAATATATTGTAAGATACATCGAATCAGGGATGTTCTGGCCTGATTCGATACCCCATGAAGTTCTTTTGTAAAATGGATGATCGCACTGTCTCGCGTTGCCAGAACCCCTATAAACTCTGTTTGTTCCTCTAGCTTTCTAATATAATAATTTCTCAGTTTGATTACTGAAAGAATATCCTTCCCGACCTGAATTGCCAGTGATGCCAGTTTTTCCAGAATAATAATCGTATAATTCTTTTCTGTTTTCAAAGAACTGCTAGTCAAAATTGGCAAAACACTTGTTCCCAATTCTACAAGGCCACTTTTTAATAATTCAATATCGCCCTGACTTACAAGATTCATGATTTTATTTTCATAATCAAATGTGTATCGCTCCACACGGAAGGTATCATACACCGTGTCTTCAGATGGTTTTCTCACCAACTCCAACTGGTTTTGCGCCACTTGCTCATGCAGTCCTTTCGAATAAACATCCTCCAAATCCATATCAAACAAAAATCCCAGAAGAATCAAACAATCTCTGATATCTCCCAGAGGATATACGGGAAGCGATACATAATATTCCCAACACTCGTTTTCTTTTAAAATTTTTTTGCTTTCTTTCATTAGATTATTATAAACATGAGAAAAATCTGCCCTTGTAACATTGTTAACCCTAAAAGCTCCAATCACTATTTTTACATCCTTATACCACAGACATAAAAAAATTTCATTTAACATTCCGCTATAAAATTGTACAACTTCTTCTGAGATATTCCTTTCTTTAAATTCATAAGAAATAGGATGCTTATAAACTGATTTATAGCTTTTTAAAACTTTATTTGTTTCTTTTTCTAATATCCATACCGGCATTTTCAACATGACATGTAAGGATTTGACTTTTTTCAAATCCTGCTCATTTAAATTCATATAAAAAGTCCCCTTTCTTATGTAAGCACTCACTTTCTGGCTTCCATTCTTTGCCCTTCTCATAGTGCTTGGTAGTGTCAAAAACTACCTGTTTTTTGTTACAAAATATATTAAATAACCTTAATTTTATGGAAAGTTGTAAATAAAAAGAGCATTGACCCCTTTTCCTGCTATTTAATTAAGACGGATAAAAGAGTTCTTTATTTGTGGAATAAAATATCTCTGCACAACAAATGGAATGAAAATACACATTTTTTCCCTTTCTATATCTAAAAACAATCTTAACTATTTTCTACTATACAATAACCACCAAAAAAAGTTAATTGTATAAATTGCGCAAAACGTGTAAATTACGCTTGATTTTAGTGATTTACATTAAGAGAAGCGATAGAAAGAACAAGTGAGTATAAAGGAACTCTCAACTTGGTAAATCAGTATAAAGAGATAGCAGATTTATTAAAAGTAAGTATGGCAACAAAAAAAATTATGGGAAAAATATATAAAGGGAAATCCTTATGAAAAAGATATCGTTTTTTAGACGCAGTAGTCATTTATGAAAAGATTGGTGAAATATTAGAAAAGAAAGATTCTTTATTTTGATCTATAAAAAATATCAAAGTATCCGTGAATTTGCCGCCGATTTACTGGCAATACATTCGAACTTTGACCTTGTGACAGTCAAAAACCGAACGTACGGTATGAAGGTAATCTCAACGGTAAAGAAAACGCGGTTGTCCTTTTGAGTTATCCTGAAAAGGCATTTGCAAATCCCAGGGCATTACGTGCCTTTATCAGCACAAATACAGAATCATTGACACTGGAAATTCTTTCGTGTTATGTATGCGGATGGGCAATCGAGGTATGTTTCAGGTGATGTGAAAACAGACTGGCACTGGCTGCATACCAGATAAGTTCCTCAAAGGGAATCCAGAGATACTGGCTGCTGATGTCACTATCACATTATATTTGTCTCGTAGGAACGGAGAAATACAGTTCTTTTGAAACTGGATACCGCCTGATTTGTGACATGATCCAGCAAGAGAAGTATCTGTTTCAATGCGCAAAGGCAAGTAGCGATTTTGATTTATTTACGAAAGTAGCAATGTAGTTTTGTGCATTTTTTAATTTACTCATTTATAGTAACAATGTATATTTACAAAAAAATCTGGTGCAAAATTATATCTACATAGATAATATCTAGTTAGATACAATGCAATTAAAGGAGGTGAATTACTTTTGGGCAGAACAGAAATGAAAATTTTGATCGGACTTCACAGAAATGTAAATGCTTTACATAAAAAAACATCCAAAATAGCAGCAGAATACAATTTAACCTTTAGTCAATTTATGGTTTTAGAAGCTCTTTACAGTAAAGGCGATATGAGCGTCGGAGAGGTAAGGGAAAGAATACTCAGTAGCGTGGGAACCATACCTCTAATAGTGAACAACTTGAAAAAATGAACTATATCGAAAGATTATCTGACGAGAAAGACAGGCGTGTATGTATACTGCATCTGACGAAAGAAGGCTATGATGTTATTAGCAAAATTGCACCTAAAAATGAAGCGATGATAACAGAAAGCATGGAAGTATTGGATCAAGAAGAAAAAGAAAAACTGGTATATCTTTTGAAGAAAATAGGAGGAAAATTTAATGGAAAGAACAGTGAAGACTAAAGTAAAAGGTTTTAGAACAACAGATGGAGCAGTTGTAAACTTAGTAAGAGTCTTAGAAAATCAGACAACAAAGGAGTTTTATCCTATTTTAATGCTTGACTCTTTTGACAGCGTTAATCCTGATGATTATACAGCAGGATTTCCAATGCATCCGCATAGAGGAATCGAAACAATCAGTTATGTGTCAAGAGGCAAAATGGTTCATAAGATAGTTTGGGTAATGAAGACGGAATTTCAGACGGAGAGGGTTTGTCAAGCAAACTATGTAAATTTTAATTTTATAGGGAGTGTAAGATAAAGTGTGTAATTAGTTGGTTACTAATTTACACACTTTATCTTACACTCCCGTGTTAATTCTTATATTAAAGATGCTTTTTTTGATGTTGAAGTGAGTTCAATTCTTCCAATTCATATTGAAAATTGGATGGCAGAACTTTCTAAACAGTCTCCTAAAAACAAACCCAATGAAAAACTAAAGCCAAGCACTATTAATAAAGCAAAGAGTGTTTTTAGTTCAATGATGCAATATACTATACGTCCATTACATATAATAACCCAGAACCCATGTCACGATGTAGAACAGTACACCCTTCCACCTAAGCAGCAATTAGTTTGGACTCAAGATCAGATTAACTATTTCTTGTCTTTACAAAGTGTTAAGGCATCTTTCTATTATGATATGTTATGCTTAAGCTTTTCTACAGCGATGGCTCCTGAGGAAGTTTGCGGATTTCAAGAATCAGATCTTAAAAGCTCTTTTCTTTCTTTGCACCAGGCATTAGACAAATACGACTGCATATCAGATATGAAACGCCCTGGAAGGCACAGAAAGCTTATTATACCCGATGAGTTGGCAGTATTATTACAAAAGCGTCTTGCTCTAAAAAACACCTGGCGTTTACAACCAGATTTTTTAGAAAATGATTTATTGTTTACATACAAAGATGGAAGAAGAATTAATCCCAATGTATATCAAGAAATTTTAAGAAACTACTTTTAAATTATAATATGGAGGTAGACTCCTACATAAAGAAGCATAGATCACATCCATTTGGCATACTTCCAGAAATGACTTTATATGGTGGACGACATTCGTTTGCTTCTAACACTCTTGAAGAACGTGGAGAGGATGGCGGTAATATTAAAGTTGTTTCAGAAATCATGGGAAACAGCATTGAAGTAATGCTCCGGCATTATGCCCACTTATCACCTACGATGCACAAAGAAGCCATAAGAAACTATACTTCTAAAATACTTCCGAAAACTGAAACATCGAAAAAACATTGAAAAAACTGTTTTTGATGTTTCTAAAAAGATATAAAAAAACAGCGCAAACACTGATATCTACAGCGTTTGCGCCAAAGCTGAAAACCGGATTTGAACCGGCGACCCCTTCATTACGAGTGAAGTGCTCTACCAACTGAGCTATTTCAGCATATGAGGAGCCTTTTATGCTCCTTTTGTCAAATATTTTTCAATTGTTGTGATGGCAGTTTCTTCGTCTGCTCCGTCAGCAACAACAGTTATATTATCTAAATCATCCAACCCAAGACTCATCATACCCATGATACTTTTTCCGTTGATCCTTTTGTTGCCTGCCTCGATCAGGATCTTGCTCTCAAACTGGCTGGCCATCTGGACCAGAAAGGCAACCGGACGTTCTTCCTTGTTCTCGGTCACATGAATATTGATACTCTTAGAAATCATAATGATCCTCCCATTCTCATATCTTCAGCAATCTTACTCAGCTTCTTAAGACGATGATTGACCCCTGATTTGCCTACGGGGGGATTCAGCATCTCTCCTAGCTCTTTCAGAGTAGCCTCCGGATGTTCCAATCGCAGATAGGCGATGTCTTGCAGTCCCTGGTTCAGTTCACTAAGCCCTCTATGCTCTTGTAAAAATCGAATATCCTCGGCTTGCTTCACGGCTGCTGACACTGTCTTGTTAATGTTGGCAGTCTCACAGTTTACACGGCGGTTCACCGTGTTCCTCATATCTTTCAAGATACGGACATTTTCGAGGTTCATCAAAGCTATGTGTGCTTCCATAATGTTCAGTACATCAACGATCTTGGCACCTTCTTTGATATACACTACATAGTACTTCTTACGAATAACTATTTTAGCATCTAATTCAAAAAAATCAAGCACATCTTGCAATTGTACCGCAAATTGTTCATGAAGAGTTACAATTTCAAAGTGATAATTCTTCTCCGGATCACTCATGGAACCGGCTGCCAGAAATGCTCCCCGGATATAGGCCCTTTTACAGCACGTGTTCTGCAGGACTAATCCAAAGTTTTTCGGTTCGAAATATTTCACTGCTTTCAATAATAAAACACAATCCTCATGTTTGTCAACAAAAACCGAATAATTTCGACTTCTTTTTAGATATTCGTTGCGTTTTACCTGAAGTTCTCCATGTATATGGAATGTGTCTTTCAGCAGCGTAAAAAACCGTTTCGCCACCGATACATTCTCCGTATGAACCTTGACCAGATAGATTCCCTTCTCTTCGCGGACTTCCCCGCAAAAGTTGAGAATACCGGCAAGTTCTGCAATTTTACAGTGTCTTGCTCCGCTCGTAAGCCTTGCAAGTTCTTCTTTGACTTCACTTGAAAATGACATTTCCTACCTCGTTATATCTCTATGCTCAACCTTCACCGGATATGGCAGCTGTTTTAATTTTTCTGCCAGTGCATTCGTGATGGTGACAGAACGGTGCTTTCCTCCAGTGCAGCCGATCCCTATGACCAGATTATACTTTCCTTCTTTGATGTAGTTGGGAATCAGAAATTTGAGCATATCTTCTAATTTCTCTAAAAATACTCTGGACTCTTCATGTTTCATGACAAACTCCTGAATAGGCCTGTCATTGCCGGTCAGAGGGCGCAGAGAAAGGTCATAATAAGGATTGGGAAGGAATCTTACGTCAAACACCAGGTCTACGTCTGCCGGTATACCGAATTTGAACCCAAAAGACACCACTGCCACATTGAAGTTAGCATATTCTTCTTCCCGGACAAATATCCTGTCAATTTCAGCCTTCAGTTCCCTTGTGAGAAGCTGGCTGGTATCTATGACATAATCCGCATGTTTTTTCAAAACATCGACTGCTTCCCGCTCCTTTTCAATACCATCCTCTATCCGGCCGTTCCTGGCCAGAGGATGATTCCTTCTGGTCTCCTTGTAACGCTTGATCAAAATCCGGTTGCTGGCATTGAGAAACAAAATTTCAAACTTGACACCCATTTCATTGACTTTTTTTAATTCTTCTAAAAACTCATCAATCGATGCGCCGCTCCGGATATCAATGCCTAAAGCCACATTTGAAATATTTGCAGTCTTGTCAAGGGTAAGCTCCGCAAATCTGCACAGCAGTCTGGTGGGGAGATTATCCACACAAAAATACCCGACATCTTCCAGCATTTTAAGAGCACTGCTCTTTCCTGCCCCAGACATCCCGGTTACGATTACAAACCTCATACGTAAATTCCTCTAAAACTTTCCGACCCGCTTCACTTCCGGTTCCAGGTCCACTCCAAACTTTTCCTTCACTGTTTTCTGAACGTCTTCGATCAGCTGAAGAACATCTTTCGCCGTTGCGTTCTCCTGATTTACTACAAATCCGCAGTGTTTATCCGACACACGTGCCCCTCCGACCTGATATCCTCTGAGTCCTGCGTCATCAATCAGTTTTCCGGCAAAGTAGCCCTCCGGGCGCTTAAACGTACTGCCTGCGCTCGGCAGTTCCAGAGGCTGCTTGGTCTTTCGGGCCATTGAATATTCATCCATCTGTTTTTTTATCTCAGAAGGATCTCCCTCTTTCAAAGAGAGTGTTCCGCTTAGGACTGTATATCCGCATGTAATGACATTGCTGGTACGGTATCCAAGCTCCAGTTCCTCTGCGGAAAGGGTAAGAATCTCTCCTTCTTTCGTGAGGACTGTGGCCTCTTTTAAAACCTGGATCATCTCTCCGCCGTAGGCTCCCGCATTCATAGTGATTGCGCCTCCGAATGTTCCAGGTATGCCTCCTGCAAACTCAAACCCGGTCAGACTCCGGTTCTGTGCTTCCCGGGCAATAGAGCTCAGCAAAGCCCCAGCCTGAGCCGTAATCTCAGTTCCGTTGACTGTGATTTCATTCATGTTCTTATAAATCTGGAGGACAATGCCGTCGATTCCACGGTCCCCTACCAGCAGATTGCTTCCGTTTCCCAGAATAAACATGGGAATTTCGTGTTTCCTGGCAGTCTTCACGGTCCACTGCACTTCCTCAATGGTTTCAGGAATAATGTACAATTCTGCCTCTCCGCCTATCCGGAAGGTCGTATGTTTTTTCATCGGTTCTTTTGTAAGTACCCGTTCGGGTGCGATCTTCTGTCTCAATTCTTCAAGAATCGTGTTCATGCTATTCTCCTTTAATCAGCCTTGCAGCCCCGTAAATTCCTGCGTCATTTCCGAGACTTGCAAGAATAAATTTCCCTTCTTTTACAGCGCCGAAGGTGTATGTCCCATAATGCTTTTTAATGGCGTCAAGAAGGATATCTCCTGCTTTCGACACACCTCCCCCGATGACAAATACTTCGGGGTCTACTGTCAGTGTGATATTCCCGAAGGCCATTGCCAGCTTCTCTCCCAGCCGGTCGACCTGTTCTATGGCAAAGGCGTCTCCTTCTTTTGCCAGATCAAAAATATCTTTTGCCGAAAAGCCGTCCATTCGGCGCAGCGGCGTTTCTATGTCAGATTCCCCCAGCGCTTTTTTTGTCTCATATACAATTCCTGTCGCTGAAGCGTACAGTTCCAGACAGCCGGTCTTTCCGCAGTTACACTTGCGTGTCTCCGCCGGATTTACCGTCATGTGTCCGATCTCACCGCCATATCCATGGCTTCCGTTGATGATCTGTCCGTCGACGATCATGCCGCCGCCCACACCTGTTCCCAGAGTAACCATGACAGCACTGCGGTAATCTTTCGCAGCACCAGCCCAAAGTTCTCCCAGCGCAGCCACATTTGCATCGTTGGTCACTTTGACAGGACAGTCCAGCAGTTTTCCCAGTTCCTGAGCCACGTTGACCTGCCCCCAGCCCAGATTGACACATTCATTGACCTTTTCAAAAGAAAGTACTGCCCCGGGAACCCCGACTCCTGCTCCAATCAGCTGTCCGGTTTCCATCCCATGGGATGCGATATTTTCTTTCAGCGCCGCTCCGATATCCTCTATAATATAGGCCCCGCCGTTCTCTTTTCTGGTGGGAATCTCCCACTTTTCTTTCAGGCTTCCGTCCTCCTGAAACAGTCCCAGTTTTACGGTGGTGCCTCCTACATCGACTCCATAAATGTAATTCATTCTGCTTATTCCTCCAATTTCCCGGTCACTCGTTTGTATAATTCTTCCGCGGCATTATATCCCATCTTCTTCTGGCGGTGATTGATGGCAGCGGCCTCAACGATAATCGCCAGATTTCTTCCCGGACGGATCGGCAGCGCGTGTGCCACAACCTTATTCCCGAGATATTCTATATAATTTTCATCCAGTCCGAGCCTGTCATAATCTGTTTCTTTGTTCCAGTCTTCCAGCTGAATGACAAGATCAATGCTCTGGGTCATCTTGACGCTCTCCACACCGAACAGGTTCTTTACATCAATGATGCCGATGCCCCTGAGTTCAATGAAAAACCGGGTCACTGCCGGTGAGGAACCGATCAGGGTATCTTTGCTCACACGCTTAATCTCCACCACATCATCTGAAACAAGCCGATGGCCTCTCTTCAGAAGTTCCAAAGCAGCTTCGCTTTTGCCGATGCCGCTTTCCCCTGTGATCAGGATTCCTTCGCCGAATACATCCACTAACACTCCATGAATTGAAATCCGGGGCGCCAGTTCCACACTCAGCCAGCGGATGACTTCTGCGGTAAACTCTGAAGTTGAATCTTTACTGATAAAAACCGGAACTCCGTATTTCCTTCCAAAGTCAACGATCTTATCACACGGCTGTTTTCCACGGCAGAATACCAGACATGGAATCTGGGCACTGAAAAGACGGTCCAGAATCTGGTTACAGTTTTCATCCTTTTCCAAAATATTATTGATATATATATATTCTACATTTCCAATAATCTGCACCCTGGACGATGAAAAATGGTCAAAAAAGCCTGCCAGCTGAAGCGCCGGCCGGTTTACTTCTGCCTGGGTGATATAAATGTCATTGGTGTTAATTTCCGGGATCACCGGGATCAGTTCCAGCTTCTTTGCCAGTTCTGCCACCGATACTTTGTATTCCTCGCTCATAATGAATCCTCCTTGTCCGATTGTTATTCTTAGTTTATCACATTTTCTTCCTTAGACAAATGGAAAAACGAATAGATCTCTTTTGCTGCTTTCCTTGTCATTCCCGGAACCTGCATGATCTCATCTTCCGTAGCCTCTTTGATGTTCTGTATCTGCTTAAAATGTTTCATGAGTGCTTTTCTGCGCTTCGGCCCTACACCTTTGATCTCATCCAGTACAGAGCTGACCTGGCCTTTTGCCCTCAGCGACCGGTGGTATTCGATGGCAAACCGGTGGGCCTCATCCTGAATCCTTGTGACCAGCTGGAATGCTTCGCTCCTTTTCGGAAAATAGATTTCGTCATTATTATAGTACAATGCCCTGGTTCTATGATTGTCATCTTTTACCATACCGCACACCGGAATATCCATTTTCAGGTCTTTTAAAACTCTCTGAGCAACATTTACCTGGCCTTTTCCTCCATCCATCAGGAGCAGATCCGGAAACTTGGTAAAACTTCCAAATTCCAGATCCTCATTTTTAGCCTTTAATTCTTCGATCTCTTTTTGTCCGTGCAGGAGTCTCCTCGTGAGGACTTCCTCCATACTTCTGTAATCATCCGGGCCGTCCACTGTCTTTAGGCGGAATTTCCGATAATCACGCTTTCTGGCCTTTCCGTCTTCGAAGACGACCATAGAGGCAACGGTCTGAAACCCGCTGATATTAGATATATCGAAGGCCTCCATCCTGTGAAGCCCCTTGATTCCAAGGAGCTGCTCGATCTCTTTCACTGCTCCGATGGTCCTTTTTTCTTCTCTCTTGAGTTTTTCTTTATCCTGTCTCAAAACATTGGACGCATTCTCTTTTGCCAGTTCAACGAGACGATGCTTTTCTCCCCGGAGCGGAATCCGGATATGCACCCGTCCGCCCCTCTTCTTGGAAAGCCACTCTTCCACAATCTCCATATCGTCCATGCCGCACTCCAGGAAGATCTCTCCCGGCAGATACGGAGTTCCTGCGTAAAACTGTTTTACAAAGGCACTCATGAGTTCTTCATCTGTTGTCTCCTCATCCTGGGTCATATGAAAATGCTCTCTGCCCAGGAGTTTGCCGTCTCTGATAAAAAATACGGCGACCACTGCGTCCTGCTTTTCTTTGGCAAATGCGATAATATCCCTGTTTTCAAATCCATAGCTGTTGATCTTCTGCCGGTCTGCAATCTTGCCGATGCTCTTTAACAGATTTCTGTATTCTGCTGCCTGTTCAAACTCAAGGTCTGCCGCTGCCTGCTTCATCTTTTCCTCCAGCATGTCCGACACATCCTTATAATTTCCGTTCAGAAAACTCAGTACCTGATCAATGGATTTTCTATAATCTTCCCCGGAAATATAATCCTGGCAGGGCCCCTCGCACTGTTTGATCTGATAATACAGACACGGCCTGTCTTTCCCGATATCTTTCGGCAGCTTCCGGCTGCATGTCCGGATCTTAAACAGCTTCCTGAGCAGCTCAATGATATCTTTTACCGCTCCGGCGCTCGTATATGGCCCAAAATATTTGCACTTGTCCTGTTTCATCCTTCTGGCCAGCATAATACGCGGATATTCCTCATTTGTGGTGACCTTAATGTATGGATAATTCTTATCATCCTTCAGCATGGTATTATACTTTGGACGATGTTCCTTGATCAGATTGCACTCAAGCACCAAGGCCTCCAGTTCTGAATCTGTAATGATGTACTCAAAATATGCGATGTGCGATACCATATGCTGAATCTTTGTCGTCAAATTTCTGCTTCCCTGAAAGTACTGTCTGACCCGGTTGCAGAGTTTGATCGCCTTACCTACATATATGATCTCGTCCTTGTCATTATGCATTATATAAACTCCGGGCTTGGCCGGAAGCTTTTTTAATTCTTCTTCAATGTTAAACATCCTGGTATTCCTCCATCATTCCAACATGTGTGTTCCTATAATACCATACCGCGGCGGAAAATGTCACATCAAAACAACCCCGCAGCAAAAGCTGCGGGGCCGTCTGTTTAATGAAAAGAGAGGATTAATATATATGAAAAACTAAACTTTGCCTTGCAAAGCACGTCCAACCATAGGGCTAAAATATGGTGTGCCCTGCAGGTATGTTTTAAGTATATCAGAATCCTCCCCGTAAACAATGGATAGAAAATAAACAATTCTAAAGAAAAAATAAAATAGCCTGAAGGAATTCTTAGGATTACTAGGACTATCTGAAATTCAGTTTATCTCCCTCCAAAAATTACTGGCTTATGAGAAGTCTTCCAATCTGCATCTCAAAAGTATAGTTGTTTTCAGGCATCCATCGCTCTACTTCTTTTTTATTGATTTTTACCTTTTTCAGCTTCATTTTTAACGTAGTTTCTTTCATCTCTTTCGTAGGCTTTGTTTCCTTGATCAATTTTGCCATCTCGGTAAGGACATACGTTCCAATCTGGCTTTGGTCTGTTATTTTCCCTGATGCTGCGGCTTTTCTGACATTCGCCATAAGCTTGGACTGTATTTCACTCAGGTTCACACTTTGAGATTTCAGAATCACCGTAGCAGTTCCTTCTTTCTCATCTTTTTCGTCTGTCTTCACTTCATATTTAAGCTTAGATAAGGAATGCAGAAGTGCGTCAATCACTTTATCTGCATCTTCGGATTTAAAGATATTTCCGGCAGTATTTGCAGATGTCATGAAGGAAGATTTCATACTTGTTTTGTATGTGTTTAATGCCTTTTTTGCTTCTGCTTCTGTGTGTCCGTATTTGACTATCTCTTTTGTATTTCCTCTGGTAAACAGAAGATAATAAGCCTCTGCAAGCTTGTCCGGCTCCGGTATTTCCTCTTTCTTTTTACATCCGGCTAATGCGAGAGAAACGATCAATACAAGGCTTAATAAAACCGCCAGTTTTTTCTTCATTTGTCTTTTCATAACCTATTCTCCTTTTAAACTTCTGTGTATTTTGAGCATTCATTCAACTGCAGCAGAGCCAGCCGGCTCTGCTGCAAAGATTACTGTTTACTTATTTTACATATTTTACAATGTATTTTCCGCTTGTATTTTTCGTGTTTTTCGTAACCTTAACATAATATGTACCTTTTGATAACTTTCCTGAGAAAGTAATGTAACTTGGATTATAAGCGGTACGTGAGCTCATCTTCTTTTTCCCTTTGTATAAGGTTGCAGTCACACTTCCAGAGCTGTTATATGTAGTAATCTTGAACTGTGTGGAACGTCTCTTTGTCACTTTGAATTTATACCAATGTGACTTTTTCTTTGCATCAGAGGCAGTTAAAACATTTGTTTTTGATTTCTTGCGTTTGATTGTTTTTGATTTTGACTTTTTAGTACCATATTTTCCGGTATAAGATTTTTTTCCATATCTTGCAGTGTAAAAATCATATTTAGAAGTACCAGATATAACAAGACGGTAACTACCCTTGCTTAATGCATGATATCTCCTGATATTTGAATTATAACTATATTTTTGATCTGTAATTCTTACCCATTTTTTCCCGCTCTTCTTTTCAATATGACTCTTTAAAGAATATCCTTTGGCTGAAACCAGATCTGTCCAAACCTGACTCCTCTTTGAAACTGAAAAATACTGATAGTTATTTCCCCCATTACCTGCTATATATTTTGCAGTTCCAGATAAATTTCCGTTATCACTTGAGTAATAATATGGAAGGTAGCCTGTAGCAACAGCTGAATTATAAGGTGCAGACACTGTTAATCTGTACGTTCCTTTATTTACATAATTGGCGATCACCGTATCATCGTCGGAATAACTAGATGCAATAGAATTTCCCCTGCTGTCGGTTATTGTAACAGAACAGTTTGCAGGTGTTGAGGTAATCAATCCGGTTGACTGATCAACATAAGAGTTTCCAAAAGCCACACAGAGTTTACCATTTGTAGGCATATAAATATTAGCTACTACTTGTTTACTGGTTGTAATCGGACCTACAACATTGAACTGACCTTTTTGAATTCTCTGATTGATTGCGTTTACATTAGCCTGAGTGTTTATTCTATAAGCAGTAGTGTTTTGTACAGCCCGAGCACCTTTTGATTTTTTTGCAGCCTTAATAACCTGGCCTGACTTAACATCCTGGATGCCTTCCATTCCTTTTATTTCTGATGACACTTGACCTTTCTTGTCACCTACTTTACTTGTGATATCTTCCTTCTTCTCCGCGCCAAATGCCACAGTGCTGAATCCCAATGTAAGGGACAGCCCCAAACACACAGCGGCTTTTAAAACTTTCCTCATAAACATTCTCCTTTTTTATTATGTCTTTTCTGCTATACTTCTGACTGAGTCCCCCAACATCCAAAAGCACAGCAGCTGCCTGCTCCCATATTAATTTATTTTCTCAAAATTAGCGGTTATCTACCTTCTCCGGGTACATATCGTGATGTGCCAGCCGGTCAAAGGCAATCTGCTCCCACGGCGTTCCCTTTCTGCCATAGTTGCAGTATGGATCAATGGAGATCCCGCCGCGCGGCGTAAACTTGCCCCAAACTTCAATATATTTCGGGTCCATCAGTTTGATCAGATCCTTCATAATAATATTCATACAGTCCTCGTGGAAATCTCCATGATTGCGGAAACTGTACAGATACAATTTAAGGGATTTGCTTTCCACCATCCTCTCTCCCGGAACATAGGAAATATAAATAGTCGCAAAATCCGGCTGTCCGGTCATCGGACACAGACTGGTAAATTCCGGTGCGTTAAACTTTACAAAATAATCATTTTCGGGATGCTTATTCGGAAAAGTCTCCAACACTTCCGGTGCATAATCATCCGGATATTTTGTCTGCTGATTTCCCAGCAGTGTAATACCTCCCAATTCCACATTGGTTCTACCACTCATCTTAGTTCCTCCTGTTTTTGTTCAAATCAAGGATACTTTTCTACTCCATTGATTGTCCTATCAGTATACCATATTTTTTACATGCTGTCATAAATATTGACATGAACTATGACAGATTTTTCTTACGGAAAAATTTCCTGCCGAGGAGCAGTGCTGCTCCAAAAATCAGAAGAATCCCTATAGCTGCAAAAACAAGGTCTCCCTTATCATAGCTTTTTGCATTTCTCCCCCATCCAGACGTTTTTGGAGTTTGTTTTTCATTATCCTGTACCTCCGGGGCTGTCTTTTTTCCCTGGACTTTTTCTTTCTTTTTCTCCTGTCTCTGAGAAGACCCATTTTTTTTCACATTTTGGCTCTTCTCAGACTTTTGATCTGAGAAAGAATTTTTATCCTTATACCTAACGGATTTTTCCGAATACCCGGGTTTGCCTTCACTCCTCTGATCCTTCTGCGTACTTTCCTCCTGTTCTACAGTCTGTCCGCCTCTGTCTCCACCGGATTCCCCGCTGACAGAAGATTCCGGAGCCCCATGGTCTACGTCTATTTTCCACACGGCGCTGGTTCCTGAAAAAATACTACTGCCATGAACCTTTGTACGCATATAAAACGTTTTTGTATTTACAGGTATGTCAAAGACAAAGCTGAAGACTCCGAACGGTTTTGGAAAGTCCTGGCCGCGAATGATATTCGTACTGCCGTTTTTTTCTTCATAAGTCCTCCAGTTTTTCTGATCCGCACTGTATTGAAGAATCATGGAGTCTGCGCCGGCAGGATAAGGCAGTTCCAGCATTCCCCTGATCCGTCCCTCTTCCTTCGACAGAATCCTGTAACTGTTTAAAAACATTCCCTCCGGCGGTACCGCAATGACGGCTGTCTCCGGGCTGATTCCTGACGAATTGATGTAAATCCCAAACAGATCTTTTGTGAGAAGTCTCCCTTTCACAAGCGTAATCCCTTCTTTTGAAGTATCTGCTCCTGAAGCATCCCATATAACAGGCATTGAAATAATACTTTTCTCTTCTGTCTCTGCATTTTCCACGTAAACACTGGCATTTTGCGGCAGAAGGGATTTAAGGTCTGTGCCAGTTCTGCCGATGACAGGAGTAAAGCTGTCAACATCATAAATGCTGTAGACTGTATTTTTCATGCCCGTGATTTCCGGAACTATTTTAGAATCCCTGCTGGATATTTCGGAACCGGCAACACTGACTGCAGTACCTGAGGCATCACTGACAGAAGCAGTAATGCGGCAGCGGTTCACTTCTGTCCTGCCCAGATTCGAAACACCACACGCTTCCTGGTCTCCGGACACTTTTATATTACAATCTGTCAAAGACAACGTTTGGTTTCTATTATTTTTAACTCCCTCAACCCGCCCTTTGCCTTTTGCTGTAACATTGATCTGTCTAAGCACCAGCGGCTCATCTGTGCCATGATAAATTCCGGTGATATCCTTTCCTTTCATCTGAATCGTAAACCTGTCCGACGGATCAGATGAAGTCTGAAGGGTTCCGCGGATAACCTGAACCGCACATGCATCGTCGGACTCGTCAAGAACCGTCCCTCTTTTTAAAATAAGATGAGAGTCTATACTGTTTTCCATTAGTACAAACATATAGTTTCCGCTTATCGTAAGTTCAGGATTATCAATGATCACTCTGCTGTTTACAATAATTCCATGATTCCCGCAGTCAATCCTCACTTTGCCTCTGCCGTCAAATCGGATGGGATCTTCCTTAGTCCCCTTTGTCAGCTTCAGATCCCCTGTCAGAGTATAGACGGCATTCTGGTCATTCTTATGCTTCTCATACCATTCTAAAAATTTCTCTTCATCCTCTGTTTTGGGAGGACCCCATGCAGAGCAGAAAACTGGCTGAGCCATGGTCAATATGATAACTCCCAAAAATAAACAGATCATTTTCTTATAATTCTTTTTCATTTGCAGTCCTCTCTTCGTCCCATAGATCCTAAACAAAATATTACCTTATCGTACGAAGTACGTCCACCCGATTGAATTCTGTTTCACAATAAATAACAACGTTGTCTGTTAAAATTGCAAAGGCTCTGAAATATGTTTACAATAAAAATAACACATCTATACTCTGAGTATAGAAAATCATGAAAGGAGCCCCGACTATGGAACGTTTGCTGTTTGTGGATGATGACTTGGAAATCCTTGAAATTAACCGTAAGTATTTTGAAACATGCGGGTATCACGCAGACACTGCTACCGATGCCCTGGCTGCTCTTTCCTGTTTGTCAGAACACACGTATCAGTGTATTATCCTGGACATTCATATGGAAAAAACGGATGGATTCTGTCTCTGCCGGACGATTCGTGCAAATTACAGCATACCCGTGATCTTTCTGACTAATCTGACCGATGAAGAGATCATGATAGAAAGTTTTGACTGCGGCGGGGATGATTATATTACAAAGCCTTATCTCTTAAAAGAACTGGAAATGAGGATCAGGGCCAGAATACGAAACTCCCGCTGCACCGTTCCTTCCTGCCGGACGCCCGGACTGTCCGTGGATAATAACGAAAAGCAGGCATACATTGGAAATCTTCCGCTGAATCTGACGGTCAATGAATTCGAAATTCTGAGTTTTTTAATGGATCATAAAGGCATTCCCTACCGGCAGGAAGAAATTTACCGCGCGGTATGGGGTGAGTCCTGTTATAATACACACAGTATTCAGATCCTGATTATGCGGATCCGGAAGAAAATCCAGGTACTGTCTCCCGAAAAAGAATATATTAAAACACAGTGGGGAAAAGGGTATCTCTTCACAGAGTAAACAAAAACTATAGGGAGTCTGCCATGCACTTAAAAACAGAAAGATCCAAAAAGAAACTGTTATCCGTCTTTATCCTCGCCGCCGCTCTGCTGTTTGCTGCTTTGCTCTTTACCTTTTGCTATTCCATGGACAATAAGTATACCTCATCAAATACTGATCCCTCTAAAGATCTGGTTCCTCTGACCGGACAGTGGGAATTTTATTCCGGCCGTCTGTACACACCAAAGGATTTTTCTGCAGGATCCGCAGAGTCTCCTGAAATCATCACTATTGGCCAATTTGGAAATTTTTCATCCCATCAGCCAAGTCAATCACCTTTTGGCGCCGCTACTTACCGTAAAGTTTTAAATCTTCCTTCTTCTAAAGACGCTTGGATGCTCGAAGTGCCGGAAATTTTCTCTTCCTGCCGTATCTATGTCAACCAAACGCTGGTCCGGCAAATGGGCAGCCCCGATGCAGTTCCCGTTTCCCGGCATATACAGAATACATTGATTCCTCTTCCGTCCGGAACCGCCGAATTGGTCATTCAGGCCGCAAATGACACCCATTATTACAGCGGACTTACCTATCCTCCGGTCCTCGGAACGAGCAGTGCCGTTACAAATGCCCTGACACAAAAAATGATCTTCTATGCCCTGCTGTGCTTTTTCCCTCTGGGAGCGGCCGTCACATCACTGGGTGTCTGGGTCCGGAAACATTCGGACCCGGTCTTTGCCGCATACGGACTGGTCTGCCTGTTTTTCTCAATTCATGTCAGCTATCCGTTTTTTCACTGGCTTGGATGGGATCTTTGGGGAACATCCTATCTAATTGAAGATGTGTCCTATTTTGCAATGCTTGCCTGCATGGTTTTGCTCACCAGCCGGCTGTGCAGAGGAATTCTTCCGGCCAGACTGCACATTTCTGTTTACGTGTTTACGGTCCTGATGTCCGTATCTCCCGTCATTTTTACTTATGTACTTTTTCCGGCATTTCATAATATCGTCAGCATTTACGGAACCATCATCTATACCTCTAAGCTGCTGATCAGCTTTTATTTGATCCTCCTGTCCTTCCTTGGAATCCTGAATGACCGGTCTTCTGTATGGCTGCTGGCAGGAAATGCAGTGTTTGGATTCGGACTTTTCACCGATCTGTGGACCGGAGGAGACTATGAACCCCTCCGGTTTGGATGGCAGGATGAGTACAGCGGTTTTCTGATGGTTCTGCTTTTTATGATTTTGATCATCCGGTATAATCAAGACCTGATTTTGAAAAACCAACGTCTGACCATGCATCTTCAGGCGGAAGTGGACAAGAAGACTGCCCGTCTGTCGAAGATGCTGGAAGAACGAAAGGAATTTCTCTCGATTGCCGCACACGATCTGAAGGCCCCTGCATCGGCGATCAAAACTTATATTGATTTTATACGCGAGGGCGGAATCAATATTGATGAAGAGCTGGAGCAGTATTTGGAGATCATTGACAAAAAATCTTCTCAAATACAGAGCGATATCAGCAGCCTGCAGATTTTTAACGCAGAAGATAAGATTCATGAACCGCCCTGCCTTATAGACTGCAATGATTTTTTAACCTATGTTTATATGGAGACAAAACCGTATACGGATGCCAACGGCATCTATTTCAATTTAAATCTTCCGGAAAATCATTGTTTTATTTGGCATCAAAAAGCCCGTCTTTTCCGGGCATTTGAAAATATTATCCTGAACGCCACCGAACATACTCCGCCGGAAGGCTCCCTGACAATCGACGCTGAATATAACGGGCAGCAGGCTGTGATCACCTTTACCGATACCGGCGAAGGAATATCTTCGGATGACCTCCCGCACATTTTTGACTACAAATTCAGCACGAAAAACAGCCCCGGTACAAGTGGCCTTGGTTTATATTTTGTACGGATCTCTCTTGAGGAATACGGCGGAACCATAAAGGCAGCATCCAAGAAGAACCGATATACGGTCTTTACCGTTACCCTTCCTCTGGCTGAAGAAAAAATGGAATAAAAAGATACCGCTTTTACAAACTCTTTATAAAAGCGGTATCTTTTATTTTATCTGGATTCGGTCTTATCCGAATAAGTCAGACTGTAAAGACCTGTGGACTTTTTCGTATCTTTTGTCACCTTTATGTAATAGGTACCTTTCTTTAATTTGCAGTTAAAATAATGTGTTCCTGAATATTCCATTGTTTTTTTCTTCGTCTTCATGCCTTTTCCGTAAACTGCGGCTTTGATCCTTCCGGAATTGTTTTTCGTTGTAAGTTTCATGGAGATCTTTCCGTTTTTTGAAACCTTAAACTTATAATAATGAGTTTTTTTCGCTTTATCCGCATCGGTAAACAAATTGCTCTTTTTTTTGCCCTGAGTCAGAAGCTTTGCCTTTGCTTTTGTTACCGCATAACTATTTTTATATACCGTATCCACGTACATAAACTGTGACACATATCCTTTCGGAATCTTTGTCTTCAGACGGTAAGTTCCCGGACTCAATGCAAAGTGTTTGTTTATTTTTTTTGATGTATAACTCATTTTGTTTGTTACCGCTGTATATTTTCCTTTTTTGCCTTTCTTCTGAATATAGAAGGGAACTGATTTTTTATAGGCCTCAGACAAATGGCTGTTATTCCCTGACTTATACTTAAAAGTCCGGCCAACGGTCTGGATATGGCTTTTCTTCTTTACTTTAAACGTCTGGTAATTCCATTTTCCCGTTCCTTCTTTAATCTTATTTTTGGCAGATGTGAACCTGCTGCTGCCGGAATCCACATACCCTGCGTCGATTACACTGAACTGAGGCTCACTGATACTTCCAGTTAATGTATAAGTTCCTTTTTTAAGATGCTTTACAATCCGGACAGCTCTCCCCGTCCACTTCTGTCCCTGAAAACTTATGGTCCAATTTTTCTTCAGGTAGGCATTGTCATTTTCATCTCCTCTTACTCCGTAAAAATCTAAAAACACTGTAGATTCTTTCGGAACTACGATTTTAATGTTCATTTTTTTTGTTTTGGTTACAGAGTATTGATTAAAGACTCCATCATCCGTTACGTCCTTCAGCTTAATCTGACCGCCGGAAGCCTTGATCGTGCTTCCTGCTGCCTTCACAACTTCTTGGGCAGTTCCTGCCCCCAAAGTTCCGGCCAGCATTGCCGCTGTCAAAAAAATACCGGTCACGATCTTCCCCCATTTTTTCATCATAAACTCTCCTCCTATTCTCTAAGACCAACAGCTGCTGCGCTCACAGGCCATCCTGTGAAAGTTCCTTTTTATTCTAGCATAAGAAGCTATCCATACAGACGGTATTGAACACTTGTTGTTATTTGTTGTTGATTGACTTTTCCCCTGTTTTGAGCTACTATAAATGCAGTGAAAAATATCATTCTGAAGCCAGGGTACTGCCCGATGCCAAGATTGATCCTTTATAAACTGCGCAGAGTTTTGTATACAAAACTCTATTTTATACTGTGATAATCAGGCATATTCCGGATGGGATATGCCTTTTCTATTGTATAAGGAGGTTCATTTTATTATGAAGGAAACACGGATTGCACTGATCGGTATCATCATTGAGGAAGAAAAAGGCATAACTCCAACCAATCAGCTGCTGCATGAATACCGGGATTATATCGTCGGCAGAATGGGCATTCCCTACCGCGAAAAGGAGATCAATATCATCTCCATTGTTTTAGACGCACCCGAAAACACCATCAGCACTTTATCCGGCAAGCTCGGAATGATTGAAGGAATCAGCGTAAAATCAATGTTTGCCAAGACCAAATAAAGGAGAGAAATCATGTACCAACCAGATTCAAAAATTGCAGAAGAGTTTATCAGTGACCAGGAAATCAAGGATACCCTTGCCTATGCCGACGCCAATAAGGATAACAGAGAGCTGATCATATCCATCATCGAAAAGGCAAAAAAACTGAAAGGGTTAAGCCACAGGGAGGCCTCGGTCCTGCTGGCATGTGAGGATAAAGAGCTGATACAGAAGGTCTTTGACCTGGCCATTAAGATCAAGGAGGAATTTTACGGAAACCGTATCGTTATGTTTGCCCCACTCTACCTTGCCAACTACTGTGTCAACGGCTGTGTGTACTGTCCATATCATTATAAAAACAAACATATCCGGAGGAAAAAGCTGTCCCAGGAGGAAATCAAAAAGGAAGTCATCGCACTTCAGGACATGGGACACAAGCGCCTTGCACTGGAAACCGGGGAAGATCCGGTCAATATTCCGATCGAGTATGTATTAGAAAGTATCAAAACCATATATGGAATCAAACATAAAAACGGAGCGATCCGCCGCGTCAATGTAAATATTGCCGCCACGACGGTAGAAAATTATAAAAGGCTGCGGGATGCAGGGATTGGTACGTATATTTTATTCCAGGAAACATATCATAAAGATAATTATGAAGTTCTGCATCCGACTGGGCCGAAGCACAATTACGCATACCACACGGAAGCTATGGACCGGGCCATGGAAGCAGGCATTGACGATGTAGGCATCGGCGTCTTATTCGGCCTGAACATGTACCGCTATGATTTTGCGGGACTTTTAATGCACGCAGAACATTTGGAGGCCAGGTTCGGCGTAGGCCCCCATACGATCAGTGTTCCAAGAATCCGTCCGGCAGACGATGTAGATCCTGATGAATTTGAAAACGGAATCAATGATGACATTTTTGAAAAGATCGTGGCGATTCTCCGCGTGGCAGTACCGTACACTGGCATTATTATTTCCACCAGAGAAACAAAAGAATCCAGAGAGCGGGTGCTACGAGTGGGTGTCTCCCAGATCAGCGGTGCATCTTCTACCAGCGTGGGAGGTTATGCGGAGCCCGAAAAGCCGGAAGACAATTCTGCACAGTTTGAGCGGAGTGACGACCGTACATTGGATGAAGTTGTGAACTGGCTCCTCGACCTGGGTCATATCCCGAGCTTCTGTACTGCCTGCTACCGTGAAGGAAGGACCGGAGACCGCTTCATGTCTCTTGTAAAATCCGGCCAGATTGCCAACTGCTGCGGTCCAAACGCCATGATGACCCTCAAAGAGTATCTGGAAGATTATGCTTCTGAGGATACGAAACAAAAGGGAGAAAAAGTGATCAAAGAAGCTTTGGAAACGATCACGAATCCGGTGGTAAAACAAAAAGCAAAAGAATATATTGAGAATATCCATGAAGGAAAACGAGATTTTAGATTTTAGGAGAATCCCATGTTTGAATCTTTAAAACATCATATCCCAAAACGAATCGGAGAAGAAAAGGAAATGTCATTTGCGGTACTCATCCCCCTGATCAAAAAGGGGGATGAGTACCACGTTTTATTTGAGGTGCGCGCAAAACACCTGAACAAACAGCCGGGAGAAGTCTGCTTTCCCGGAGGCAAAGTGGAGCCTGGAGAATCGACCTATGAAGCGGCTGTCCGGGAGACTATGGAAGAATTGTTTGTAGAAAAAGAGACCATTCAGGTTTATGGGGCTTTGGATTATCTTCTGACTCCGTATCAGACACGCATAGAACCGTTCCTTGCGGAACTCCGTGATTACCACGGCCAGTTTTCCCGGGATGAGGTGGATTCCGTCTTTACCGTCCCACTTGATTTCTTCCTTGAAAATGAACCGGAGTATTACAGCAATGTTCTTATGACAAAACCGCAAAAAAATTTCCCTTTTGCCGACATTCCAAACGGGGAGAACTACCCGTGGGCAAAAGGGAAAAATGAAGTTTGTCTATACCGCTATAAAAAGCATGTAATCTGGGGCATGACCGCCAGACTACTGCTGTATAATATTCAGTATATTCGGGATTAACTGTTTCTTTCTGGACATCACGCCCGGAAGCTTTGCGACACATCCGTCTGTCTCGGCTCCAAAGCCCTGTGAAATGATGCCGCTGCTCTTATCTCCGATCATAATAAGATAAGTCGTCTCTTCCAGAATATTGGTCAGCATAAAATAGATCATATCCAATCCCTGTTCATTTCTGACCGTCTCGGCATACGGTATGATCTTGTCTTTGATCTCCTCTAACTCACCCTGATCCAAAGACGTGATTTGTCCCACTCCGAAGGAGACATCTCCTGAGGAAAACTTCTTATAATCCTGATAAAAGATCTCATCGGCAGCTTTGCCTTTCAAGTCACTTCCTGCACGGAACATCTGCTTGGCATATTCTTCTATCTCTATCCCTGCAATCTCTGCCAGCTTTCCGGCAGCAGCCTCATCCGCCGGGGTACAGGTCGGTGACCGGAACATGAGCGTATCGGAAAGGATCGCGGAACAGAGCAGACCTGCCATCGGCTTCGTGATCTCCACACCATGTTCTTCATACATCTGTGTCACGATCGTTGCCGTACATCCTACCGGCTGGTTCCTGAAATAGACAGGCGACATCGTCTCCATAGAGCCCAGACGGTGATGGTCAATAATTTCCAGAATCTCACACTCTTCCAGTCCCTCCACGGCCTGTGACAGTTCATTGTGGTCTACAAGGATCATTTTTCTCTTTTCAAATCCCAGCATACGCCGTCTCGATGCCAGACCAATAAACTCTCCCTTTGGGTCAAGGACCGGAAAATAACGGAATCTCTTTTTGGCCATCAGTGCTTTCACATCATCCACATAGTCATTGGAAGAAAAGGTGATGATATTTTCTCTGGTCATCACATAGGAAATCGGCATGGACTGGCAGACCAGCCTGCCGGCTGTAAAAGTGTCGTAGGGTGTCACTAGGATCCGGCATCCTTTTGACTCTGCCATCTCCTGAATTTCCCTGCTCACTTTGCTGCCCATACATACGATAATACACTGGGCGCCGATCTCAATAGCACGCTTTTGGGCATCATCTCTGTCCGCAAGGATCACCAAGTCCCCCTCTGTCACAAACTGTTCCATCTTGTCGATGCTGGCAGCAGATACTGTCACCTTTCCGTGATCGATAACATCTGAAATATTGCCTGCCCTCATCACACCATCCAGAGTTTTGACCAGATTTTGATATGGTGTCTTTGCCTTTGCCAGTATTTCACTGTCATAAACATCCATGTCCGCATGGGCGATATCACTGATCGTTGCCATGCCTTTCAGACGGTTATTTTCCAGGACCGGAAGAGCCACCAGTTTCAGCTTCTTCATCCGATCCCCTGCCTCTTTGATCGAGATGTCCTGCCTGACACCTTCCACCTCATGCAGCGTGATATCGCTCATCCGGGGCCTGATATCGCTCAAAAACTCCGGGGCCTTCACTTGAAACTGCTTTAATACAAAACTCGTCTCTCCATTGACGTTGCCGGCCCTGCGGGCTTCAAATCCCCCTCCGTTCACCTGATTTTTCAGATTCGCGTAGGCGATCGCAGAGCAGATGGAGTCCGTATCCGGATTCCTGTGCCCGATTACATAAGTACTTTTCATGGCTCCTCCTTCTGTTCCATTGGAAGTCTGACAATAAACTCCGTGAAATCCTTATTACTGTTCGCAGTGATCGTTCCCTGATGAAGCTCTACGATATCTCTGGCAATCGCAAGACCAAGGCCCGCTCCGCCGGTCTCCGTAGACCGCGCTTCATCCAGACGGTAAAACTTCTCAAATAAATTCTCAAGTTTATGCTTCGGTATCTCTTTTCCCTGGTTCCTGATCCTGATCACAGCCTCTTTATCTTCTCCCGACGCGCTGACCTCGATGGCTGAATTCGGGTAACAGTAGGAAACTCCGTTTCTTAAAAGGTTTTCAAAGACACGGGCCAGTTTGTCCGGGTCCCCGTGGATCAGGATTGAGTCTTCGATCTCCGTGCGGCAGATCAGGCCGCGTTCTTGAAAGACCGGTTCAAAAGAATCCAGTACCTGTTCTAACAAAACATACAGATAGAATGTCTTCTTTTCCAGAGTAATATTCTGAAGATTATATCTTGTAATCTCAAAAAATTCGTTGATCAGATCCCCCAGACGTTTGGCTTTCTCCAGAGAAATATGTGTATATTTTGCCCTCTGTTCCAGAGGCATATCCGGTGCCTCGCTTAAAAGACTCAGATATGCAATCACCGATGTCAGAGGTGTCTTCAGATCATGGGCCAGATAGACCACCAGATCGTTTTTGCGCTGCTCGCTCTCCTGGGTCTGCCTGCGCTGTTCCTTCAGATTGGCCTTGATCTCATTGAGACGGTTTTCCATAGGCTGCAGTTCCGGCTCCAGCTCGATCAGATCGCTGGAGTCTGTCAGAATCATATCGATTCCGGATTCAATCTGCCTTAAATAGGTTGTAAACCTGGACATACCCAGATAAAAACTGCAGAGAAACAGAAAGATAAACCCCGTAGAAATAATCATGGTCTTATTGTCCCAGAAGATCGCACGGTACAGATGAATAGCACTCTCATTGTCGAATCCGAACTTCTCAAAAAAGTGCACCATACTGTCTGCAAACGGTGCCTGGAGCACTCCGTCCACAAAGACAAAAATAAACAGATAGCCAAAGATGCCTACCAGAAGGCTGATGCCCAGAGTCTGGAGCATGATCCTGATCTTTAAGCTCCGGTATTTGTTCCATTTACTCCTCAACTTTATATCCCACTCCCCAGACAGTCTTGATCAGCTCCTTATGTCCCATCACCTCTCCGAGCTTTTCTCTCAGATGGCGGATGTGGACCATAACTGTATTGTTGTTGTTCTTGAAATACTTTTCTTTCCATACCTGCTCAAAGAGATTTTCTGAACTGATCACCTTGCCCTTATTCTTAGTGAGTATCCAGAGAATCGAAAACTCCAGAGGCGTCAGTGTCACTTCCTCTTCCCCGTACAGACATTGGTGTGTATTCCTGTTCAGCACCAGTCCGGCAATCTCCAGAGTATCTTCGCTGCTCTGTCCGCTGCCGTCATTATAGCGGATAAACCGGCGCAGCTGAGCTTTTACTCTGGCCATCAGCTCCAGCGGTTCAAACGGTTTTTCAATATAGTCATCCGCTCCCAGGGTCAGTCCGTTGATCTTATCCATAGATGCTGTCTTTGCGGTCAGCATAATAACCGGAAAGTTATGGTCTTTCCGTATTTCTTTTAATATTTCAAAACCATCGATGTCCGGGAGCATCACATCCAGAATTGCCAGATCAATCTGCTCTTGTTTCACACATTCCAGTGCCCCGGCACCGCTGTAGTACTTGAACACCTCATAATTTTCATTTTTCAGATAGAGTTCTATAAAATCGGCAATTTCTTTTTCATCATCTACTACAAGCACGTTTGACTGCTTCATTGATACCTCCTAAATCTTCTTGCCGCCGTTGATCACCTGAAACGGCACGTCTTCCTGTTTCTTCGCCATATCCGAGAGCGTATGCCCTTTCTTCCCATAAATGGGTGTGTGATAAAAAACAGTTTTCAAACAATCGTAAAAAATCTTTTCGTCCTCTTCTTCGGCATCCAGGAGTCTGGATACTTTTACAACCGTGTCCAGATAACTGGCACCGTTCTGGATCATCAGAATGATGGACTTCATAATAACCATAGCCTTGTATCGGTCGTCCTCAATCTCCTCCAGAATATAGGTAAACATCTCGGAAACCCCCGGCCATCCGGTCACACCGTTGCCCATAGCAAGCGCCACATACTCATCTTCCGTGTATTCCCTGAAATTAAGATCCTGATGCTCATTCCACTCGTCAAACACTTCATTCCGGTCAAGGACCTCACGGCTCACCATAAACAGGCGCTTAGTTTTCTCATTGCGCAGCAGGATGCCGCTCCGCCAAAAGACGATCCGGATCAGCAGAAACCTTTCCATCTCGTCATAAGAAATCTTCTCTCCTGTCACCTGCACAAAAATATCATAGCAGTAATATACATCCAGAATTCCGTAAGTAAACAGCATCCCGAAAATAACCTGCTCCCATCTTGTATGCCGTTCCATGATCCTTCCGGACTTGTGGCTCTTTAAAGTAAAATAAAACAGATCCTTTGCTTCTATATTAACAGCCACCTGGTCCTCTTCTACATGAATGAATCCCAGATACCTGAGCTGCTGAAGATCGTTAAAATTGGGCTCCAGTGCAAACTGCCCATCCTTCTGTTCCCAAAGTTCAAACAAAAGGTCAATCGCCTCCGACTGAAGCATCCAGAGAAGAACCTGGGGCTCATCGATAAGTCTGCCGGCGATCTCCCCGGCCAGTTCAAGCTTGGCTGCATCTGCCTGCACCGGCAGAAAGAGGCGTTCACAGATTACGATTAAATTTCTTGTTTTATTGGTAGATAGTTCTTCTACATACGGCCGCTCTGAATACAATATTCTTGCCATCCTGACCACCTCTTTTTCTAATTTATTGTATCACAGTTTTTTGATTTCTTCTATTCTTTCTATTGCCATATCGTATCCCATCTGATACGTCTCCCTGAGCACATCGATATCCTTTTCAAAACTGTCAATGGGATGATCCGGCCTGAGAATCACAGCCTTTCCTTCTCTCTCCAGTCTCTCGCAGTACCTCACGGTGCGGTTGTACTCAACATGACGGTTCAGAAGAAGATCCGGAAGTTTCGGATACTTCCTTTTCAGCAGCCTGGATGTAACCTTATGGCTTTTGCTGAGTTCCTTTTGATATCCCTTTGGTCTTGTGAGTACGATCAAATGCTTGTCATTGCCGTCCCGTATTGCCTTGCGGACCGGAATCGGATCTGCAATTCCTCCATCAAAATAGGGAATACCGTCCAGATTGATCGCCGGGAAAACAAGCGGCAGTGCGCAGGTTGCCCGCAGCATCATGCACTCCTCATCCAAGTCTTTTCCATCTTTATACTCGATTTCTCCGGTCAGGGCATTGGTAACTCCCACCAGAATTTTTCCGTCGTATTTGTAAAAGGTGTCCCAGTCAAAAGGATATAATTTGTTTGGAATCACATTGTAAACAAAATTCAGCCCGAACAGACTTTTTTCTTTAATCAGATTCTGCCTTCCTATATATCTGGGGTCATTTCTATGATTCATAAGGATCTGAAGATTTCTCTCCCTCTGCCTGGATACGTAAGAAAAACCGTCACAAATGCCGGCTGACACTCCAATCACATATGGAAACATAATGTCGTTATCCAACAGGGCATCCATCACCCCTGCACTGAAAATAGGCCGGAATGTCCCGCCCTCTAATATTAAACTTGCCATTTTCTCTCACTCCTAACTGCATTTGGGCACTCCCCGGAATCCGCGGAAATGCTTCTTCTTTATTATAGCACAAAAACTGGAAACTTATTGTATGAGTTTTTATCACCGGATGGTCTATATTGACCAGTATTGCAGTTTTCAAACCATTGCACTTTCTAATAAACAATGATACAATACGAAAGATGACCTTTAAGGTCGTTTTTGAAACTAAAATGGGAGCTTTTACGGGCTGAGAGGAAGGATAAACCTTCGACCATCATACCTGATTTGGGTAATGCCAACGTAGGGATTTAGATGCTTATTGTAACGGAAGCATGTATATTAAATAGTAATGTTCCGAAAACTAAATACTGCATTTTAGATTCCCTCCCGACTGATTGAAACGAGGAGGTTGTAAGATGACTTACACAACACAGATGAATGCCGCCAGAGCCGGCATCGCAACCAAGGAAATGGAAACTGTCGCTGCCTATGAAGGCATGGATCTTCAGAAGCTTATGAGAGAAGTCGCCGCCGGCACAATCGTCATACCGGCCAACAAAAATCATAAATGCTTAAAGCCGTTCGGCATCGGCAATTCCCTGAAAACAAAGATCAACGTCAACCTTGGAACATCCAGAGACTGTCTGAATTTGGATGTAGAAATGAAGAAAGTAAATCAGGCTGTCTCCATGGGTGCGGAAGCGATCATGGATCTTTCTTCTTTCGGGGACACACAGACCTTCAGAAGAAAGCTTGTGGCTGAATGCCCGGCCATTCTGGGCACTGTTCCGATTTACGATGCCATTGTATACTACAACAAGGCTCTCAAGGATATCACATCCAGAGAATGGATCGACATATTTAAAATGCATGCAGAGGACGGAGTCGACTTCATGACCATTCACTGCGGGATTAACCGCAGTACCGCAGACCGTTTTAAGGCTATGAAGAGACAGATGAACATTGTTTCCCGCGGCGGATCATTGATCTTTGCCTGGATGGAAGCTACCGGCTGTGAAAATCCGTTCTTTGAATACTATGATGAGATTTTGGACATTTGTAATGAATATGACGTTACTCTAAGCCTCGGGGATGCCTGCCGTCCGGGGTGCCTGAAAGACGCCAGCGATATTTCTCAGATCGAGGAGTTGGTAACTTTGGGAGAATTGACGGCCCGGGCCTGGAAAAAGGATGTTCAGGTAATGATTGAAGGACCCGGACATATGCCAATGGACCAGATACAGGCAAATATGAAAATTCAGCAGACGATATGCAAAGGCGCGCCTTTTTATGTATTAGGACCGCTGGTTACCGATATCGCCCCTGGATATGACCATATCACTTCAGCGATCGGAGGTGCCATTGCAGCGGCATCCGGTGCAAGCTTCCTGTGCTATGTCACACCGGCCGAACATCTCCGTCTTCCAAATGTAGATGACGTAAAGGAAGGCATCATGGCTTCTAAGATCGCAGCCCACGCAGCGGATATCGCCAAAGGTATCAAAGGAGCTGCCGACTGGGACAATCAGATGGCCGCAGCAAGACAGAAGCTTGACTGGGAAGCACAGTTTAATCTTGCCCTGGATCCTGAAAAGGCCAGGAGGTACCGCGCTGAATCAAAACCTGAAAGAGAAGATACATGTACCATGTGCGGAAAAATGTGTTCCGTTCGAAATATGAATGCTGTGTTGGCAGGTGAAGATGTCGACGTAGTATAAACTAAAGGAGGATTTTACAGATTTATGAATGAAGAAAGAGGCGGCTTTTCCAGCAGAATTGGCTTTGTGCTTGCGACTGCAGGATCAGCGGTAGGATTAGGAAACATATGGAGATTTCCATATTTGGCAGCTAAATACGGAGGCGGCAGCTTCCTTTTGATTTATCTGATCCTTGCAGTGACCTTTGGGTTTACACTGATGATCACCGAGATTGCTATTGGCCGGAGAACCGGAAAAAGTGCCATACATGCATTTTCCTATTTTAATAAAAAATATAAGTTTATCGGTTATCTGACCAGTATCATACCGTTTATTATTTTCCCTTATTACTGCGTCATCGGAGGTTGGGTTACAAAATATCTGTTTGTCTCAATAAGCGGAAATATCAGCCAGGCGGCTGGAGATACATTCTTCGAAGGCTTTATCAGCCAGTCTGTAAGCCCTATGATATGGCTTCTGATCTTTGCAGGACTTGTACTGATCGTCGTAGCTCTCGGGGTTGAAGGCGGTATTGAGAAAGTCAGTACGATCCTGATGCCAGTCTTAATTGTATTGCTGATCGGAATCTCCGTTTACTGCATTACCAGAAAGGGAGCCATGGAAGGTGTACTGTATTACATCAAGCCAAATCTCAAGGATCTGACACCTACCACATTCCTGGCTGCTCTGGGACAGCTGTTCTACTCCATGTCCCTTGCTATGGGAATCATGATCACATTTGGTTCCTATATGCCGAAGAAGTCTAACCTTGAGAAGTCTGTTTCACAGGTAGAGATATTTGATACGGGTGTTGCATTCCTGTCCGGGCTTATGATTGTTCCTGCAGTCTTTGTATTTTCCGGAGGAAATGCGGATATGCTTGCATCCGGACCATCCCTGATGTTTAAAATGCTTCCAAAAGTTTTTAACAGCATGGCCCTGGGAACTGTTATCGGAGCTGTCTTCTTCATTTTAGTTTTCTTCGCGGCGCTGACTTCTGCGATTTCTCTTTTAGAAACGCTGGTCTCCATCGTAATGGATAAGTTTCATTTATCCCGGATCAGAGCCTGCATTACCATGTTTGTCATTGCAATGATCATGGCAGTGCCGTCATCTCTGGGATTTGGCATATGGAGTCATATCAAGCTTCTTGGCTTCAGTTTTCTGGATTTCTTTGACTTCCTGAGCAACAGTGTCCTGATGCCGATTGCAGCATTCTGCACCTGCATGTTTGCCGCTTATGTGATCAAGCCAAAAGAGATCATTGATGAAGTAGAAAGTTCAGGAGATTTCAAACGTAAAAATTTATATATTCCAATGATTAAATTTTTTGCACCGATTTGTATCATTGCCATTCTCCTGTTCTCCATACTACAGGGAATGGGTGTTATCACAGTATAATATTCTTTCGAAAAAGACACCGTATTCTGCGGTGTCTTTTTCGTGTCTAAACGTTGTCCATTTCATACATCTGATATTTTTCCGGAACCTGTATATAAGCTACCCTGTAAAAGTTATATTTTTTAATCATATACTCCTTGGCCCGTTCCAGGACATAACGATAGCAGTCTGTCATTCCATTTGCAAAAGAGTCGACTTTCCCATCATGCAAATGCTGAACTGCGGCAATAATCAGTTTATTTATTTTCTGAATTACTAGTTTTTTATTGGCATAATAAGCAATATAATGTCCCCATTCGGTAAGACGAAATGCCTCGATTAATATAGCACGCAGAGGCTCTAATTCAATATGTTTTAAGAGAGCTTCAAATATATCTATGATACAAATGGAATCTGGAAGTATAAATTTCTCTTCTAACTCTGCCACTTCCGATACAGTAAATTTAGGACCGGCTGCCAGTGCTGCCGGATAAATAATCAATGTAAGCAGCTGCAGTGCATGAAAATACTGCAGAGCTTCCTGTGTACGCCTTGGATTCGGAAGCATTTGATTCACCCGTGAATCATCTGGCTCTATAACAATAGTTCCCTTTGCATTTAAAGTTTTTACAAGCCCTCTCTGCTCTAATTCATTTAGTGCTTTCCTGATCGTAGATACAGAAACATCGTACTGTCCGGCCAGCTGCTTTTCAAATGGGAGATAGGTTCCGCAGGGATATTCCCCGCTGCCAATTTTCTGATTCAGATCACTGATAATTCTTGAGTAAAAGTAGTCTTTACCGCGTGTTGGTTTCCATAGAAACGGTACATCAGACGATACAGGACATCCAGGTGTGGAATCAGCTAAATACTCTAAGGTAACTGCAATTGAATCTGCAAATCTTTGAAATAATTTGTCTAGCTGACTGTGTTTCACAACTGGGTCCCTGCCCTTTAATATATCAATTATATCTGCTGTCATCGAGTCTGAACCCTGCAGATAAGTCTCTAAAAAATAAGGACATTTCTCCATAAAAAAATTCAGAAAATGATAAAGTTCAAAGGCAGAGTAGAGATTAGCAAGCAAGGGATTCCCACCGATTTCCAATACTTCTTTTAAAAAGGCAAAAGAAGGCCGCCAGCCGCTGGCTGCAGTTCCAAGGCGTGATGCTTTCATAGCCTGCTTATAATGAGGCATTATCTCCAAGTTACAGTCCTGTGCAGCAAAAACCAGCAGTGGAGGTGATATGAAAGCAAAAGTTTTGTATATTTGCATGATACTTTTCCTTTTGCTCAGAACATCAAACAGCATGTTCTCTGGTTCAGAAACGACTTTCCCCGGTAGGACGATCGGAGCAAGCCGGGGTTTTATGTCAATCAGTCCCTCTTTTTTCAATGCATCAAAAACCCGGTTGATTGTATATCTGCTTACATGGAATTGACTGCAGAGCATTCTTGAAGAAGGCAGACAGTCACCTGGAAGTATCCGTCCATTTATAATACTCTGCTTAATTTCCCTATAAATAAAAGAATACTTTGTTTCTTGTGGCTTCATATTCTATTTCCTTTCCATTTTTTTCATTATACTTCGTTTATACTGCCTTGTCATCGAAAAAAGTTAGAAGCTATATGTTCACCTTACCAATATGCTTATTGAATAGCTCCAGAACATTCATTTATAATAAAATAGTAGAATTTTTATGAAAGAGATTAAAGCACTATGGAAAAACAAAAAATCTTAATCGTGGATGATTCTGAAATGAATCGGGCCCTTCTGAGAGATATATTGAAGGATCAGTATGAAATTATAGAAGCTGATAACGGTTTAGCGGCAGTTAAAATCCTTTCCCGGAGGAGATCAGATTTCTCTCTCCTGCTTTTGGATATCATGATGCCCAAGATGAATGGATTTGAAGTACTATCCTTCATAAACAAACAGCAATGGAATGAAACACTTGCTGTAATCATGATTTCTGCTGATAATTCCCCTGAAAATATTAAACACGCTTACAACTTGGGTGCATTTGATTATATCAGCCGGCCATTTGATTCAACGATCATCCGCCGCCGTATATCCAATACTATGATTCTATATGCAAGACAACGCCGTCTCGAAACGATTATCGCAGAACAGTTTTATGAACAGGAGAGACATAATAAGCTGATGATCTCAATTTTGTCTCACATCGTTGAATTTCGTAATGGAGAGAGTGGTTTGCATGTGCTGCATGTAAATACCATCACAGAACTTTTGCTCAGGCATCTGATTCAGCTCACAGATCGTTATCCTTTATCTGAATCTGATATTACTTTAATTAGCACTGCCTCATCCCTTCACGATATTGGGAAGATTTCAATTCCTGATGCAATTTTGAATAAACCCGGACGCCTTACAGGGGAGGAATTCAAGATTATAAAAACCCACTCTGCCGTCGGTGCTGAAATACTGTCGGAATTGCCAGCTGAACAGCAGGAACTGCCGTTTATTAAAATTTCTTCCCAAATATGCCGTTGGCATCATGAACGCTATGATGGAAGCGGATATCCTGATGGGCTGAAAAAAGACCAAATTCCAATTGCTGCTCAGGTAGTTGGATTAGCTGATGTATATGATGCTTTGACCAGTGAACGGTGCTATAAAAAAGCATATTCTCACAAGAAAGCATTAAAAATGATTTTGTCGGAAGAATGTGGAAGATTCAATCCAGTTCTGCTGCAGTGCCTGATTGAAATTTCGGATAAAATTGAACTCCGGTTAAAGGATTCCTCTTTTGATCATAAAGCTGAAAATATACAGGAAATTAATAATATAACAGACTTTTACAAACTGTTTGCCCGTAAAAAATATATTTCAATATATGAAGAACAGCGTCAGCTGCAGTTATTGTATATTGATTCACTGACCGGTGTCTGCAACCGCCGATATTATGACGAACATTTTGAGGACTCAGATGATGCCGAAGCTGTTGTCGTTATTGATGTTGATAACTTTAAGTATGTTAATGACCAATACGGACATTATGTAGGTGACAGCGTGCTGCAAAATGTTGCTGAGACCATTTCATCGGGTGTGCGGAAGACAGATACTGTAATCCGCTATGGCGGTGATGAATTTATAATTATATTTTACCGTATTCCGGCAGATGTATTTAAGAAAAAACTGGAAGACATCAGACATGCCGTTGATATGCTGGTTATCGATGAATATCCCGAAATTCATTTGACCGTAAGTATAGGAGGAGTATACGGAACCGGAAGAACAAAAGAACTGTTTAAAACTGCAGACAGTCTTATGTATCAGGCAAAAACCACAAAAAATCAAGTGAAAACACGCTTTCTCGGCTTCGAAACAGAAGATAATAAAAAAGAAAACGGGATAGCCAGGGAGGAACAGCATCAATGAACAGAAGTAAAAAAAAGAATCCTACTATACGATTTTTAATCCGCAGCTTCATAGGGCTTCTGCTTTTCAGTATAGCTGTGTTCACCCTGCTGGGGATTTATATGAATCGGCAAAGCCGAAAGACCATCCATGAAATTGGAGAGATCTATATGTCCGGAATGAATAAGCAAATGTCCAGGCATTTTAAAAGTGTCATAAAACTGCGCTTTGATCAGATGGATGGTCTTGTTTCTGTAGTTTCGTCAAAAAATCATAACAAAAAGAGCTTATATAAAGAACTTGTCTACAGAGCAAAGGTAAGAGATTTTAACTATTTAGCAATATGTTCTAATGAAGGAAACTTCGAAACTCTCTATGGAGACCCGATACATCCGATTAATCCCAAACCTTTTGTCAAATCATTAAAACGAGGTGAAAGAAGAGTTGCTGTAGGTGTTGATTCAGCTGGTAAGAATGTGGTGTTGTTTGGTATCCAGGCTGATTATCCTATGCAGAATGGCGAGAAATGCATCGGTCTGACAGCCGCTGTTCCATTGGATTATATCACTGATTTTCTTTCCTTAGAAAACGAGGGAGATTTGATATATTATCATATCATTCGTCCGGACGGAACTTTCGTAATACGCAATCCCAACACTGAATTATGGGGCTATTTTGACCTGCTGCAAAAGCAGCATAAATCTGCAGAGAAAACATTATCCTCAGATAATTCTCTGAGAGAGTTTGATACCGCCCTGAAAGATAATAAAGAGTACTCTGCAGTAATAAAGGGCAGTAAAGAAGACCGTCAGATTTATAGTATGCCTTTACCTTATTCTGAGTGGCATCTGATAACAGTGATGCCATACAGCATATTGGATGAGACCATAAACAGCCTTAGCTTTCAGCGTCTGGTCATTACTTTGCTGGCCTGTGTTTCTATATTAATTAGTCTGGTATGGATATTTTTCCGTTATTTTTTCATAACCCGCGTGCAGCTGCAGGAGTTGGACAAAGCCCAGCAGAAAGCCCTTAAAGCAAGTAAGGCAAAGAGTGAATTCCTGGCCAACATGAGTCATGATATCCGTACTCCTATGAATGCAATTACAGGTATGACTGCGATTGCAACAGCCCATATAGATGACCCAAAGCAAGTAAAGAACTGTCTGAGAAAAATTGCATTGTCGAGCAGGCATCTGCTTGGACTTATAAACGATGTCTTAGATATGTCTAAAATCGAAAGCGGTAAATTGACATTAACTGCAGAACAAATCTCCTTAAGGGAGGTGGTCGATGGAATTGTAAGCATTATGCAGCCGCAGACGAAGGCAAAACAGCAAAGCTTTGATGTGCATATCGAAAATATTTTCACAGAGAATGTATGGTGTGATGGAGTCCGCCTAAACCAGATTCTGCTTAATCTTTTGTCTAATGCCACTAAATACACCCCTGAAAAAGGTTCTATCCGATTATTCATATGCGAGGAGAACTCCCCAAGAGGAGAAGATTACGTCCGTCTTCATATTAATGTTAGGGACAATGGAATCGGTATGTCACCGGAATTTCTCAAAAAGATTTATCAGTCCTATAGCCGGGCTGACGGAACAAGAACCCGTAAAACAGAAGGCGCCGGTTTGGGAATGGCAATCACAAAATACATAGTGGACGCCATGGACGGAACAATCGACGTACAGAGCGAACCAAACAAAGGAACAGAGTTTCATATCAAACTTGATTTTGAAAAAGCCCCTGCCTTGAATGTGAATATGGTTCTTCCCTCTTGGAACATGCTCATAGTTGATGATGACAAATCATTATGCCAGACCGCTGCAAATACACTAAGATCCATGGGTATAAAAACTGATTGGACGCTGAGCGGGAACAGGGCCATGGAAATGATAATGGAACATCACAGAAAAAGAACTGACTATCAAATCATCCTATTGGACTGGAAACTGCCTGATATGAATGGCCTTCAGATCGCACAGGAGATCCGCCGTAAAGTAGGAAATGAAATACCTATTCTGTTGATTTCTGCATATGATTGGAGTGAATTTGAAATAGAAGCCCGTGAGGCAGGTATTAATGGTTTTATTTCCAAACCGCTCTTTAAATCAACTTTATTCTATAGTCTGCGTCAGTTTATGGAAAATGAACAGATAAAAGAACAGATTCCGGATCAGAATTTTGATCTGTCAGGCCGTCGGATCCTGCTCGCTGAAGATAACGAACTGAACTGGGAGGTCGCAAAAGAACTTCTGTCTGATCTGGGTGCAGAACTTGAATGGGCAGAGGATGGACGGATATGTCTGGAGAAGTTCCAGACATCACCTAAAGGATACTACAGTGCTGTTCTGATGGACATTAGAATGCCTCACATGACAGGATATGAGGCAGCCAAAGAAATCCGGTTGCTGGATCACCCTGACGCTTCATCTGTTCCTATCATTGCTATGAGTGCTGATACCTTTTCTGAGGATATCCAGCATTGCTTAGAGTGTGGCATGAACGCCCATATAGCGAAACCTGTTGACATAAAAGAATTAGTGGGAATTCTGAAAAAATACTTAAAATAGATGTATGAGTTTTTATCCATTATCTCCAGTCGGCTCTGGAAAGGCCTCCATCAGTCTCTGTTTTTCTATGCTGTTTTAGCAGCAGTCCTTCATAGTCTTTCCTTCGCCGCACAATCCTTCAAAGTCCTTTGTAAATGCGCCTACTGCAGCGGTTACAGCATCGTTTTTGATCAGTCCCTCTATGACATCCGGTGCGATGGTTGCAGCACCGATCCCATAGGCACAGAGTTCCAGTACCTGCTGTGAATTCTTAAAACTTGCAGCCAGCACTTCGGTTTTAAGCCCGTTGTTTTGAAAAATATCGTGAATCTTCTTCACCGTCTCAATTCCATCGGCCCCCAGATTATCGATACGGTTTACATACGGCGCTGCATAAGAGGAGCCTGCCTTTGCCGCTAAGAACGCCTGCATCGGAGTATAGATGGCCGTAGCCGTTATCTTCACCCCTTTGGAAGACAGAAGTTTCATTGCCTTTAATCCTTCCCTTGTAGTGGGAACTTTAATATATGTATTCTCTCCAAGTCTTTTCAGCATTTCTTCGGCTTCTGTGACCATATCTTCGGCACATTTTGATACTACCTGCACATGTAAATCAGCATCCTTCCCAATAAACTCACGAATTTCACCGAGCACCTCATATGGAGGCCGTTTGCTCTTGGCTAAGATGGACGGGTTGGTGGTTACCCCTTCCACAGGAAAATACTCATATAAGTTTTTAATAGCTTCCACATTTGCATCATCAATAATAAATTTCATATTATTCTCCTTAATTTAAATTTCCATGATCACATTACTTACACCGCCCTGCCTTGCCCAGCTCTCGAATTCTTTCATCTGTGATTTGGAATACATCTTCGGATTTTCGGCAAAACAGAACTCTTTGCCAATCAAATGATATTTGGCTTCCGCCAGGGGGTTATAGTTTAAAATTTCATACGAGACATCGGGATCTGTCCCGCTGATATATACGGCAATTTCGGTAATATTTTCTCTGTAAGCGGTAAGGCCCGGAATCATCGGAGTCCTTATGATAACCTGGTCCCTTTTTTCGGATTCCAGCAGATACTTTATATTTTCTTTGATCTTTTGGTTTGGCACTCCCACATACTTTTTGTGTCTTTCCTCATCCGCTATTTTAAAATCTGCATAGATCAAATCCAGATACGGCAGAAGTTTTCTAAGTACTTCCTGTTCTGCGTACAGAGAAGTCTCTATGGCAGTATGGATTCCTTCCTTTTTGCACTGCTTCAGTATTTCCAGCGCAAATTCCGATTGGTGCAGCGGCTCTCCCCCAGACAGAGTGACTCCGCCGTCATGCCTGTAAAATACCGTGTCTTTTCTGATCTCCTCCATCACTTCTTTCACACTGTACTCTCTGGAATCCATCGCGAGAGCACCTGACGGACACAGTTCAATCAGATGTTCCCAGTCTTCCGGCGCATCAATATTCATGAACATCGTATCTCCACGGCACTTCATTCCTCCGCTGACACTTTCTGCCGCACAGATTTTACAGTGTATGCATCGGTTCTCAAAATACAGTGGGCGCCGTCTTAATGAAATTCCCTCCGGGTTCTGGCACCACACGCAGGACAGGGGACAGCCTTTGAAAAAGACTGTCGTTCGTATGCCGTCCCCGTCATGGGTGGAAAATCTGCGTATATCAAAAATTGTACCTTTCATATCAAATATCTCCATAGCTGGTACGGGCGATGATCTCATTCTGCAGTTCATCCGCCAGTTCTGTGAAATATGCGGTATACCCGGCCACCCGGACCGTAAGACCTCTATACTGCTCCGGATTTTTCTTTGCCGCTATGAGATCCTCTCTCCGTACAACATTAAACTGTATATGTGGGATTTCCAGATCTACAAAGCTTCGCAGAAATCCCGCAAATTTGCGGATACCGGATTCATTTTTAAAGAATTCCGGCAGAAATTTCATATTCAGCAGCCCGCCGTTTGTCGTAAGATTTTTATCCAATTTTGAAACGGATTTCAGAACTGCTGTCGGCCCTTTCATATCTCTTCCGTAGACCGGAGACATTCCCCCGTCGGCGAGAGGCTCTCCTGCATAACGTCCGTCCGGTGATGCCCCAACATTTTCTCCCATGGGTACATGGGCTGAGACCGTATACATTCCCGTGTGGTATGGTCCTCCGCGGTAGTTTTTAAATGTGCGAAGCCGGTTTTTAAAGTATTCGGCCCATTTAGTACCCATGGCATCCACCCAGTCCACGTCATTTCCGTACTTAGGCACTTTATTTAAGAGCATGGTCCTCAAGACCTCATCTTCTTCAAAATTTGTCTTTAATGCATGAAGCAGTCTCTCCGGCTCAATTTTCTTATCATCATAGACCATCTGTTTTACTGCCGCCAGGCTGTCTGCAAGATTTGCAACCTGGATCATCTGGATACCGGATAGGTTGTATTTTGCTCCCCCCGCCGTCACATCCATTCCTTTTTCCATACAGTCGTCTATGGACGCTGAGAGAAACGGAGACGGCAGCAGGTCAATGTGTGCTTTCTCTACTTCCTCACAGGCCAGAATCATTTTGTCCATGAAGTAATCAATCTGTTTTTGGAATGCCTCTTCCAGTTCCTCAAACGTCTCATAAGTCTCAAGGCTTCCGTAATCAGGGGCAATCTTCTCTCCTGTAAGCAGACAGATTCCGCCGGTCATTGCGGCTTCCAGTGCCTTATTCAGATTAAACATAGCAGAATCGCTCCATCCGAGATTGTTTCCCTGGGTGGTCAGCTCCACGCATCCAACAATGGCATAATCCATGGCATCTTTTTCTTCAATTCCCAGCTCCATGACGGACGGAATCACTGCTTTGTCATTAAAAAACTGTGGCATTCCGCTGCCCTTTGACACGACACGGACCGCTTCAAAGAGAAGATCATCCCCTGTGCCTTCGTGGAGCCTGACAGAAAGATTCGGCTGAGGAAGTCCAAGATGTTTCTGGGCCTCCAGAAATAAGAACGAAAGATCATTGGAATAATCATTTCCATGCTCATCCTGACCTCCGACAGCTATATTGAATCCGATCGGAAATCCTGCGAAATATTTCGCACCGTGGGAATTTCTCATATAAACGATCTCATTGAATTTGAGCCACATACATTCGATGATCTCCAGTGCATCCTGTTTTGTAATTCTTTCTTCTTTTATGTCATTTTCATAGTAAGAGATCAGGTGGCGGTCCAGACGACCCGGTGAAAATGAAGAAGCGTTGGATTCCATCTGGAGGACAACGAACAAAAACCATACAGACTGTACCGCTTCATGAAAAGTCTCTGCCGGATGCTGGCTCAGTTTTTTGCAGTTTTTTGCCACACGGATCATAGATTCCTTCTTGGCTTCATCGTCCTGTTCTTCCGAGAGTCCCATCATAAGGTCATGATAGCGCAGCATAAAGCTTCTGACGCCTTCCATCACCAGAATGACACTTTCATAGAAATTTTTCTGTTCCTCACTGCAGGAGTTCAGTTTCTCCCTTGCCTGTTTCTGCAGTCCTGCCGGACCGAGCTTCAGCCATGTCACGCAGTTGGGGCAGATATGCCCCTGAGCATGGTCCTTTTGGTTTATCTTTACTACTTTCGATATTTCATTTATTTCTTTTCCATATCTCTCATTGAGGACATCTTCCAGAGACTTTCCTTCCCAGTAGGGTTTAATCTCTTTTCTGAATGTTTCAATATCCTCCGGATGGACATGAAACTTATCCTGCGGCCTTGTGGGAAGAGTCTCAAACTCCTGATCCACCCAAGTGCTTCCGCTTTCCGGAAAGACAACCCCATAACGGACTCCTGCCGTACGGTTGCCCACAATCAGTTCCTCCGGTTCTGCACTGATCTTGATCTTCTCCAATGATGCTTTTAAAGCCAGTGCTCTCTGAATGATCCTCGGCTGATCCTCATGTTGTTTGTAGCTGTCCGTTATAATGAGCGCCTGCTCAATGGAAGCATACCTTGGTTCTGATAACATTTTATCTTTTAAGTATTTTATTCGGTCTGTCTGAAAAACACCCTCCATATACTGCTCCTTCCCTGTTTCTGTTTATTGTTTTATATTATTATATATTATTTTTTATTGTTTTTCAATACATAATCAGAAAAGAGCGGCTTTTTTAAGCCGCCCCTGTTTTCTTTTAAAGTTCCTTCACCATCTTTTCCAACTTTGTAATAATCGCCTCCGCTTTCTTTACAGCGTCGCTGACTCCCACCCGGACCTTCGGGATATTCTGAAACCTTTCCTCATCTTTTATTGGCATGTCTTTTGTCAGGATCACTGCATCCGTTCCGGCCAGATCCTCCGGTGTGATCTGATTCTCTATCCCGATGGACCCCTGAGTCTCTACTTTAATCTCAATTCCGTGCTTTTTTGCTGCCTTTTCCAGCGCCTCTGCTGACATATAGGTATGTGCTACCCCTGACGGACATGCCGTAACCGCTAAAAATTTCATGATAAAATACCTCCTATTGGTTTTCTACTGTTATTTATTCGAAGGAAAGATCAATGTCTAAATCCCCTTCGTCTGTGCCTGCTGCCTCTTCTGTAATGTCCTTTTTCAGCAGGATCATCAGCCCCGCAGTTACGCCGACGGCAATGGCAAGGGACACAAGAAATCCAATCGGATTTCCAAGGACAGGAATCATAATCAGGCCGGACCAGGCAACAGGATTTGTAATATTAAACAGATAGCCCACGGCTCCGCCTGCAGCCGCACCGATCATGGTTGATGGAATCACACGCAGCGGGTCATTGGCTGCAAACGGAATCGCTCCCTCCGTAATCCCTACACACCCCATAGCAACCGCACTCTTTGCTGCTTCTCTTTCTTCCTGGGTAAACTTTTTCTTTGCCAAAAATGCTGCCAGAGCACATCCGAGAGGCGGTGCTGTCATGGTCACTGCCATAGGCCCTGCATATGTATACACACCGGCACTTACTGTAGCCACACCGAATGTATATGCTACCTTGTTAAACGGTCCTCCAAAGTCAAATCCTGCAAGCAGTCCGCATACTGCGCCTAAAATTACTTTGTTCCCATTTCCCAAATGCTCCATAACTTTTGTCATTCCGTCCATAATTCCTGCGATCGGAGCTCCAAGAACATACTGCATAAATCCCATGGTTACTAAAGAACCGACGATCGGAATGATCATGATGGGCATGATGGAACTCAATGCTTTCGGCACTTTGACCTTTTTCAAATAATAGCATACAATTCCGCCAAGAAGCCCTGTTACGATTCCTCCCAGGAATCCGGCTCCAACACTGATGGAGATCATTCCTCCGACAAATCCGGGACAGATACCCGCACGGTCTGCGATGGATGCCGCAATATATGCCGACAGAACCGGTACCATCAAATTCAGCGCGGTAGAACCAAAGTTCCATAAAGTTGCCATCCAGGTCCCCTCCGGCGGAACACCTCCCTGTCCGTATGCCATGACGGCAACTGCCATTAAAATACCTCCGGTCACTACAAACGGGATCATATGGGACACTCCGTTCATCAGATGTTTTCTTGTATCTTTGAAAATACCTGCAAGTTCGTTCATCTTCTCTCTCCTCCTTATTGTATCAGTTCCAACACTTCTTTTTCATTGGCTGCGTTCATGAGCTGCTCTCTGAAGTCGTCATGAATAATCTTTCTTGACAGTTTCGCCAGAATCTCCAGATGCTTATCTCCCTGTCCCGGGTCCGGAACTGCGATCTGAAAGACCATCTGCACTTTTTCATCCGCCCACTGCACCGGGTCTTTCAGCCTTGCAAATGCCAGCGACGGTTCCTTTACATGAACTGATTTGGCATGGGGCGTGGCGATCAGAAATCCTATGCTTGTCGGTGCTCCCTCCTCTCTCTTTATCACATCCGCCACATATGCCGCCCTGTCATTCAAACGACCCTGTTCTTCCATTACTCCGGCAATCTTAGAGACTGTTTCTTCCGGTGATGCCGCTTCCAGGTCAAATACGACCAGCCCTTCATTCATTAATTCCATGGTTCTTTGCTCCTTTTGCTTCTTCTGCTGCTTTTAGCATGTCTTCACAGCACTGTTTTACTGTCTTTCCGTCAAGAAACAATCCCGATGTTCCCCCGGTCAGGATGTCCGCTCCGGCTTCCACCGCCCTCGGAATTGTATCCTGATTGATGTTTCCGTCTGCCTGAATCTTCGTCTTCAGTCCTGCGCTGTTCAGCATCGCCCTCATCTGCCTGATGTGGCCGAGCGCCCCCTCCTGCATCTTTTGTCCTGAAAATCCGGGGTTGACTGTGAGTTTTAAGATCCAGGCCGCCTCACCTGCCAGTGTGATGAAATCCTCCCCCGGAGGTGTCGTGGATTTATATGCCAATACCGGCCGGGCACCCGCTTCCCTGATCTGTTCAAACACCCTGAGAGGATCTTTCATCGCCTCATAGTGTACCGCTATGTAATCCGCTCCCGCATCGGCATACATGCCGATATAGCGCTCCGGCTCAAAAGCGGCCAGATGGGCTTCTATTGGGAGGCTGGTTATGCCTCTCATCTGTTTTAAGAGTGTTTCCGATAATATGAAACAATCATTAAACCTTCCATCCACCATATCATAGTGAAAAAACGAGATTCCCGATCCCTCGGCTTCCTCTATGGCATCTGCCAAATGACACAGATCCATGCAGGAAACAGATGCAGAAACCATGAGTTCTTTTTCCGCTGCTTTTTTCATCGCTTTCCTTTCCTTTTTATTATTTGTCTTTGTTTATTATTATTTTATATTTATTTATCTTATTATTCAATGTCTCTTTCGTTCTCTTTTTGCAGTTGTATATCTGCAAAAACGCAGCACTGCACCGATTCAAAACCAAAAATTGCAGGTAAACAACTGCAGTTTATGACATAGCAGTCAAATAATTTCCTCACACATCTGTGTACAGCCCGCGGAGCATTTTTTATTTCATAGGGAAGGCCGCAGAACTTTCCTAATGAAATAAAAAAAGAAAGTGCCCAAAAGACACCTTCTTAATCCGAATTCATCATGATAATATTTTTGATCTCTTCTTTGCTGCCTGCTTTCCTTATGAGTTTTGCCGCATTCTTTTCCATAGTCATTTCATAAAATGTTTCAAAAAAGGCTCTGGTGGACTGAATATCTTCAAAATTCAGCGCCAGCAAAAATATTACATCCACGCTTCCCTCATCCCACTCAACTTTGTGGTCCGTCTTTATAATTGCCACAGCCGGCTTTTCAACGAGATTTGCCATGCCATGGGGAACTGCAACGCCTCCTCCGAGCACAGATGCGCTGATCTCTTCTCTCCTCAGTACATCCTCATAAAATCCATCCTTTACATAGCCCCCGTCCTTCAGCTTTCTGCACACCTTATGTAACAGAGCCTTTTTCGTCATTGTCCCTGACTCCAGAAAGATCAGTTCGTCCTCCATCAAGTTTTTAATAGTCCACCGTTTTTCCAGATTCTTCTTCTTTTCTTTCATCTCATGACAAACTTTCTTGATCCTGAAGACATCCTGTTCTCCCACAAGCGGAGTCGTATAAACCACATAAGGGTGTTTAATCTTCAGTGAGGGGACCGTGGTGATCACAAGGTCATACTGGCTCTCATCGATCATGACTCCTGCATTTGCGGGGAGTACCGATGTGACATTGATGTCCATAATCTTATGTTCGATCTTTCTGGCAATGATCTGAGCGATCCCCACACCGCCGCTGCCGATAACAACTGTATTAATGTCCCTCTTATTCTGAACCATAGCGCCGCCAAAAAGAATTGCCATATAGGAGATCTCATCTTCTGTCGGAAATGCGCCCACAAGGCTTTCATACTCTTTGCTTGCCGTAAAACAAGCTGAAAATATGGCTGAGTATGTCCTCTTTATCTCATCCAAAAAAGGATTTTTAATCTCAAACCCAAACTTAACTCTTATGAAAGAACTGTTCAGAAATAGGGCTGTACTCGTCTTCAGCAGAGGATCTTCCCTGAAATCTCTGCCCACGATGGAAGAAATATACTGAATCATGTTCTGGGCAGCGTCCTCGATATCGATCTCCTTTTCGATCAGAAATTTTTTGTTTACTATGCGGCTGCTGTTCTGTACTTCCGCTCCAAGAAGCAGAAGATACAAATACAATCCCTCCCTCGGATCAATGTTCATCCTGAATTGCCTGTTCAGAAGTCCCGTGAATATATCTGTCCAGTCGGCGATCTCCTCTACCAGTGTCAGTCTGCTGATCATAGACTCCTCCAGACAATGCCCTCCTCTCAGCCGGTTCATCTGACTGCTCGTATATTCAGCCAGCATACAAAATGTATAATCATTAAACTGCGTGCCGATCTGTCTCTCCAGCTGCTGAATACAGGCAATCACCTTATCAGCTGTGCTCTTTCTGTACTGAGATAAAAATCTTGCATATGTCACCGGATCGATTCTGTAATCCGGCACTGCGGCTGACTTTGGAACTTCTTCCAGATATACTTTCTGGTTTTGGCACACCAGAACTTTTCTCAGGTCAAATTCCCGGCCCTGTATAATAATTCCTTTTCCAACGATCCGCCGAATGCATACCCTGTCCGGCTCTAACATCTTATTTGCCTTCTCGATATCTGTACAGATCGTGGATTTGGAAACAAACAGCTCCTCGGCAAACAAAGATCCGGTGTAAGGCTCCCCATTTTCAATCAGAGTCCTGATAATATAGCACATCCGGTATTTTCTTGTTTCACAGGGGATCTGGTCTTTCGGAAATAAGTGTTCCAATTCTTTTCTGTGCAGTCCTGCCTGAAGACAGACCCCCTTTCCCCTCCGGCGGACAAGCCGATATCCATTTTCTTCACAGAATTCAGCTGCCTCTTTCATATAATTGTGTACACTCCGCTCGGAAATCTCCAGCATCCCTGCAATTCTTTCATAGGTGATAAATTCATCATCCTGATGAATCAGCACTCTCATTATTTTTGATGCAGTCTTGGAAAGCATAGGAACTCCTTTTATTATTATTTATTGATATATATTATTTATTATTATTTTAGACTTTCCTATGATTTCTGTCAACGCTCACTTAAAGACATCCCTTCCACTATCAGTAAAAGGCGCTGAAAAAGGCCAGAAAATATCCTGTATTTTCTGGCCTTCCCATATCACTTTTCTGTTATTCTGTCGGTTTCAGGTTTTTCAGTGAAATATCCAGGATTGGAGCCGAATGGGTCAAAGCCCCGGAAGATACGAAATCCACTCCGATCTCCCTGATCTTTTTTAACCGTTCCTTCGTCACGTTGCCGGAACACTCCGTGAGAGCACGGCTTCCGATAATTTCAACCGCCTCTTTCATCATTTCATCTGACATATTATCCAGCATAATAATATCCGCACCTGCCTCCAGAGCGTCATTTACCATGGCAAGATTTTCGGTCTCCACCTCAATCTTCCGCACAAACGGAGCATAGGCTCTTGCCGCATAGACTGCCTCCCGGACTCCTCCGGCAGCACCGATATGATTGTCTTTCAGCATCACCCCGTCGGAAAGGTTGTAGCGGTGATTCTTGCCGCCTCCGACTGTTACCGCATATTTCTCAAACGGACGCATATTCGGTGTTGTCTTTCTCGTATCCAGAAGCTGCGTGGAGGAACCTTCTAATTCTTTTACAAGGGAATTGGTAAATGTTGCGATCCCGCTCATTCTCTGAAGGTAGTTAAGGGCCGTCCTCTCCCCTGACAGCAGGACACGGATATCTCCCCTGAGAACTCCCATAAGCTGTCCGGCTTTGATTTCGTCTCCGTCGCTCAGCTCTGTCTCAAAGGTTACATTTTCATCCAGCAGGGTAAACACACGGTGGAACACTTCCAAACCCGCGACAATCCCGTCTTCTTTACAGATCAGTTCGACCTGTCCCTGTCTCGGTTTTGGCATGACAGCGTTGGTGCTGACGTCCTCTCCGGTGATGTCCTCTTTTAATGCGTTCAGCAGATACTCATCAATGTTTACCGCCATTGTTACACCATTTATCATAGAAATCCCCATCCTTTCTTTTGATCTCTTCCAGTACAAGGTGTTTGTTTTCCTCCTGTATACCGGAAATGTCATGATACTGTGCTAAATCAACCTGACACTCTGAAGGTTTTTTCGGCGACTTTGCAATATCTTCTGCAGACTCCAGGGCAAAAACAAGAGATTCCAGAAGAGAATTGCTGGCCAGCCGGTTCTTTCCATGTACTCCGTTGCAGCTGGCCTCTCCCACTGCGTATAAATCCTCCATGGAAGTACGACTGCTTAAATCTACCTTAATCCCTCCCATAAAATAATGCTGTGCGGGAGTCACCGGAATCCATTCCTTCGTCATGTCATATCCCTCTTCCAGACACTGCTTATAAATATTAGGAAATCTTTTTCTGATCCGATCCCCGTCCAGATGAGTCACAGACAGCCGCACATAATCGGTTCCGTCTTTCTCCATCTGTTCACGTATAGCTGCTGTCACAATATCCCTGGGCAGCAGTTCATCTACAAACCGTTCCCCGTCTTTATTGAATAAATAGGCTCCTTCTCCTCTGACAGACTCTGAAATCAAAAAACTCCTTCCCGGCTTGTCCGAATAAAAAGTCGTCGGATGTATCTGTATGTAATTGATATTCTGTATCTCCACGTTATGGCGAAGGCAGATAGCCAATCCGTCTGCGGTGAGATGCCTGTAATTGGTGGAGTGTTTAAACAGACCTCCCATGCCTCCCGTTGCGAGTACAGTCTTCCCTGCATAAATACAGTCCACATCTCCTTTGGGTGTCACATAGACAACTCCCCGGCAGGCTCCTTTTTCCTCGATCAGATCGATCATTGTAGAATGGGTCAGGATCTCAATGTTATCCCTCCGTTTCACTTCCTCATAGAGCTTGCCGGTGATTTCTTTCCCTGTCACATCATCGTGATGAAGAATCCGGAAAATGGAGTGTCCCCCTTCCCGGGTATATTCTGTCTCTCCATCTCTCTGATCAAACTGAACACCGAATCCGATAAGGTCATCGATAATTTCCCTGGAACGGGTGATCATCTTGTCTACAGCCGCTTTGTCGTTCTCATAATGGCCGGCCTTCATGGTATCTTCAAAGTAGCGGTCGTAATCTTCTTCATTGCGCAGTGCAGAAATTCCTCCCTGAGCCAGGAAGGAATCACTCTCCTCTACTTCTGTCTTGGTAATCATAATGACTCTGTAATCTCTTGGAAGAAACAAGGCGTGAAACAATCCGGCTGCCCCGGTTCCAACCACAATTACATCTGCTGATCTCATAATTAAAATTAATCCTTTCCCCCGGATAAGAGGCTGTTAATATCTACTGTGCGATTCGCAGCATCTCATCCAACGCTTTCTTTGCGTCAAGACGCAGTGTCTCATCCAGTTCCACCTGGTTTTTCATGTCTCTCAGTGTATCTCTGACATTTTCAAGAGTGATCCTCTTCATGTTCGGACAGAACTGTCTGTGCCCCACAGAATAAAACGTCTTGTTCGGATTCTTCTGTTTCAGTTCATATAAAACACCCATCTCTGTACAGATAATAAACTTATCCGCATCGGATGCAGTGGCATAATCTATGATCCCTGATGTGCTTCCCACATAGTCGGCCAGTTCCACCACATCCATCGTACACTCCGGATGCACAAGGATCTCTGCGTCCGGATGCGCTTCTTTGGCTTTTTTTACGTTGTCTGCAGTAATACTTGTATGTACATGACAGAATCCGTCGTTGTAAATAAAGTTCTTCTCAGGAAGTTTTGATCCGATATATCTGCCAAGATTCTCATCCGGAATAAAGAATATATTCTTCTGTGGAAGAGATTTTACAATCTTCATAGCATTGGATGATGTCACACAGACATCGGAATAGGATTTGATCTCTGCTGTGGAATTAATATAACAGACCACTGCCAGATCATCATATTCATCCCTTACCTTCTGTATCTTGTCCAAATCCACCATATGGGCCATCGGGCAGTCCGCCAGCTGGTCCGGCATGATCACAGTTCTGTCGGGATTCAGGATCTTCGCGCTTTCTCCCATAAAGCTTACACCGGCAAAACAGATCACATCTTTCGACTCCTTAAGCGCTACCTTTGCGAGGTAATACGAATCCCCAACATAGTCTGCAATCTCCTGTACAGCGTCATCTACATAATAATGGGCCAATAAGACCGCATTTCGTTCTCTCTTTAACTCTTCAATCTCTTTTGCGAGGTTGTCCATCCTTTTCCTCCTTAGCAAGGGAATTTTCCCAACTGATATGATTCCATACTAAGATTAAATATACCACTTTGATCAACTGTTATCAAGTATTTAGTGGGTTTTCAGGTATAGACAGCCCGGCTCCCAGTACGCAGATTATCATTTTGCAAGCTCTTGTTCGATTTCTTCAATCGTTGGCAGATTATTCTTGAATTCTCCCTTCAAAATTTTAGTGAATTCATACTGTGCTATCCCAATAGGCTGTAAAATATCATCTAACGCATATTCTGCTACTACATTATCCTTATCTTTACAAATCAAAATTCCTATTGTCTGGTTATCCTGTTTCTCTTTCATATTTTTGTTTACCGCTGTCACATAAAAATTTAGTTTCCCTGCAAACTCAGGCTTAAATTTTTCTGTCTTTAATTCTAAAACCACATAGCAATGAAGTTTAACGTGATAGAAAAGCAAAACCAGTTCCTAGTTCTAACAAAAACTGGGTGATTTGATTTATTAAAGCATCTTCTAATTCCTTCTCATCGTATTCCTCTCGTATAGTCAAAAAGTCAAAATTGTATGGATCCTTTAAAGTTTGTAAAGCTAAGTCAGATTGTGGGTCTGGTAATTTTGTCTGAAAGTTTGATATTGCTTTCCCCTGACGTTCATATAAATGACTATCAATTTGATGTTCCAGCAAATTTCTGCTCCAGTTATTATCCATTGTTTTTTGGACATAAAACAATGCTTCATTAATACTTTTACATTTATACATAATCCGTTGATTATGTCCCCATGGAATACTTTTTATCATTCTTTCTGCTTCATTTAATTGGCTTACAGGTTGTAAGCCAATTTTTAAACCACTGTAAAATTTGTACCAATAACGGATACTTTTTAAATTCTGCACAGAAAAACCATTCATACCTGGAAATGCTCTTTTCAAATCTTTACTCATAGCTACCAAAAATCCATCACCCCATTTTGTATTTTCCTGTTTTTTTACAATGTCTCTTCCTAAATCCCTATATAAATCCATCAGTTCATGGTTCACTTTAACAGAGGCTTTTATTTGACTCTGCTTTATTCTTTTTTTAACATTTTTTATCCATTCTTTATATTCAACAGTTACATTAAATCCTCCATCATTTTTTGCCATTTTGTCTCCTCCTGTAAGCACTTTCGATTTACTCCGCAGCTTAATTTTACCATTTATTTACAATAAATTCTACTTATTTCTTTAATATACACTTTTATATTTATGTATACAAAACAGCACCCTTATCAACGCTGCCGGTTCCGTTGATAAAGATGCTGTATTATTAAAGATTATGGATACAAAACTCTTTCAATTCCTCTGCCGCCCTGTCTTCATCCGGTCCTTCAATCATAAACGTTACGATTTCATGCTGACGAGCTCTCAGTGTCAAAAGAGAAATCATATTTTTGGCGTTCGCTCTCTGAGTTCCCTTTTCCAGAATTATTTTACTCTGGTACGTCCGCGCTTTTTCTACCAGAAGCACAGCCGGACGCGCATGGATTCCAACAGGCGACTGCACTTTAAAATCAAACTGCTTCATCTTTTTCCTCCCTGATCATGCCTGGACAGATTCACCTTTCAGCCTTTCGATTTCTTCCGCAATCCGTTTTGCAAATGAAAAGGACTGTTTCATAGCAAAGCTTTTTATCCTGACAGGGTTTGATATCAAAGGAATTTGTTTTTCCTGGCCGTCCTCCAGTTTGATCAGAACTTTCAGAGAGTGAATCGTGCCTGCTTCTTTTGACTTAATTTTATCTTCCAGTTCTCCCAAAGGCATGAAAGGTCTGTAATCGATCCGGCACTCGCTGATCTTATCCAGCGGATAAAATTCCGGCTCTGAAACCTGTTTTTGGTTGATCCGGTTGTTGAGAAGGCAGATCTTCCTGTTTTTCTCATCAAACAAAATATAATTCCCTATCCGCCCTGTAATCTCAAAATCTTCTGTGAGCCCGCCCTGCCTTTCACACAATTTTCTGATCTCACCATAACTTTTCTTTGCAATCGTCTCTGTAAAATGATTGCTGGCCTTCTCATAGCACGCTTTGCAGATGTATCCTTCCGCATATCGAAATTTCTTAAACATTCCCAAAGGTGCATCACAGATATCACATGTCTTCATTTCCAATTCACCCTTTCTGATCATCAAACACATCTGTCAGCGCTTTATAAACTTTTTTATACTTTTGGTATTTTATTTCATAAAGCTCTGCATGATATCTTCTTGGATTAAAACATTTTTTTGTGCGGACGGTTCTGCCAACCATCTGCTCCAGTGTTACATCCCGCCCTGAAACTGATGCTGCCATGAGCGCAATGCCGTATCCCGCTCCTGCCCCGCTTTCCAGCTGTTCTACTTTCGTATTCAGCACATCCGCAAGGATCTGCATCCATACTTCATTTTTAGAACCTCCACCGGTCACTTTAAGACTTTGAAGCGCTGTCTTCCCAATGTGCATGACTTCTGTAAGTTGTCTCACACCGAAACAGATCCCTTCCATGACCGCAGCCGTGATATCCTGTCTTGTAGTTTCAGTTCCGATACCGATCAAAGCTCCCCTCAGTGCTGGATCTCTGTAGATCGTCTTGTCACCTGCAAGATGGGGATAAAAGATCAGATTGTTTTCCCCGAGACTTTCCATGTCCACTTCGCTGGTTTCGGCAGAAAAATCATCTGTCTTTAAGATCTGTCTGACCCACCAGCCAAAGCTGCTTCCCGTTGACTGTACCACACCCTGTACCAGCGTCATGATGTTCTTTCCGTCTGCAGAAAACATAATATTCTTTCCTTTTGTCCCGAAATCTATTTTTTCTTTTGGAAACATGAGAACACCGGATGTACCGAGGGAAAGAACCGGATACCTGTTTGAAAAACACCCTGTGGATATGGCTGCCGCCGGGTTATCCCCGGTACCCACGATAACCTTCACCAGGTTTTTGAAACCGAACTTCCGCCTCCATACTTCGGCCACATATCCCGCCGTCTCCTGGCTTCCTTTTACCTTTGGATAAATCTCCTCCGGAAACCCTAAGATTTCCCGGATCTTTGAAGACCACGTTCCAGTCTTTAAATCAAACAAAGAAGAAGTGGATGCCTCGCAGTAGTCAGTCTGGCACTGCCCCGTCAGCCGAAAAACGATATAGTCCGGTCCAATCAAAAATGTTTTCATCTTCCGAAATTGTTCCGGTTCATTTTTCTTCAGCCACAGCAGATTGATCGCCGGACTTCCGGTGGAAATGATATTGGAGATATAGGAAACTTCCGGGACCTTAGAGATCTTTTCTTTTGTTTCCTTTACAAGATCCATGGTCCTTGTGTCATTCCACATCAATGCCGGACGTATAGGCACTCCGTCCCATCCCAGAAATACTGCGGTATGCATCTGTCCCGTGACACCAATGGCTCCGATGTGCTCCGGATCTTCTCCTGAAAGAAGTTCCGCCATGGCTTCTTCCACCGCATCCATCCAGCTTTCCGGATCAATTTCCTTCCATCCCGGTTTTGGCTGTGAAATTTCATACTCTCTGCTGCTTTCTTTTCTGATCTCTCCTGCGTCATTAATCAAGGTCAGTTTTGCAGAAGAAGTCCCTATATCAATTCCAATATACTGTTCCATTCGCTATTCTCCAAATCTGAGGATTACTTTATAAGTATCCGGCTTCATTGCCGCCGCAATGGCTTTGTCAAAATCTCTGTAATCAAAAATCTGTTCTGTGAGCACGGTTGGATCAATCAGCCCCTTTCCGATCAGCTGCACTGCCTGATGAAAAGATGTAATCGTTGGGCTGACAGCGCCTGTCACCGTTTTCTGGTAAGAATGAACAGCCCCCATATCTATCGGCACCGGATCATTGGGATGCATGGAGCTGAACATGACGCTCATTCCTCCGGGGGAAGTCATTTCCACAGCCTGTGCCGCAATGGCCGGGATCGCTGTCGTATTGAATACCACCTGCGCACCTCTGCCGCCGGTTAATTCTTTTACTCTCTTTACGGCATCTTCCTTCGTCGGATCGATCACATCGTCACATCCGAGTTTCAGCGCCCTGTCTCTTCGCTCCCTAAGAGGCTCACTTAAAATCACTCTGGCTCCCTTTAATCTGGCAAGCATGACGTGAAGCATCCCCATGGTACCGCCTCCGATGACCGCCACATCGTCTCCAAACTGAATATTCGTACGGTTGATACTGTTGACCACACATGCCAGTGGCTCGGTAAATGCCATTTTTTCAAAAGTTGTACTGTCCGGATATACAAACAGATCTTCCGCCTTTGCCACAACGAATTCCGCAAATCCCCCATATCCTGACAGCCCGTCAGGATTCGTAAAAATCTTACTCTTTGGATGTTCTTCACAGATATTTTCTTCTCCGTGCTTGCAGAAAAAACATTCCTTACAGTCATCAATGATATACTGGACCACTTTCTGCCCTTTGGAGTAACGTTTTTCATTGACTCCGCTTCCCAGTTCCTCGATTACTCCGCAGTACTCATGACCGCCGATCCTCGGGTAGCTGTAACTGCAGTCTCCGTTGAAGTCCCGTACATCGTTGGTGCAGATTCCGGAATCTTTGATCCGGATCAGCACCTCGTCTTCTTTTAACTCTGGTAATTCAATCTCTTTGACAGCAAAATTTTTTGGTTGATTTAATACGATTGCTTTCATCTATCTCACTCTTTCTGAACTTAATATGCCAGGATTCCTGTCACTCCGCCTACCACACCGATCACAACGATCAGCCCGATGATTTTCAGGGAAGACCATCTTCTCTTGTTCATCAGATAGTAAACAAGCATGGTCACTGCAAGCGGAAGGATACTTGGACAGATCGCGTCTAAGAAGCTTGTCTGAATGTCATAAGTTGATGTAGAACTTACCACTTTCAGTCCGCAGCTTGCTTTTACATAATTTACAACAAGACCGCCCATTACCATGCAGCCCATGATAGAAGCACCTTTGATCAGCTTATTAAGAATTCCCTTTTCAAGGAAGTCCATGATCGCTTCACTTCCGGCTTTATATCCGAACATAAAGTTCCAGTAGCTGAGGCCATATGCCGCTGCAATGATGACAACCGCGTAAATAATGGCTCCCCATATATTTCCGCTTCCGGAACGGGTTAAGTCAATACACACAGCTAAGAGGATCGGAATCACAACGCCCTGCCAGATCGTATCACCCATACCGGCTAAAGGTCCCATCAAAGAAGTCTTTAAGTTCGTAATAAACTCGTCGGGTATTTCTTCACCCATGGCCTTCTGTTCTTCCAGGGCAACCGCCATACCGAGGATACATGCGCCGAATTCAATATGTACATTGAAGAATTCAATTTCCCGTTTCATGACCTCTTTTCGCTTTGCCGGGTTATCTTTATATAAGAAATTAATAATCGCTGAGAACATATGGGCAACAACCTGCCCCATCATTCTTTCGTAGTTATAACACGTCTGGGGAAATGTCTCCCAAATGAACCAGGCTTTGATCAAGGCGGCCTTTGGGATCAAACTTTTCTTTTTATTTTCCATCTTAATCGTCCTCCTCATCATCTTCATCGTCAATGACTGCTGCCTTCGCCGGCTCCATAGCGGAAGTAACCTGAACGTACACAACTGCCACAAGCAGTGCGATAATACCCAGTGTCAGCAGCGGAAGTTTTGAATACACAGCCAATAAAAATCCTACAAACAAAAATACTTTGGATTCTCCTTTAAAGATGTACTGCAGTGTGATTGCAATTCCGAGTGCAGGCATTAAACCACCTATGATTTGGAAGACGGTCAGCACTTTTCCGCTTAACATATTCAGGATTCCCTGGATATAGTTAGAACCAAAATATGCAGCAAGAGCACACGGGATTGCCGTCATAAGAAAGCACATAATCTGTGGAAATAAGACATTTGCCCGCCAGATTTTGTTATACTGTTCTTTTTCTATATACTTATCTGCAATATGTACAAAGAAGCAGTCAAAGGTCATACGTCCTGCCCAGACGATCGTTCCGAGAATACCGATCGGAACTGCCAGTGCCAGAGCGGTATCGGTGTCCAATCCGCCGACAATCGCATAGGCTGTTCCCAGGACTCCTGCCAGTCCCATATCAGCCGGCATACTTCCTCCTGCAGACATAAACCCAAGGTAAACTAAGTTGATGGTTGCTCCGATCACGGCTCCCTGTACCGGATGACCCAGAATCAAACCGGTAATCATACCGCAGACCAGCGGTCTCTGTAAAGACCAAAGGCCTACAAACGGCAGGTTTCCAACTGCCAGCCAGTAAACAACCCCGCATAAGGCTGCCTGTATGATGGTCATCTTTTCCATATATACTTCCTCCTTCTATTTATCCAAGTATCCAGTAACTTCAATCACCTGCTGTTCCGGTACCAGCTGATAATAAACATGAACATTCTTCGCCATCAAATTTTTAATCGAAGCAATTTCATCCGGATCACAGGCTACATTTTTAATAAATGGTGTCCTCTCTCCTCTAAGTCCCATTCCTCCCAGATTCACATCGGTCAGTTCGAGTCCTAAATCTGTCATACGGTCATAAGTGATAGGAGTTTTCGTGAGGATCATGACTCTCTCTCCCGCTTCTTTCGGGTCTTTCTTAAGAACCTCTGCTCCCTTTTCTGTTCCGTATACATTTACTTTTACACCATTTGGAGCAAGTGCCTTGATCACTCGTTTGTTGAACTTATCTGCCGCAACTTCATCATCGACTACGATGATCCTGTTGACATTTAAGCTCGGAGTCCACACTGAGACAACTTCCCCATGGATCAGCCGGTCATCGACTCTGGCTAATACAACATTTTTCATTCCTCGTCTACCTCCTCAAATAGCTTTCTTACATCTTTTACTGTTCCCGGCGCTGCTTCAAGAAGCCCTGCGCAAATCTCTTCTGCGCTTTTCCCAGCATAACGTCCCATCATCACTTCTACCATTAACGGAAGATTAATTCCTGTTACATGGTAAATGTCATGGTGTTCCATCAAAGAAACTATCGCATTAAACGGGCTTCCGTGGAACAGATCCGATACGAAGAGTATTTCTTCCCCTTCTTTCGTATTTTGAATTTCCGCTTCCAGTTTTTCTGTCAGTGTTGCCACCGTCTGTTCCGGAAACAGTCCATACGCCACCAGGTTTTCCTGTTCTCCGACAAGCATTTGGGTACTCTCCACCAGCCCTTTTGAATAGCTTCCGTGGGATACTGCAATGACCTTCATTCCCTTACCTCCTTTTCATCTGGCCTTCGATGTAATTGAAGTATATCATGCCGACTCTGCTGTTTTTCACAAATGTTTGCACAATCAATACCGCAGTACCTGACAGCATTTTGCATGATTGACTGCGCAATTTATTACGCAGATCCTCCTTTCATTCTGCACTTATTTTGCGGGATACTTTGCGCAATAAATTAAATTATTCAAGGTATTTTCATTGTTATAATCGAATCAAGCTTAGTACGTACTGGTGAACGGTAAAAATGAAAATTTCAGATTAGATAGGAGGAAGCGGCTTTTTGTATATGCCGCTATATGAAAATGAAAATTGTAAACGGCTTTGACCTGATGAAATATGCAAAAGACAACCATTATATTCTGCCTGCGTTCAATACAACCAACCTGGAAATGACTTATGCCATCGCCAAAGGATTAAATCAGGCAGGACTTCCGGGATATATCCAAATATCTTCCAATAATCTGCGGCTCTCAAGTCCGGACACGATCACTTATCTGGCAAAAGATGCACTGAAAGACAGTGATGTGCCGATTGGTCTTCATCTGGATCACGGAAAGTCTTATGAACACGTAAAGGCATGTGTGGATGCAGGCTTTACTTCTATTATGATCGATGCCTCCCATCTTCCGTTTGAAGAAAATATTAAAGAAGTGAAACGCGCAGTAGAATACTGCCACTTTTATGGTGTTCCGGTAGAGGCAGAGCTTGGTGCGCTGCAGGGAAAAGAAGAGGATATTGTAAATGAAGCGGACAGCAAAACAGATCCGGAAATGGTCGCTGACTTTGTGGAAAGAACCGGCTGCGATCTGCTTGCGGTTTCCGTGGGAAACGTTCACGGTCTGGATCTGACTCCAAAAGTAGATCTTCCGTTATTAGATGAGATCTCAAAGGTTTCCCCCGTACCGCTCGTAATGCATGGCGGTTCCGGGATTCCGTTTGAAACGATTCAGAAGGCAAGAGAGTTTAACTTGTTGAAAGTAAATTACGGATCTGATTTAAGAAAGGCTTTTATTTCTACCTTTGGAGAAGCGTATGAACAGAACCATAACGAAGTGAATGTTATCGGACTTAGCATTCAGTCCATAGAAAATGTAAGTAGAAAGGCAGCAGAGCTGGTGACGATTATCAACGAATAAACAGTGATTAACAAAAAGGGGCACGATTGTCATAAGACTGATCGTGTCCCTTTTCGTTTAAAAGACTTTCCACTTTCCTTTTCGCCGTGACCCTTCACGAACAATAAATCCTTTATCTATTAATTTTTTGGTTATCCTCTGCACCTTGCTTCTGGATAATCCAAATTTTTCTTTTATTTCCATCTGGGTAATCTCTGGATTTTTTTGAAGATATTTGCATAACTTTCGCTCTAAATCTGTCAATTCCAAAATTTTAGCTTCACTTTTAGCTTCACTTTTAGCTTCACTTTTAGCTTCACTTTTATAGTTCAGGTTTTGCAGTGTAACAGTAAACTCCACCCTGTCAGAAAAAAATTTTGGTTCCAATCCTTCTCGAAAGTTTATCGCACTTTTATAAGCACTCGTTATTTTATTCAGTCCGCTTCCCTGACGCTCCATATATCCTAATCGGTGGAATACATCTGCTAAAACCGGATTTCTTCGTGTAAATGGTATTGTATTAATATTCCGGTCCTGAATCCTCGTTCCATCAGGCATTCCTCCTGTAGAATCTATCATGACATTTTCCACATGATTTCCGTTCGGCTCTTAGAATGCCTCACTCCAATCATGTGGAAAATGGACGTAATGTCTGTTAGAGAAGGGTTTCTGCCAAAAAAGGTGCCACTTTTCGAAAGTTATTTATCACTTTTGGAGGAGCGCATTTCAAAAGCGCGACGGAAATAGTAGTAAATAACTCATACTATATTTTTCTATTTTCTCATTATTTATTCTTTCCTTTGCACAAAAAACCCATAATTTCTGCCCGCAGAAATTATGGGTATTCCTAAAATTTATTTCATCTAATCAGAAGCTTTCACTGCTCTCACGATCGCTTCTGCCATCTCCCTGATCCTGACAGCCGGTGAAGGCGCATTTAAAATCCCTGACGTTCCTCCCGTGCCGTCGGCTCCAAGCCGAATCATATTGTAACAGTCCTCTGCCGTGCTGACTCCGGAGGCAACCACCACCAGCACATCAGGATTTACTTTTCGTACCTGATCGATTGCTTCCATTGTATAAGCATCGTCTGCTACCTGACCGGTTCCGATCAGATCCGTCGGTTCCGCCAGGACAACATCCGGGTTCATACACGCCACGGCTTTTGCTTCCGTAATGGAGTCCGCACATACGATAGAAGTCATGTCAAGCTCGGCTGCGCGCCGGATACATGCATATAGGTCAGACAGCGTCTTAGGATTTTCGGCATGGTTCAGAAAAACTGCATCCGCTCCTGCTTCCTTTAAAGATTCCGGAAGAACATGCCCCATTCCCCGTCCTGGTGTGAGCGGGTCCATAGACTGTACGCATACAATGATGTTTTCCGTATTCTCACGGATCATTCTCACATCTGCATATGGACAAGTAAAGATAATCGGCAGTCCGGTATCTTTAGCCGCCTGATCTGCGGCCTTCGCCAATTTAAGACTCTCGTTTCCGTATAAATATGACTTTGGATTTACAATCAAAAACGGTGACTGCATATTTCCCATGTTCTCCTCCTTACTCTCCAATGACAACTATTTTACATTTTCTTTCCCGGGGACGCGTGCGGTCAAAGTCTACAAAATAAACATATCCTGTAACACCGACTCCTAATTTGCCGTCCTCCACATCAAAGATCTCGCTGGACCCGAGAATCGTAGATCTCAAATGTGCATCTCCGTTGAATAATGCGGTTCTGTCTCCTCCCGGAAGCCAGAAATCCAAATCCGGCCAGGTTTCCACTTCTTTATAGTGTTCTTCTCCCGGATAATGGTATTGATCCGCGCTCACATGATCCGGAATGATCTTTGCTAAAGCATTGTTTAAGTCTTCCTGTAAAAACTCATCCCCATTCTCATTGTAGTCGTGGACAAATTCCTCAAAAAACACAGAACAGGTCGTATGTGGAGAAATGACCGCACAGAGTCCGCTTTTAATCCCGCTTTCTTTAATCACCCTTTTTACTTCCGGAGTCACATCAATATAGGTAGGTGTTTTGCCATGTGACTGTACTTTGATCGTATCTTTATATACTGCCATTCTTTCTTTCCCTCCAAATCATTTCTTCTGGAATACTTTCAGCGCTTTTTTTACATCCTCTTTGACTGCCTCTGTGGCTGCCAGGGACATGGAATCATAAAACAGCGGTTTTGCTTCATCTTCCCAGTATTCTTTTGAAGCCCTTCCCCCGGCCGTATTCATGTAAGTATAATAGTTTACCTTACAGATACCATTTTCGATGGCCACCTTGTAATCTTCATCTGACACACCGGAGCCTCCGTGCATTACAAGAGGCACTCCGGCCGCATCACGGATTTTTGCAACCCGGGGAAGATCCAGCTTAGGTTCGGTCAGATACACCCCATGGGTCGTTCCGAATGCCACAGCCAGGCAGTCGACTCCAGTCTTCCCCACAAATTCCCCTGCAACCTCAGGATCTGTATAAATGGAATCTAAATCATCATAATCATCTTTGCCGTCAGATCCGGCTCCTTCTCCCTGAACAACCTGGGAAGTAAAGATATGCCCTAATTCAGCTTCCACGCCGGCGCCGACTGCATGGGCAATTTTAACGATCTCTGCTGTTTCTTTTACATTGTCTTCAAAACTTTTTGCAGAAGCATCATACATGACGGAAGTAAATCCGAGATGAAGTGCCTGGACACAGCGTTCAAAGCTGCTTCCGTGATCCAGATGAAGCGCAACCGGCACTTTGGCCCGTTTTGCATAATATTTAAGGATTGGTCCGATCTCGTCAAGATCGATCAATTCGTCATGACTCTGGGCATGCTGCAGGATCACCGGGCATTCCAGCTCCTCTGCCGCCTGAATAATCCCCCGGATTGCTTCCAGTGTGGTTCCGTTAAATGCGCCGACTGCTTTCTTTTCTATTTTTGCCTGGTCAAGTAATTCTTTTAATGAAACTAACATTTACATCCTCCCGTTTTTTTTAACCGTTCCCGTCCCTGGGTTCTTGCTTTTGAGACCAGAGAGTCCGGGTTGATCTGTGCATCCAGATCATAAAAGAATTCTTCCAGCTCCTTTTCATCAGAAAATTCGGAAATTCTTACCCAGTATCTTCCCCTCATGATCCCGCCGCCGTCAAAGGTCATATACATTTTTGTTCCTCCTGCCAGCGGCCTCATGCTGTACTTGCTGATCTGACTGATCTCATATGTATGTCTCCTCCCGTAAGCACAGAACACTACGGTCTTCCCGCTGTCAATGCGGACTTCAGACGGATTGCTGAGTGACACAAATACATTAAAGACATTATAGAGACACAGTCCAAAAACCAGTAAATACAGCAGATGATGTCCTGCGGCCAAAAACTGATAAAGGCAGAACACTCCGATGGCCGCAGTAAAAATCCCGGGTGCCGTCATTTGTATAGAAAAATGTGATGGTTGATATACATAGCGCTTCATCATTTTTTACCTTTCTTTATGCCTCAGCATGTAATTCTTTTGCTTCTTTGATAATGCGTTTTCTGTTCATCAGAGCTAATCCAACTGCAACTGCTACCGCAATGATGAGTCCGACTGCTCCCACAGAATGTGCCTTTACAAGTACCCATGACAATGGGTTTGCCCCGTCACAGATAGAAGAAATCGTAGCGGCTCCCTTAGGGATTGCAAAGTTTACGGATTTTGCAACCGCGGTGATAGATGGTGCCAGATTGGTAGAAATATAAAGTCCTCCAACCAGGCAGACGATTCCTGTGATCAGTGCCCGGAAGCCGTTTCCTCCTACCAGCGGCACGATCAGAACAAACATATATGGCAGTACAGATAAGTCAGTCATCGGAAGCACAGTATTTCCAGGAAGGATCACTGCCAAAAAGACTGCCAATGGAACCAGGATCAGGGATACTGTTAAACATACCGGATGCCCAACACCTACGGCTGAATCCAGTCCGATGTAAATTTTTCCTCTGTTCGCAAACTTAGAAGATACAAATTCCTGGGCCGCATCAGAAATCGGCATGAGGCCTTCCATTAACAATGCTGCCATTTTGGGGATCAATACCATGACAGCACCGAGGGTGACACCAATCTGCAGTACCGTCTGTACATTATTTCCTGCCAAAGCTGCAATGATGATTCCCAAAACAGTTCCAACCAGCATCGGTTCTCCGAATACACCAAAACGTTTCTGAAGCTTTTCAATATCGATGTTAATATTTTTCACTCCCGGAATAACGTCGATGATCTTGTCTACGACGATAGCAATCGGCACAAATGCCGCTGTAAACCCATGAGGAAGGGACACTCCCGGCATGCCCAGGGTTTCCTCTACTTTCGGCGCCGTGTAGTCACCGATTACCATGATGATCACCATATTTAAAATCGCTGCGATAATTCCATAAGCAAAATTTCCTGTCAGAACATAGATCAGAGAACCGGTAAAGGCAAAATGCCAGTAGTTCCATATATCCACGTCCAGGGTCTGTGTCGTGTTGGTCAGCAGCATGACAATATTAACGATCAGACCGATCGGAATAATGATCAGCCCGATTGTCGTACCAAAAGCGATCGCTGATGCTGCCGGCCAGCCGATATCCACGGTGGAGAGGGCCAATCCAAATCTCTGAGCCATCTGCTGTACCGCGGGAGCCAGGTTTTCGCCCATCAGTCCTGTAACCAGATTCAATCCGATAAACCCGATACCTACCGTCAGGCCTCCACGAAGGGCCTTGCCAAATTTGGCACCTAAAACCACACCTATGATCGTTAAAATGATCGGCATCATGACACTGGCGCCGAGTGAGTTAATATAGCTGAATACATCAATAATTGCCTGCATAATAATCCTCCTTTTATCTGCCTGTTTTTACTTTTGCATCTCTTCCAAAATGGAAGCGTACAGTTTGTCCAGCCCTACCCCGGTCAGCAGGGGAAGTCCTGCCAGCACCGGACATTTGACATCACCGCTTACTAAAGTAGTAGAAACACAGAAATCAACATTTCCGGATTTCTCAACGACTTCGGAAACCTGGCACTGTTCGATCTTGTATTTCCCCGCAAATCCGTGCTCATCCAGGTAAGCTGAAATTTTCTGGTTTGCAACCGTTGATGTAGCGACTCCTGATCCACATGCGATTAAGATTTTTTTCATGATATATTCTCCTTTATATAAAAAATATTAATAAGTTCGTTTTTATGTGCTAATCTATTAAGTCACCCAGGACTTCATCGATCTTATCCACACTGCCTGTTCTTAAAACTTTTAAAACCTCCTGATCCTGGCACGCCTCGATAAGTTTTTGGAGCAGCCCCAGCTGGTCTTCTTTTTTCTTGATCGCCAGCATAAACAAAAGAGATACGCTGGTTTTCTCACCCTCCATTCCCATGACGCAAAATTCTACCGGCTGATCGAGGACGCCCAGACAGATGGCCGGCTTTTTTACATATTCGGGATCTGTATGCGGGATGGCCACATTGATCTCTCCGGTTGGAAGTCCGGTCGGAAAATTCTCCTCCCGTTGGATGATGGCATCATGAAATCCTTCCGTTACATATCCCTCCTGAAACATGGCCTCAGCCATTTTCCCCAAAACTTCTTTATCATCTGAACCTGACAAAGAAACTGCAAGGTAATGTTTGTCTGTGTTACTGGTTATCATTTTCATTGTCTTTCTCCTCATTATATTTTGAATTTAATCGTTTGATCGTATTTAAAACGGCTTCTGCATCCGGCAGAGAATCTAATATTCTGCGGATCTGTTCATTCCCGAAAATCATCATCAGGTCATAGATTGCGCTGTTGATACTTTTTGCACTCTGAATGCTCATCCCGATCACATACCGCACCGGATCATTATTTCCGCTGTGAAAATCAATCGGTTCTTTTAATCTCAGGATCGATGCCGCCTCCTCAATGACGCCCTGTTCCGCGCTTGCGTGCGGCAGCGCCGTTTCCGGACAGACGACAATATAAGGACCGTTTCTTTTGATATTCATAACCATTTCATCTACGTATCCAGGCTCCACTGCGCCTGTGGAATGCAGCAGATTCCCCGACTGACGGACCGCGTCTTCCCAATCTTTTGCCTCGTATCCCACCTGAATCCTCTGCTCATTCAGCAGATCATAGAACGCACCCTGAATATTGACATCAGGAGGACTTGTGATTTCCGGCTCCCGTTCTTTACCTTCTCCACCGTCTCCCTCCCGTATTTCCAGGACCTTTCTCTGAATATCCAGGATATCGTCCTTCTCGAGCATAGGAGACCGGACTTCCACATAAGGGATGTTCACATCATCCAGCGGGATCGTTGATATGATCATCTGGGTTCCGTTTTTCTCGATCTCCCTCATATTATGGAAAGAAGAGATACTTACGATCTCGATCATATCATCCAGCGTCTTCAGTTTCGCCATCATAAATTGTGCAGTCCCTCTTCCGGTTGCACATACAAGAGCCACTTTTACTTTCCTGCTCTTTTCTGTCTCTGCCTTTTCTTTTTCCATCACAGAGGCAAAATACAGTACCATAAAGGACATTTCGTCTTCTGAAAACTTCTGGCCCACATAATCCTCCAGTGAGCCGAGATGCTGCTTCACACTCTCAAAAATCTCAGGATAATCCTGCATTAAAGTATCCTTCAGCGGATTCACCAAAACTTCGCTGTTTTTCAGACGGTGCACCGCGGACCTCATATGGGCCACCAGCAGGTCATAGAGAGTAAAGTCCAGATAAAAGTCAATTCCAAAACAGCTGGAAATCTGATAAATCGTTTCCGCTATCATGACTCTTAATTCCAGAGCATTTGTTTTCTGTGCATCATCTTTCAAATAACTTTTTCCGTTCAGGCATTCTGTATAGTAAAGGATTTCGACCTCACGCACATCCATCTGAAACATGTCAGAAATTTTCCCGAACAGTCCTTTGCTGAACGTGTACTTGGAGCCTTCTTTTAAATAATTCCATTCGTTGGTGAAATACCCCGGAAGAAAATGCTTTCGTACGATCCGGTTGGCTACAATCGTAAGCTCTGTCACAGCCTCAAAAAAAGAATAGTCGGCAAAAAATATCTGTGTCTCTTCCTCTTCTTCCAGAATACAGTTTTTCATCTTCTCGTAAATTTCCAGGCTGTCTGCCTCTTTTAACAGAAGATTCCAAAAAACACTCAGATCATATCCGTTCTTGTAATAATTGTCGTCGCCGTTTACTTCTAAAAGCTTTAAGATACCTTTCCGTACATCCAGCTCCGATGCCTCAATAATATATCCCCTCCTTACCTGGGATACCAGCGTCATTCCATTTTCTTTAAACCAGATTTTCAATTCCTGAAGATCTTGAAGCAGGGTATTGCGGCTGACGCCGATCTTTTCTTTCAGCTGGTCCACCGTCACATATCCGCTAGCATTCAGAAGAATCATTGCCAGAATGGTGGAACGTTCCTTTTTTGAAAGGTAATAAGTATAAAAGTCGTACTCGGATATAAATTTCTCATAGGCCCGGATATCAACTTTTTTATCTGTGTCAATCCACAGCTTTCCGTCAAGATCCGAGGCAATGACCGGCAGCTCATATGCTTCCAGATCTTTATTCAGCTCTTTTATATCTGCCCGTATCGTTCTCTCCTGTATATGATATTTCTCCTCTAATCCGGAAACGTCTGCATGAATACCGAGGATCAGATCCTTCAGAATCTTATTGCTTCTCCTGTTCATTTTTCTCCTCCTTGAGCTTAATTCTATTCTAAATCCATTTTATCCGACAAAAAAGTCCAATCAGTTGCAATGGAAAAACGTGAAATTGGGTTAATTTAAAACTGCCCGGCCTTCTCTCTATAACATAAAATCAGAGCAGAAATCCCAAAAATGAATTTCTGCCCTGATTTTATTAAACGATCTTAAATTGTCTCCGTGCTGTTGATGCCTGTCTCCAAAGCCCCTTTTACCAGCCGGATAAAATTAGGATAAGACGGATCTTCTACCAGACGTTCCACCAGAGACTTATCGGCAAACATTTTGGAGAAATAATCCCAAAGCTGAAATGCCTGCGGATTATTTTTTCCGATGTGCATCAGCATCACCAAGTGAACCTCATTTTTCTCTTCATCCCAAATGATAGGTTCTTTCGATACGCATACTGCCACAAACGTATCGGATGAAACCGCATACATCGGATGAGGCACTGCGATCTGCTTGCTGAAAAAGGTACTGCCGATTTCTTCCCTCTGTAAAACCTGGGAATGAAGATTTTCTACCTGGAAATAAGCAGTGGATTTTTCGCAGAGCATACTGAGCACTTCTTCCTTATTCGAAGACTTCACACTGGAAAACAGCTCCGGATGAAAAATATCTGCCACATCTTCTATATCCTTAAATCCATCAATATTCAGCTTAATATTCATATAATCATGCTGATTGGGGAATGTATCCACATACATTGCCAGCCCCTTCTCAAAAAATTCTTCTTTTTCTGTGGTCAGAAAGATATCATATTCGTCCAGCATGTCTTCCGTCACATCCATAGGATTGACGAAGTCTATAACAGAGACATACTCCGAGAACCATTTCAGCAGGGTCTGTTTCATCAAAAGCGTCATACTGTTTTTCAAAGCGGAGATCACGAGAATCCGTTTATTCCCCTGGCGGCTGTTCAATTCCAGAAGGCTGCTGTAAAAATGGACGGCCAGAAGCGCCACTTCATCTTCTGACACCCTCTTTCCATACTGCTGATGAAGCAGAAATGCAAAATAAGCCCCAATATCATAACCAAGCGGGAAAGTCTCCCGGATATAGTTGAGCATATCATTTTTGACCTGCATATCATATTTGATTCGGATACTCAATGACATACAGTGCAGCGCCAATGTGATCCGCAGATTTATGTTGTCCGTAAAATCTACCCCAAAGTTCCGCCGGATTTCTTCAAAAGCTTCAGAAATAAAATTATCCATCTCCTGAGTAATCGTATCGGAATCTCTGTTATTTCCCTGTCCCTTCAAGTATAGAGAAAAATACCGTATCTCCTCATCCGGTACTTTTATGAAGAATCTCCGGCTGATCTTCCCGAAGACTGCTTTGGCTATCTCGTATTCATTGCCCAGCTGTTCCGAAATATCCAGTTCGCCCGGCTGTATGTAAAATCCTTCACCCATCCGGCAGATCATGATATTTAAAAACAGGATCGCATTGTTGAAGTCCGTGTCCATAATGTGATACTTATAGTTTACAAAAATATCAGTCAGTATATTTTTAATCTTTGCAAGCTGTCTCTCATCAATATATACCATGCCCTGTTCGTTTTTGATATGGGCCAGATAGAGATCCTGTTCCGCCAGGCATCGTCTCTTATTGATCTCATATCCGTCAATCATGACTTTATTGCTGCTTTTTAATAGTTCCAGCTGGAACTTTTCAAGGACTTCCTCTACTTTCTTTAAATCATTCTGCAGTGTGGATCTCGAAATATAAAGCTTGTCTTCCAATTCCATAACAGATACAGCCCTGTGTCTGTTCAGAAGCAAAAGCAGTATCTTGCTGATCCGGCTTGTAGGATAATTAAGAGATACTGTTGTGTACTGCTGGTACAGAGAATTCACGAATGCGGAAAACTCATCATAGTTTTTCACTTGGATACAGCTTCCCTTGGAAGCCTTGGAAACCAATTCCGCACATGTCTCATCCGCAAGTTCCTTTCGGATCACTTTCATGTCCCCCTGAACGGTCCTGAGACTCACGTCCAGTTTCTTTGCAAAATGAGACGCAGTCAGGAACTCATCGGAGTGATTGCAGAATTCTAATAAAATTTCAATTTGTCGTTGGTTTAACATTCAAATCCCTCTTTTGTATTGCATCTATATCCGCTGGTCATATATATCATTATACCTTAACGGGATCCTATTCCGCAACTGGTGATCATCGTGGCTGTAACTGGTCAAAAAAAGATCTCTGTCAAAAATCAGGTATCCTTGTAACTATGTAATAAAGATCCGGGGAACCGGATCTTTGGGATAAAGAAAGATTGTTAATTTTAAGCAGAATATTGTTTTATTGAACTTCACTAATGCTTTTAGGACAACTCTTGTTATTGTTTATCGTAATATAGACGACTGTTTTATCGTCTATAACCTCATTTCAATACAACTCTTGTTATTGTTTATCTCCAAGGCATTGTAATAGGGGATGGAGGGGTCACAAATTTCAATACAACTCTTGTTATTGTTTATCTGATCCCTGTCAGCGATGTTGAAAACTCTGATATATTTCAATACAACTCTTGTTATTGTTTATGAAACACGGAACCACGGTTTTATGCGGTCTGTAAGACACTGCCGACAAATTTACGACAAACTACCCGCTTCTTATAGGGTCTTACAGCTATTATATCCCATGCTTTTACGCCATGCCCGGCTACCTGCCGGGCCTATACATTATATCAGTTCTATGTCCGTGATCCTGATTACAGTCTTGAGTGGATCACTGTTTTTCTCTACGATCTCAAAGCAGTAATTGATCCAATCACTGTCCGTGATCTGGATGCTCCAAGACTCCTGCGGCACGTCTCCTGTGCCGTCCCAGATCTCACCAAGCTCTATTTGCCCCCCCTGCTCTACATCGGGAAGGTTGTTGCCAAACTGGTCCATTGCCTGTGCTTTTTCTATTATATTATTCATATTTATTACCTCCGTTTTATTTTTGTTTTTCGCCTAACAATAAGTGTCCAAGGCATCTTGTGAAATCGCCTGTCCATGATAAAATATCTTGGTGCAGTAATGCGCCAGGGAAAAGAAGATCTAGGATAAAAGGTGGCTGAACCGGGAATGGCTCTACTTTGTCAGGAAGGGCCGGTTCAGCAATTTTCAGCATCGTCTTCCATATTTTTTTCGCTTGTAGTTTGTTACAAGCACCTGCGGTGGCTAATACAACATCACCACCGACTTTAATTGTCGCGACATAACCGCCTTGCTCAGTTGTCAATTCCATCGTTGCTCCGTCTAGCAACTCGATAGGATCTCCCTCATTAGTGTTTCTGATCAAGTTTGTTAGGTATTCGATTGTTTCATTTCGCACATCTTCCGTACCTGATACTCTATTATGTTGCGTGTTTATCGTATAATGATTAATTTCCATTTTTATCGCCTCTTTCTTCTCCGAGCTCAATGTTAAAAAATCTTCCATCCTTGTCCGTTCCGAGAAAACAAGGTGCTCCGTCGTTATCATACAATAGCTCGTTCGGGGTGTATACCCAACCCCATGGCGCAGTAATGACTATGTCAGTTTCGTTTTTTTCGACTTCCCATCCATCCGGTATTTTTACTTCTATTTTTTCGCTAAAATCTGCCTGTTCAGATTTGTTTCCGTATGTATAAATCGTTCTTTTTTCTGCGGATAAAACACCATAATTTTTATATAATTCTATTGTCATGTTATCTTCTCCCTTCATTAATTGCTATCTTCCAAAAACTTCCTTCTTTAATCTCATGCAAAGAGCATTTCCGCTAATTCTCATTTGTGTGTAAAAAGATCTGTAATACTCGTCAGAGGCTTTGTTATTTTTGCTTAAAAGCTCAATCACATCACCTGCATAGGATTCCTTTGTGATTTCAACGATTTTGTTTAAAATTTCTTCCGCTTTTTCTTTTTGTTCTTTCGGTACCATGTTTAAGTAAGATGTAAATTCTGTGCTCATTTTTTCGATAAGTTCTTTTGCCCAGGCAATCTGTTTTTCGCTGCCTTTGAGTTTTGTTATTTTCATTTTCGCTTCCCTCCATGCTTTCTTCAATGCGGAGGAAATCGTTTCTTTAAATCTTTTTACCAGCTCCCATGCTCTTTTCATGATTTTTGATAAGTTATATTTTTTCATCTTCGTTTCCTCCTTATTAACTCGTTTCCTTTACTGTAATTATAGTATAAACCATTTTTGGTTTATTGTCAATTCTTTTTTAAACTTTTTTCAGTTTATTTTTGTTGACCATTTTTATTGTGTACTATATACTTATATAAAAGGAGGGAAAAAGATGATTGTATATAAAATTGATGTAATCGAATCTTTGAAAGAGGCAGGATATAATAGTACGAGGATTTTAAAAGAAAACATTATAGGCCAGTCCGCAATGACGAAAATCAGAAACGGTGAGCCAGTTGGAATTAAAACGTTAGATAAGATTTGTGAATTGCTAGATATGCAGCCTGGTAACATTATCAAATATGTAGAAACGAAAAAATAAACTGAAAAAAGTTTAATTCTCCTGTTGACTTTAGACCGTTTTTGGTTTATACTATAATTACAGTAAAGGAAACGAGTTAATAAGGAGGAAACGAAGATGAAAAAATATAACTTATCAAAAATCATGAAAAGAGCATGGGAGCTGGTAAAAAGATTTAAAGAAACGATTTCCTCCGCATTGAAGAAAGCATGGAGGGAAGCAAAAATGAAAATGGCAGAACTCAAAGGAACCGAAAAACAGGTTGCTTGGGCAAATGACATCAGAAACAAAGGAATCGAATTTTGTGAAAAATATGATTTTTCTTTTGCAAAACAAAAGTTTTGTGATATGGATTCATCAAAATGGTTTATTGATGAATGGAGGGGTCTCACTAGTAGAGGAAATAAATTCGGTATGGTAGCAAACCTGATGGAACTTAACATTCAAGAAGAAACTAGGATCATTAGAGAAAAGAATGGCCGTGCAATTAAACATAAGGAGCGAGTACAGATACTTGACTCATATGAAAAATACCGTAACATTGATTCAGAAGTCGATTATAAAATAAACGAATTTTGGAGCGATGGTCAATATTTATGGGGTGGAAGTATTTCCGGTCAGAATTGAGGAGGATTAATATGAAATTTGTAGATTTAAATTCGGAAATAGAAATCATGGAAAAGTCTATTGCTCGACAAATTAAAGATAGTGGTCTCACTAAAGAGCAACTAATTCAGGCCAATAATTTTAATCATATTTATGACAAGCATTTTAGTAGTAAAGACAAGCGTGAAGAAGATAATAAGGCCAAAATTGTTTTCTGGGACCTTGCAGAATCTGCTATGAAATTTGATTTCAGGACAGCCATGAGCATAGAGAGACAAAAAGATGTTCTTGACGTACTCAAAGAAGCGCAGGAAGTCCATGGTTTTCTAGTATGTGCAAACTATACCTATTACGCTTTTTCCTCCTGTTTATTTAAAGATGGAAAACAAGTAATAGCTTACTCCTGGGATGCTGTTGCAAATTGCATTGAGGATGGCGGTCTGGAAATAGTTCCTGACTACATCAAAGAAAACGAGAGTTTCAAAAAAACGGTTGAAAATTTATTGAAAGATTAGAATAAAATAGTTATAATAAAGTAAACGGCAGACCCATATTGGGATTTAAAATATATGATAATGCTATAGTCATGCTAATTCTGCCACTAAAAAAAGCCCCGGATTGCTCCGAGGCTTTTCTTCTGCTTATTATACATCATTTCAGAGCACAAAAAAGACCGGGATTTCTCCCGGCCCTGAAACTATTAAGCTGCAATCTTTGCACTATTATTCTGCTGTATAAACTCTTTGATCTGGTCATATCCCCAGCCGCAGTCAACCAATCCGCTCACTAAACACTCCATAGACTGCACAGCTCTCAAGTCCTCCTCTAATAAGTAATCCCTAAGATTCTCCTTTTTATCTATTCCATACTTTTCACGGAGTTGTCTTGCGTTCATCCCGAATAGTACTTTGTAAATACAATTCGTATATGTGGAATAGGCATGACCATGCATCCTCTCATTTTCTGTAGACTGCTGTAATGCCTTTGTGAGAGATTGCCGAACCGCAATACCTTTTTCCCTTTCGATTAGTTTCCCTTGTAAAGTACGTTCCATTGCATTGAACTGTTTTATATACGCCTCTTTAAATTTCATTGCTGTTTCGCCGGTGTAACCCATAACCAAAAGAGTGAACCCATCTCGTGTCAAATAGTACATCGGCTGCTTATGCTTCTGTTCGTTTAGATATTTTGACTCCTCAAAATTTAGGAGTCGGAACTCTTCACTACAACCAAGTTCTCGAATATCTTTTAATACATTGTCATGCCTTTTTCCAAAAGTATTTGCAACGTCCAAACTACTAACTACTGTTTTTTCCTGTTTGTCAATTCTTTTTACTTCAACTAACATTTTATAATTCCTTTCCTTGATTATTATTTGCATGTAAGGTAGTTAAAAAAATAAGCATACCGGAGGATTCCAGATGCCCATTCTATTTCTTTCTATTTTTGTAAAGAGCCGTGCAGGTCTTTTTCCCGGCATAGCTGCCTTTCTTCCATCCGAGCTGCTTCCAGTATCTTTCCAACTTTTTCTGTGTTGCTGGTCCCCATTCTCCGTCTACCGCAATGTCTGCACCAGATGCTAGTGAATTTAGTTTTCCCTGCATCCACCGTATTGCATTTTTAGAGGATGTCTTTTTTACGGTTGTGTATTTTACACTTTGCCCTCCGATAGCATTTTTAAAAGTTTTCCAACCATTGTTGTCTGCTCCGATCCATGGCATAGGGCAATTCTTCCCGTTTACGTCCCAGTGCCGGATCACGTGGGATGCTGGAACGCCATATTTCTGCATTAGGAATTTTACCAGTTCGATTGTCTGGTCCCTAACATTTGCTGGCACTTTCCTAGTAACGTTGCACATCTCTACAGATAAGCTGTTTGCATTCGTGCACTTCTTATAGTAGTTTCCCGCAGCTCCCACGGTGGAATAACAGCCGCCGACTGCCCAGGCCACCCGGTTTACTGCCACGGACTTATAGACGTATTTCCCGCCGTCTACAAAGTAGTGTGCGGACGCTCCCTTGGATGCTCCCTGGAAGTATTTACAGTTATTCAAGGCCGTATCTTTAGAGTTTCCGGTATAATGCACAACGATATAATCTATATCCTTTGTGCTTCTTTTGCCGCCGTAGTTGCTTTTATGGGCAAACTTCTTTTTAAATTTTAATGCCATATTTTTTCTCCTTCCTGAAAAAAAAGAGGACGATTACTCGCCCTCCTCCGGTAACCCTGCTACGGATGTAAGTACAGATACAATCCCGGCCAATACCGCCGTGGACAATACCATTTTCCAGTCCACAGAGGACATTACAGCCGTGGTTCCTATCGTTGCTACTGCAGTCTGTGCCATCGTCTTAACAGCCCTGATTCCTGCGGCTCTGCCCCACTTCTTCCAATCTCTCATATTCATACCTTCCTTTCTTATTGGTCGATGATACTTTCTAATAGTTCATCTCTTATCTTTTTCATGTTTTCGATACCATTTCCTGTGATCTGGTGGTTTAGCAATGCAGCCAGGCTCTTTGATTGCTGCCGCTGCATCTCCTCTATCGCCACGATCCTTTTGTAATCCTTTTCCGAGTGATCCTCCAACTTTTCCACCCGGTTCTTAAATTTAAAGGCCGGGTGAATGACCTTGTAGATCACCGCCCCGGCCCCGCCGATTATACTAATTGCTCCGCACGCTGCTAAAATTTGTTGTAACACTTCGCTCTCCTTATGTCTGCAAAAGGCCCTGCGGCCTTACTGCTGTTCTGGTGTCTCTGTTGCCCTGGCGTCCTGCGCTTCGTAGAACTGCTGTGTAAACTCTGCGATTTCCCGCCGCACGCTGTCTTTGTTTGCTTCGTAGAGTTTTGAATCCTGAATGTTCTGGTTTATGTTGTCCCCGTCTCCGTTTTCTGCGACTGTGGCGTTCAGATAGACTACGGTGCGATCGGAATCCTTGACTTTGATTTCTCCGGTGAGCGTGATTGATCTTTTAGTTTCTAACATCTTATCTCCTTTCTTATTTTGCTATATACATAATGTTGATTGGTAACCATACATTGTTCGGCAGGGTCGAAGGATATGTGTTTCCTTCTCTATATCTACCGATTTTAATTGTTCCATCCGGGCTAACTTGGGTCATAAAAATTGCTTTCCCGCTGCCTTGGTGAATAGTAACAACTCCGATTTTAGGTCTATAATTTTCTGGAAGTTCCATGCCCTGAAGTAGAAGCACTGCTTCTTCTCCATTATCTATCACGGTTTTATTTCCCACCAAACTTTTTGTCGTAAGAGTTCCCACAATATTTACAATTTTCCCAACATTACGAATTACAAGCCCTGAACCACTGCTATATTCTGTGAAAGCCAGCATATTTACAGCTAAACCTTTCCATCCACTATCATTTTCTAAGTTTGTCAGCCTGTTATTTGTTGTTGTTTTGTAACTGTTTACGTCATTTCTTAAATTTGTCAGGTTAGTATCCATGGTAGAAATTCTAGTCTGATTTTGTGAAATTAAAGCCTGATTTGCTTCAATTCTCATATCCAGATCAGCTCTTGTATTATTTATCTCTGTAGACAACTCGGCACTACTATTTGTCTGCTTCTGGTCTGCATCATTTAGTCTCTCTCTTAAATTCGTAAATACAGTCCCGGCCTCATTTTGTCGAGCGTCGACCACCTCCGCAAGAGAAGGATTCGCCTGTGACATTTCGTCTAATAGACGGTCATATTTTTCGTCAAGTGCATCCTGTTTTGCTGTATATGTGTCTATGACTGCTTGCTTCGCCTCCATATCAGCCTTGCTTTCGTCATTAATGCCTTTGATCCCGTCATGGATGCTCTGCCGAACATCCCTGCCAAGTACAGCATTTTTAATATTTTCTAAACATTCTTGTAAACTTAACATAATTCTCCTTTCTTATCACCCTGTCCTTTTCCACATATAGACAGTTATATATGGTTGTAAGTTTCCTGCATTACCACCGCCTGCGGAAGTTGTATTCCCGCTGTTTCCGCCTGTGTTTCCACTATTTCCTCCCGTGGTACATGTCCCGGAAGAGTTCATTGTATGTGCGTGATTGCCTGTTGTGTTTGACTTATATGATGTACTGCCGCTTTCAAAATTGTTCGGCTTATTGTAAGACGTTCCTTTTTGTACAGCATCTTTGTTAATTCCGAGATAATGATAATGATTTCCAGCCCCCTGCATCGTATGAACATGATTCGGAACAGTATGTGTATGGTTATTTAGGCTATGCACATGATTATTCATCCCATGTGCATGGCTTTGCAATTCCTTATGCCCACCTGATTTCTCCACGGCATTAAACTCTCCTTGCCCGGTATCTACTCCCACGATTGTTTTTCCAGTAGCGAATTGTACCCAGCTGCCGCCGAAAAACGACGCTGGATTCGCATTGTTTACGGAAATGTAGATACTGCCAACAGGCCACAACTTGTTTGTTACTGCATCCATCTCTACCCGGATCTGTTCCACAGTGTTTGCGGCGTTGTTTGCTGTGTTTACAGCGGTGTTCACGCTCCCGGCCATTCCCTGCACGATGTTCGTCAAATTGGAAGTTCCTGCCACCTTATCGGTCAGGCTACTGATCGTCCGCCCCAGCACAATCTTATTATTAGCCGGGTTTTCCAGATCAATTTCATACTTGCTGACCAAGTAATATGTAGAGACATCCCCCATAGTGCTCAACAATCCGTGCTGCTGTGACACGCAGGGAACCAGATCTCCCAGCCTGATAGCATTTATATCCACGTCAATCATGTGTAAATCTACCGCTGTGAGTTCTATTGTGATTGCTAGATTCACACAGGTTTTAAGATACTCCTGCCCTTTTGCAAGCAAGTCTTTCGGATCAACGGCATCCGGAAAATCCACCTTTTCGTAGATCCATCCATAGAGATCAACCGCCTCCTGGTTATAGATATAATCTTTCCCGCCGTTTGCAGAAGCAATGTTTGTAACACCATTTCCACCAACCGGAATGATTGCAGTCTTTATGTTTTCTGCCTTAGTGTACTTTTTAAGGTCCAGCAAATTTTCTCCGAACCGGATCACCTGATTGCTCACTTTTCCATACTGCTTCACATAATCCAGATAGCGGATGCCGTTTTCATGCCGCACACGCAAATATCCAGGATATTTCCCTATAAAATTTGTATTTATAAAATCCCATGTTATTTCATAATTCGTAGATAATTTTGTAATCGGGACACTATCAATATCTATGGTCCCAATCGTGAATTGCTTTTCTGCTCCCATCTGTGAATTATGTTCTGCAATAAGGGCTTTGAAAATATCTATATTGTTATCTGCCTTATGCACTTCCGAAGATTCGCTTCCGTATGTGTGCGCCCGCTGTACGGAATCTAACAAAAAAGCAAGCTCCCCCTCACAGGAAACTTGCCCGGTCCTCTGAAAATCTATTTCATCCGTTAAGGATCTGCCCGAAAACAATAGTTCTGAATCCTCATAGACTTCAATTTTTGATTTCAGCTTATTGATAACATCTACATTCGGATGCCGTGGGAGAATTGAAAAATCAAAGTTCCCGGTTTTGTTAAGCTCTAAAGCCACTTTTGGCCCCAGTAGCATATAGTCTTCGTCCCGCACATCGTGCAGCACCTTTCCATCACATAGAACTCTATACATTTATAAGCTCCCTCCTCTGTAATCTACACTCACTGTTCCAGTGCCTGTGAAAACAAGATAGTTATCTCCTTCACTAAGCCATATGTCAAATACCTTGCTCCTTCCCAAAGGAAGGCTATATATCTTCTCGTTGTATGTCACCTGCATAGCTGCGCTGCACTCGATCACGGGCACGATCTTCTTTCTGCGCCCAGGAATATAGAGTTTATAGCTGCCGTTTATCTTCAAATCCTTATACTCTCTCACAATCCCTGTTTCAAAATTGAAGTCGTCCCAGGTCCAGTCTTCCAGACTGCTATATTTTTCATACTTATATGGGTCAACCTCGCCTGACAGTGTGATCTTGCTCTCTGCCTTCTCCGACTTCTCAGAATCCAGTTTGAGGCGTCCTATGTAGTAGAACGCAGGATCACTGTCCAGGAAGATTTTAAACTTCTGGCCTACCAAATAATTTGCAATCTCGGAGACTTTAGAGTTCCAATCAAAGTAATCTTTGTCCAGCTGGTCAAACTCCATGGTGAGGGATCTTTGCTTGTATTTTACATCTCCCGGAGTCATTGCCTCAGTGAGATCCAGTGAGCCATCAGCTCCTGGTATGTCCTGCTCATACGTCTTTGCCTCCGGGAATCCAAGGGTGATCGACAACCACCCCAGATTCCAATCTCTAAGCGTATGCTTGCCACCAATTAATACGCCTAATGTTCCTCTATCTTCCATTACACGCCTCCTCTTGCTTTTCTATCTGCCATGCTGTTCAATCGGCTATCCATAAATGGGGCCAGCGTCCTTGCCGCCTCTCGGCCCTCTATGTTTGTTACAACTTCTATCTTTTCTGGCCCTGTGTATACCGTCTTCTCTATTGTCGTTGTACCTCCTCCGGCATAAACAACCTGTGGCTGCACACTGGCTGTGATCTTTCCCATCTGCTTTGATACCGCTGTCTGCATCCGACTTTGCAACTCCGGTATATTTAGCTTTGCTTTTGCAAAACGTGCCGCCATGGTATCCGCAACAGTTTCAACCTGCCGATACAGTCTCGGTGCCTCTTTCTCCTGCCCCTTTTCCGCTCCCTGGATCGTAAACTTTCCGATCTGGGCGAATACACGAGATGGGGATTTTATTTTCAGTTCTTTTTTTGCGGCTTTTACAATATCTTTGCAAAGCTTTTTCATGGCTTTGCTCAGATTCCGGGTTTCTCCGGTTATTCCAGCTGCCAAACCTTTAGCAACGTTAGCCCCGGCCTTTTTCATCTCGGCATTCAGATTATCTGTTTCTTTTTTTATTGCTGCTTGATATTCCTTATTAATCTTCTCAAAGTCGTCTTTAAAGAAGGACTCTGAAAAGCTTTCTGCCATGGATTGCTGTTTGTTCCACTTGTCCGTATAAGCTTTCTGCTCTGCCGCCGTAAGGGACTGGAACCAGGCCATATACTGTCGCCCTTCTTCCACATCCATGCCAAGGATACGCTGCATCATGGAATCAGGAATTTTGTTTTCCAAGGCTTTCAGGCGTTTCTGGTAGTCTTCTATGTCATAGAGGTTCTGGTCCAGATCATAAAGACTGCCGTAACTCTGTTGCTTGCTTGTAAGATTGTCCCGCAGGCTCTTGATCTCGTTGTACTGTTCCTGGTACTTCTCTGAAAGCTCCTGGATCTTCTCCTCGGCAATCTTGGTCAGGCGGTCCGCTTCTTTCTCAAAGGCGGTATTATAGGCGTTTGCGGCCTTTTCTCCGGCCTCTTTTAGCTGCTTCTCCTTCTTTGCATTCGCAGCTTTAAGATCCTTTAACTCCTGTTTAAGCTTGGCTTTCTTTTTCTTATTTTCCTTTTTGTTGCCAAGCTTATCTATTCTTTTCTGCAGCTTTGCTTCGGCCTTTTCGCTTGCCTTTACCTGCTTGTTGTATGCCTGGTCAATGATCTGCTGCACTGTCTCGCTTGACCGCTGTTTTGCGATGCTTAGGGAGTCGCTCAGACCACTCAAGAGATTACTTCCGATCTCGGAGTAATTGCCTTTATATGTAGCATTCTTTGCCGCAGACAGTGCTGTAGAAATGACTCCTTGCATTTCTGCTACAAGCTCACTCTGCCCCTCTCTGACACCCTTTGCAATGCCTTTCGGGATCGTTTCACCTTTTAGGATTTTGAACATCTTCCCTGGTGACGGGATGCCTTTCTTCGCAGCGCCTATTGTTACATTTATCACCTTCATGGCTGCTTTTGCTGCTTTCCCGGCATTATCCGTCATTCCGGATGCTATACCAAGAGTAAGGAATTTTCCGATTGCATTTTTAAACAGAGTAGATGGAGAATGGATGCCAGCCTCTGCTTCTGCCGCTGCCTTGGCCTGCTGAATTACCTTCCGTGCCGCAGAAGAAACAACGCCGGAGTTCGCATTGATTCCGGAGGCGATTCCAGAGGAAATGTTCTTTCCGACACTATTGAATCCACCTGTGCTTACTTTCTTCGCTCCATTCACAGCACTCTGCGCCGCCGTCTTGATCTTTCCTTTGTTTGCAATCACGCCGCTGGCAGTTTTGCTTGAAAGCTCTTTTCCTTTTGCGGTAGCCTGCCCGTTCTTGGAAGAAATGCCAGAGACATATGCGCTGCTTAGCTTCGCTCCTGCCGCCTTGGCCTTAGAGGCACCGCCAGAAAATCCGCTTGCTGCAGAACTACTCACTTTTGCAGTTGCCGCCTTGGCCTTCCCTGCGCCCTTTGAAAGTTCATTCGTAAAAGAACTCTCTGTTTTTTTTCCCGCGCCTGAGTTATTCGTCGCTGGAATTTTTGAATTTTTCTTGATTGAATCGGTATTTTTCTTTGTTTCTCCGACTGCCTTAGCCGATTCTGTTTTAAAAGGTTTAAAAGAAGATGAAGCCGCACCACTGTTGTCTACAGGCTTCACCTTCATATTTGTTTCTATTTTCTTTGCAGAGTCTCCTGTGCTTTTTGCTACGCCGTCAATAACGTTCTTTACACCAAAGGTGTCTGTTGATAATCCCTGACCGCTCATCATTTGAGTGACTGCATTGTCTACGCTGGTCTTTCCTTGCGCTACCTTTGTAGCCAACTCTGTAGGGATCTGTGCCCCTTGTAGTCCTGCCTTATCAACCGCTGCCTGGAAATCCATCAGATTTGCTAATGCTTTTGCTGCTTCTGCTGGCTTCATACTTCCAGAAGTAATTCCATTAGCCAAATATTCCGGTACCTGAATACCACCATTTTGTGCCTTTGCCTTTAAATCCTCAAAATTCACGAGATTCTTTACTGCTGATACCGAGGTCGGTACCGCATACTCACCCGACTGGATTCCCTCTGCAATACTGTTCGGAACTTGCACACCCTCAGATTTTGCCTTTTCAATCATGTCAGACCAGTTGATTCCATTTTTCAACTGTTGTGCTGCTGCCTTAAAGGAAATAGACCCGTCTGCCATACCCTGTGACAGATACTCCGGTATCTTCATTCCAGCTTCTTGCATCTTTGCAAGATCTTCGCTGTTTACCAGATCATCCAGCTTTATTAGCTGTTTTAGTTCTTTTCCGGTCGTCGGATTAGCATAGATACCATCCTGAATCCCTTTCCCAATGGATTCCGGTATTTTAGATGCTTTTATTCCTGCCTCTTTAGCAAGATTATCCAGGTTCGCCTTGAAATCATTGAAGTTTGTTTGCGCGGTAAATTTATCCGTCCATGTTCCCAACTCACCATATGCGGACTCCATGTTCTTTTTACTTTTATCTACAGCATCGTCTGCATCATCTAAAGCTTGATTATATCTATCCAGAGCAGCTCCTGCCTTCTGAAGTTCCAGATTCCCAGACCCAAGACCATATTTATCCTTCAGTTTGTTAAACTTCTCTTGCGCTTTATCGCGCCTTCGCAACGCTTCTGTTTGATTATTGATTGCTTTTTCATGCTCTATTTCTGCCTCGGCAACCTTTTTCGCTGATTTTTCCATTCCAGCCTGATAAGCCTTTGCCATTGCTTGTTCTTTCAGAGCATCAATATTATTTTTTATTGCTTCTGTGGACTTATTTAACTTATCTCTCTCTGCGTCATACTTTAGCCCAAGTTCTGGCATGAGATCGTTCAGTTCTTTTACAACACTTTTTATCCTTGCCTTTGTCCCTGCGCTCTTATTTTCTACCTTTATTAACCTTTGTAGCTGGTTAAACAGGTTATCCGCTTCTACTCCCTGTGCTCTGGTAGATTCCACAGTTTTTTCATTCTCTTTGTGAAGTGACTTTATGGATGCTCCCATATCATCCTGTGCTTTCTTCACTCTTTCACAAGTCTTTCCAAACTTATCGGCTTCTGTCTCTGCCCGTGGAACAGTCAAGGCATATGCTGCAATCCCTGCTGTCAAGGCCCCTGCTGCCAGTACGACCATGCCGATGGGTCCACCAAGGGCAGTACATGCAGCATTAAAGGCTCCCGTTGCCGCTGTAGCAAGTGTAATCTTCCCCGTAAAAATTCCAACCACAGTCTGTAATGCTGTAAGTCCTCCCTGCTGTGCCACAAGAGTGATTGCGTTCGCTTTTTCCAGAGCATTGAGTGCTTTTAATGCTGTCCCCAGTGCGCTTACACTTCCAGAAACGGCCTGTGCAGCTTTGTAGCCTTTAAGCACAACCAAAAGACTTGTTGCTAACGGAAGTGCCGTCTGCATGTTCTCTCCTAGGAACTTCGCCGCAGATCCCAATACTTTCAGACCGCCACCTGCGACTGTCTTTGCCGCAGAGCCAAGATTTTTGACCGTGGTAATCGTCTCTTTCGGAATGATGGATTTAAGCCCGTGCGCTTCTATCTGGTCCGCCAGTCCTCCGATCGCATCCGATGCCGCTGCCACTCCATCCGCAAGCGGTCCTTTGAGTTCATCTCCCACTGCAATTCCGAGCGCAGTAAACTTATTTCCAAGTATTTTGATCCGACTTTCTAGCGTCTTGTACCGCTGCCCAGCTTCGTTCGTAAGGGCCTTATTTTCGTTCCACGCATTATTGCCGATCTTTAAGGCTTCTGTAAATGTCCCAGATGCTCCCGCTGCTCTTAACAGTGCATCCCTCATACGGATATCGGAAAGCCCCATATCGTCCAGGACTTTTATTGCACTGCCGCCACTCTTATTTACCTTATCCAAGCCTTGGATGAAGGAAATAATAGCTCCTGCTGCATCTTCTTTAAATGCCTTTTTGAACTGATCCGCCGTCATGCCAGACACTTTCGCAAAGTCGTTTAATTCGTCACCGCCCTTGGTAGTTGCAAGATTCATTTTCGACATTAGGGTAGAAAATGCCGTTCCACCAGCTTCTGCCTCGATCCCTACAGAAGATAACGCCCCAGCAAAGGAAAGTATATCTGCTTCTGACATTCCAACCTGATGTCCAGCTCCTGCAAGTCTAAGAGCCATATCCGTAATCTCTTGCTCTGTTGTGGCCAGATTATTTCCTAAATCTACAATTACAGATCCCAGCCGTCCAAACTGCGTCTGTGGCATCCGTGTGATGTTTGCCAGCCTTGCCAGAGAGGTTGCCGCCGTATCTGCGGACATGTTCGTAGAATCTCCAAGCATAACCATGGTTTTAGAGAATCCTGCGATATTCTTCGTCTTAATGCCAAGCTGTCCGGCTGCCTCTGCTACCCCTGCGATCTCATTTGCAGAGGTTGGCATCTCTTTCGACATATTTAAAATGTCTTTTCGCATGATATTCAGTTCTTTATCCGTGGCATTTACTGTCTTTTTTACACCAGCAAAAGCACTTTCAAACGAAATACTTGCTTTCAAAGATGCCGCACCGCCCGCAATAACTGCGGCTCCGGTTGCTTTCATTCCGGTAGATACCGCAGGTTTTATCTTGCTGGCAGCACCAGACCAATATTTCTCTGCATTTTCCGCACTTTTCTTCGCTTGTGCCTCCGTTTGCTTATAAGACCGCTTCTGTTCCTCTCCGGCCTTTTTCGTGCTCTGCGAGGCTTTCTCTCCGGCTTGCTTTGCGGCTGTTTCCGCTGTCTTCCCGGCTTTTTTTGCCGCCTGTTCTGTTGTTTTGCTTGCTTGTTTTACAGAGGTTTCTGCGGACTTTGCCGCCTGCTTGGTCGCAGTTTCTGCGGATTTCGCCGCTTTTTTCGTCTCTGTGTCCAGTGTTCTCGATAGTTGTTTGAGTTCTTTTTCGGCTTTTTCCGAATTTAACTCAACTTCGATTTCAATACTTCCGTCAGGCATATATTCTCCTTTCTTTTTTGCCTGCGTCTGTCTTCTATGTTCACGTCTCTATCTTCCTGGGCGTAGAGTTCCGCTCCCCTGCAACCTCTGTGTTACAGTGTTTTTATTTATAAAATATTGCTTAGGTCCCCACCGCTCAAAAGGGCCTGCGTAACCTCTTCTTCCAACATCCTGTCTTCTTCGGACACATTCTCCGGTAGCTTATATATTTCTTTCATCTTCTTATAGAACTTTTTCTGTTCCTTATCCATACCTGCGGTATCTGCTGCCCGGTATCCCATCACTTTCGATATTAAGCAGTCTTCTTTTAATCCGGCGAACATGGCCGAGAACTTCCACCAGTGCAATTCGACAGCGTTCAGATCTATGCCGTACTGTTCCATAAATGCAGCATAGATATAATCCGCATCATGAGTAAAGCTATAAATCTGATCCTGTTTCTTTCCTTTTCCGGACTGCTTCTGTTCTTCTGTTTTCCCGCACTGATAAAACCACAACATTTGTGAAATGGCTCCGTCAAGGTCCTCCGGTATCTCTGGATAATACAAAACCAGGCCGCTATTGTATTTCGCAAGCAGCCTGGCTTTTTTCTCGTCTCCATCAAACTCCGGGATATTCAGAATATCTTCCACAAAAAACCGCTGTTCTTCCGTGATGTTTTTATCCTGTATCATCTCCTCAAAACGGATCGACACTCGGAAGTCTGTATTGATCTTATGTTCCTGACCAGCCACCAGAACGGTTTCCGGCAGCTGATCCGTCAGAATATTCATTAGTCACCTGCCATGGACTGGACAAGTTTATTATAAGATTCCACCTGTGCCTCTCGCAGGTTCTATTGCCCTTACAAAATTGATACAATCGAACCATTGCACCAATGAACGGTATGCATAGGGTGCATTTGAAACCCCTTGAACGATTTGCACAGGGTGCATTATTGAACGATTAACTTGTGCGACCATACAAGAGGCCTCCTTTTCCAAAAATTATTTTTTAATAATTTTCAAAGCTGCTTTGGCCATTTTAGGACCAAACTTTTTGATGGCAAATCCTAAACCAGCTAGCCCAACTGCAGCAGCTCCCGTATTTGCAGCTTTTTGGTGCTTAGGGCACAAACCAGTTACGTTATTTTTATCAGTGATTGTTCTACCACATACTTTACATTTTTTTAGATTCTCACTCATTATTTCCATCCTCCACGGATACTACATATATCTCTTGATTGTTATAATCCTTCGTTTCAAGTTCCAATTGCTTCATGCTTGATTCTATTGCTGGTTTCATCTCTTTAGAAAACTTATACCAACAATCAACATTCTCATTGTTATACGGAAAATAGTCCTGCATTAGAGTTGCTGCAGATAATCCCTTTCTGGTTATTGGTTTTTCTATAAAATCAAGCATTGTATGGTTGAATTGCTGTAAAATAGTTTTGGCTGTTTTGCTTTCCCCCAAATACTCTAATATTTGCATCCTCACTCCTACATATTTGGTTGCAATCTGTAAGTCATCAGAAATATAACTCATATATGTATTAATTTGTTTTCCAAATCCTAAGAATGGTATATTAACTCTTTTAGCAAAGCTTTTTGATGTTGTTTCAATATCACGATAAACAGAATTCAAAGCTGAACGAATTTTGCCATCAGCCTCTTTAAGCATTTGTACTCTTTCAGTTTCAGACTCTTTAGTAGCTGCCTCAAGGACAAGAGATCGAGCATCTAAAAATGGAACAATAATATCTCTGTCACGATCTCTTTCAATTTGATATGTCTGAAATTCTTCGATATCTGACAACTTGGCATAAATCTGCCTCATCTGTAGCTGATTACCTATACTGCGCATAGTTTCGATATTAGCAGGACTATTAAGTGCCTTTTTTAGTGTAATATCTTTTACTCGAACTCCATTCTCGTCAAGTATTACTGCTCTCATGTTTCCATCTACTTGCTTTGATTCACCAACAGAGTATACTCCTTTTTTCAATTTACTTCGTACATCTGAAGGCAAGCTCTCGAAATCCGGCAACAATGTAACATTTCCGTTTATAATAATATCTGCTTTATTTATTGCCTCGCCTATTAAATTTAAATCTGAAAAGGGTAAATCCGTTATTACTTGTAGTCCATCTGACTCACGAATAGCAAGGGACATTTTTTGAACATATCCATCAAAGAAATTACTCATCTCTGATATGTTTCTACCATAAATATCTGCGTCAGTTTTAAATATTACAAGCGGCTTTCTTTCAGCTATAATCTTATGTGGAATATTTTCCAATTCATCTTTTTTATCATTTTCATTCATAGAATATTTCTCCACATTAATTAAGTTCATTTAGTCTTTTGAGCCATTTTGCAATAGTTCCGTCTTTAAAAAGAGATAATAAAGCACCGTCACAAAATCTTTCTGCTCTTACAGCTCCTACAAGTAATGCCATTACACATTTTCCATCCAAATCATCTACTAATGCATCAGTCATAGATTTTGATTCCCATTTGATTCCATTCTCATTAAGAATATCTGAATAATGATTCAATTTCATTTCTGGATGCTTATCAATAAATGAATAAAGATCGTCAATAAACTGATGCACCATTTTTGAGTAATTCACATATGGCATTTGGATAGGATGCTCAGATGTTCCATCATTTTCTTTATCAATTACCCAGTCACCTATACCATCACTTGATAACAACGGTAAGTACTTTATTAAACTCTCATACACAATTTATCACCCTTTCATTAAAGCAATTCTGTTTCCAATTGTTTCCTCAATAATTTTTTTCTCTCTTCCATAAACTTAATGAAGTTTCCGTAAGTATAATCCATCTCCGGCAGATAATTTATTTTTCTATATTGGATTTTATCTGTATCAGTTAGGTAATTGGATTCAAACCAGTCAGAAAAATCTTTATCTTGTTTTTCTATATTCGGAATGGCTGCAAGCATCTGAAGATTACTTAAATCATTTACTTGATTTATATATTCATCAATTTGATTAGTTGGCACATCTCTTTTCCCTAGAGCTGTTCTTGTAAATTTACTCTTTGGATATATATGATCAATATGAAACTTATTATTGTAATCCAAAGAAGGATATAACATCATCAAAACCATCAAGGTATCTGCTCTTCCATATTGAAGTTCTAACAAGTTTTCAATATCATCATCCGTAAATACAATAGTTTTACTTGTTCCCCTCAGCTTGTTAATAATCTCATCCAGTGGGAATTCTTTGTTTCCATTTGATTTTATAATTTCACGCAAAGGTCTAAGAACATTATCTGGTTGACCACTGAAGGTTCGTTTTATTAAGGACATTGTGAGCCATTTCTTTATTTTCTTTCTATTGCTTACAGTTGTTGATGAAACCTCAAAATTATTTGGATTACCTATCGTCATAAGGTAGTATGCAATTGGAATAACCGCATTATTGGATTTCAAACTATCTCTTGAAAATCCAAAACTTGATACAAGCAGAAATGCTTGAGTGATTGATGTCTTAATTGTATGCCAATTCTGCTCTATCATGAGCATGTTCTGCTTGTTAAAGTTGTCTACCTTGAATGCAATATTACTGAATCCGGTAAGAACTAACGCTGCTTTCAAAATAAAATCCTTATTTACATTGAACCCTGAACCAATAGCGTTAATATAATCAACAAACTCTGTAATTTCTTTTCTGGCATCTAAAGTTTCCCACTGTGCAGTAGCAATGGATAACAAAAGATCAGAATAACTAAGCACTGTGCCACCACTATTTACTCGTATAAAAATTTGGAGTACTTTATCCAACTCATTAGATCTAACCTTATAATAGCTGATACTTGGTTGTGTATGTATTACCTTAAATAGCTGCGACAATGTGGCATTTGCAAAAACACTCTGTTCCTTTGTATAAATACCTGAAAATGCAATATTTTGCATAAGGAAATCCATGACATCACCTAATTCGGTCATATTTAGAATATCTCCTACTTCAAACCAATAGTGACTATTGTCATTCTCCACTTCTTCTGCTGTAAGAAATGAAAATTCATATTTATCTGTTTCACTGTCTGCAGGTTCCACTATATTTAAATACAGTTTTCTTTCCGGAAATGCAGATTCATTTTTCCATTGTTTGAATGGCATTTTATATGCATATGTGCCTTTTAATCCAATAAATATAGATGTCAGCCTCTGTTGTCCATCTAAAACCGCCATCACATTATCGTTTCCTGTAAGATTCACTTTTGGATTATGTCTAGCATTTTTTTCATGATAATTTTGTAAAAAAGAGTAAAATTCATAAAGAGTATTCTGTTCTCTATCAAGTTCCCAAAACAAGAATGCACCAAACGGATAATCTTGCATTACACTATCAAAAAGTCTCTCTATCTGTGAAGTATTCCATACAAATTCTCTTTGAATCGATGGGAGTACATACTTATTAGCTGATATATCCCTTACAACCTCTGCTATAGTTAATGGTGACTCATAAGCCATTATTTATTCCTCCTTTTTCCTCACATAAGTAAGCTCAACATCATATCCAAGTTCTTCCATCATACGAATGAATGTCTTGTTAACAACACCATCATTCTTTTTGATAATTCGATTAACATATGGACTTGATGTATCGGATTTCTCTGCAAGCTGAGCCTGTGTAATTCCGTTTTCTATACATTTAACTTTTACATCTACTTCTATATTGTTCTTTAGCATATTCACTCTCCTCGTGCTTATGAATTTATTGCACAAATAAGATAATTTATTCTAACATATAATGCGTAATTTTTCAATTGCTGAAATGTTACATTTCCGTAAACAGAAAAAGCACCCAGACCAACAGGTCTGAGTGCAACTCTACTGTATTTATTCAACTTTAATTTCTGTCCCGTCCTTGAAAACTACTGTTACTTCTTCCTTGCTTTTTACGACAATCTTTTCCACAAGGCTGCTCCAAAGTGCCTCGTCAAATTCGGTTATCAGTTCCGATTGTCCGTTGAGAACTGTGATGAATCTACCCATCTGCTCGTACTTAGCATCTTTTTCAGATATTGTAGTACAGACAGTATCGTATTCTTCTTTTAGCTTATTGTATCGCTCTACCAAGGAATTATACTTTTTGTTGTACTCGTCCTGGTTCTGAGCCACTCTCGCATTCTCCGCTACAATATTCTGCGTCATTTCCACCGCAATAGCTATCTCTTCTTCCAAGGATTCTTTCTTTTTAACAAGGTCTGCCTTGTCACAAAGTGTAGTTCGTATCAGTTGAAGATTATCAAGGATTTCTGCTTTTTCTGTAATAAGCTGATTCATCGCCTTTACAAAATATTCTTTGATTTCAAACTCCGTCAAATGTGGAGTTGAGCATCCGGTCTTGTGCCTGAACTTGTTATTGCACTGATAAATAATTCTCCTGTATTTATCGTTAGAATGCCAAACCTTGCTGCCATACCAACCACCACACTCAGCACACTGCACCTTGGAAGAAAAGATTGACACTCCGCTGTACCTTGTACTTCCTTTGCCTCTTCGCTGAATTTCAGCTTGTACTAAGTCGAATAACTCCGGTTCAATAATTGCCGGATGATTGTTTTCTACATAATACTGTGGGACTTCACCCTCATTGGTTTTAGTCTTTTTCGTAAGAAAGTCCACTGTGTACGACTTCTGCAAAAGTGCATCACCCTTATACTTTTCGTTAGTTAGAATACTGCGAACTGTTGACTGGCTCCAGTTATCTTTACTTGCAGGAGTTTTCAATCCTCTCTTTGTCAATTCATTTGCTATGGAATGCATTGTAAGTCCATCTAAGAATAGCTTATAAATCAGTTTTACCGTTTGTGCCTGTTCCTCATTGATTACAAGACTGCCATCTGGGGCTTTATCATAGCCGAGAAATCTGCTGTAGGCAAAGCTGACTTTTCCATCTGCAAAACGCTTTCTGTGTCCCCATGTGACATTCTCCGAAATGGATCTACTTTCTTCCTGTGCAAGAGAACTCATAATGGTAAGTAGTAGTTCTCCCTTGCTGTCAAACGTCCATATGTTCTCTTTTTCAAAGTAGCATTCAATATTGTGTTCTTTTAGTTTTCTGATGGTAGAAAGGGAATCAACAGTATTTCTTGCAAATCGGCTGACTGACTTTGTAATAATAAGGTCAATCTTTCCGGCAAGCGCATCAGCAATCATAGTATTGAAGCCATCTCTATGCTTCGTATTTGTTGCACTGATTCCTTCATCAGAATATAGTCCAGCAAATTCCCAATCATCTCTGCCTTTTATATAATTTGTATAATAGTCTACCTGTGCAACATAACTTGTAGTTTGATCCTCATGGTCTGTACTTACACGGGCATATCCTGCAACCTTTCGTTTTTTCTTACTGTCCACAGGCTTGGCAGTAAATTTATTGATGGTTGCAGGTATTTGCGTTACTTTTCTTTTCGCCAATTTCTGCCACGCTCCTTCCTCATATTTTTCATACGCTGACTCATCTCGGCCTTACGCTCCGGTGTCCATTTTTCTTTCATAATCTGTCGCATATGTTCTTTTTGTTCTTCTGAGCAATGCCTGCCGCCACGCTTCGGTGGTTCAAAGGTCATCGGTGTTACTATTCCATCTTTTCCAACAACTTCTAGCTGATAGCCGTCAATGTTTATTTGCTCTACTTTTTCTGCAAAAACCTTCTCGTCCCATTCTGCCATTCCGAGAACTTCTGCAAGCTGAGATTTCAAAAAATCTTCTCTTAGTCCTTGTGCCTTACAAGCGGTTCTTTCAGCACATCGCCAATAATAAAATTTGCCATCTTCCGATGAAGTTGATGGCTGAGTGCATCGCCTATAATTGCAGCCACAATGCTTGCATTTTAATTTACTTGTAAATACCGATGCACCTTTTGGATTTGTATTCTTCTTTCTTCTTTGCTTAGACACCTTATCTCGATATTCTTTAGTCCAACAATCTTGATGACCCGTATTCTCGCAAGGCCTAGTAACAATAGTTCCATCTTGCAAATGAATCTCCAGAGTATACCTCTTTGGAACATTGATAAAGTCTACCTTATCAAGGAAAACTTCATCATCAAATTCATCAATATCTAGAACCTCGGCAAGAACCTTTTTCATATTATCCTGGTTAATACTTGCTCCTACTTCGCAGTGTCCGCCTTTTTTCTTTCTTGAACCACATACCCAAAACTCTAATCTTTTTCCGTTTGGAGTTCGTGGCTTTCTGGTGTTATGCATATAGCTGACACCACAGTAAGGGCATTTAATCTTTCCCGTAAAACAAGAAATGTTAAGGCTCTTATTTGCCAACGCTCCCAGCTGTCTGCGTCTTGCCATTTCATCTTGTATATACTGAAATGTCTCAAGGTCAATAATTGCCTCGTGGGTATCTTCCACCCAATACTGTGGCAATTCTCCACGATTTTGCTTACGCTTTTTATTGATGGGGTCTGATATAAATTCCTTCTGAAAAAGCATGTTACCCGTATAAGTAATGTTGGTTAATATCTTCTTGATATTAGAATCTCTCATCACGCAGCCTTGCCTAGTACGAATACCCTCAGCTTCAAGTTCTCTTTCCGTTTCCAGTCTTGATTTTCCATCAAGAAAATTTTGATAAATTCTCTTTACCACCTCTGCTTCTTTCGGAACAATGATTAACTCATCTCCTTGCCATTCATATCCGTAGATGTTGAAGTGTCCACTTGCATTTAGCATACCTTCCTGCATCCTTTTACGAATGCCCCACTTCACATTATCCGATATAGAACGGCTCTCTTCTTGAGCAAAAGAAGCAAGTATGGAAAGCATCAACTCTCCATTACCACTTAAAGAATTGATATTCTCTTTTTCAAATCTGACCTCAATTCCTAAATTTTTTAGATGTCTTACTGTTTCAAGCAAATCCACTGTATTTCTTGCAAATCGCTGTATTGACTTTGTAAGAATAATATCAATTTTTCCTTGCTCAGCATCTGCAATCATTCGTCTGAACTCATCACGCTTGACTGTACTTGTTCCGCTGATACCATTATCGGCATATACTCCAGCAAATTCCCAGTCCGGATTCTTTTGAATGAAATCATTGTAGTAACTTATCTGTGCAGAAAGCGAGTGATTCATTCGCTCTGATTCCATTGAAATTCTAGCGTATGCAGCAACCTTTTTTCTTTTCTTTATAGTTGGTATCGTACTCTCAATCTTGGTAATTGTACGCATGAAATCAACCTCCTTCCTTACACATATATCACTCTAAAGCCCACTTATATCAAGTCAATATCGGCAAATAATGTACCCAAAGTTGGCTGATATTTTTCCTGCATTTTTGTATCAATTATGGTGTACTCTTCCTTAGTTATAAGTCCATCATCAAGCATCTTTTTTGCTATACTCATGGTTATCTGATACAGCTTTTCCTGTTTCATCTGCTCCTTACTCATTGCTTCCACCTCCGAATCTGTCGGTGATGTAGCAAGCATGGGAACAGTACTTTCTATCAACCTTTCCATACACTTGAAACTTCCTATGACAACCTGGGCATACCTTTGTCGTTATATTTTTATGATGAACTTCTTCACGATGAGAGTTCCACCACGTCATACGGCATTTATCTGAGCAGAACTGTTTTTTCTTTCTCTTATCATTCTGTGGCACCGCCTTTCCACAATTCTTGCAATAGACTTTCTCTGATGAGCAATTAGGAATTGTTGCTGGCACAACTGTTTCTGACTTAGCAAGGTTGTTTCTACGGCAGAAAGACTTGATGGTGTTTTCTGAAATATTAAGTTCCTTTGCAATTACTCTATATCCAAGACCTTCTGCCCTCATATTTATAATTTGTGATTTTTTCATATCGTTCATAAGTAGAACCACCTCCTAAGTAACAGGCAAAGAAAATGGCTCAAATTTTAACTTTTCACGCAAAAAAATGCCCGTCAGAGAAATTAATCTCCAACGGGCATAATGATTGCTGAGTTATTCAGTTATCTCAAGAGTTCATTCACTCTCTTCTGCACGGCATCGTAGTTATATCCGGCTTTGGTAAGTCTGTTCTTTCTATCTGCTCCGTTACCCCATTTGCCTTGAATGACCTCTCTTGCAAGCTCGTCTACCGTTTTGGTACTTGAGGCAGAAGTTCCATATACTACTTTTCCATTTGTATCAAATACAGAATATCCAGGATTTGCCTTTGCACATCTCTTTGCATTTTCCAATGACTTAAATGCGCCCTTCTGTGATTTGACATCTGCCCAAGTCTTTCTTACTCGGTACAATCCTGTCGCTGTAGTTCCACCGGAAGATGAACCGCCTAGTTCCGCAGTAACCTTTGCAGCAAGATCACCAAGTCTTGAATAAAGCCAGTCTCCCGGACAGGACTTATTCGCAAACCATCTGTGAACTGTAAGTACCATCTCATCAGATTTTGGCGAATAGTTCAGTGACTTGTTTTTATCTCCAAACCACAAAAGTTTCTTTTTGCCATTTCTTCTGCAGATATCTGTGCAAAGTTTGATAAGAGTTGCATATACCGTGCTGTTCATCGTATATGGATGTTTTGTATCGGATGCACACTCAATCGTGACGGCTCTCTGATCATTGGCATTAGAAGATGAACACCAAGAGCGGTTCTTCTCTTCTACATACATTCCGACTCTGCCATCAGGTCCGATACCATAGTTGCAGCTTGCCTGTCTTGAAGTAGGTGCAAAAATATTTCCTAAAGTTTCTACACTGCACTGACCAACCACACAATGCGGTGTGATTCTATCAATGGAATGTGTTCTCTGTCCGGAATGGTTCGGACTAAGTTTGGTGTAGGACACCATTTTGCTGTTTGTATAAGCCATATTATTTTTCCTCACTTTCTGCTCTGTCATGGAGCTGTTCCAATACTGATTTGATTTTTACCGGGATAGGAAGTCCCAAATGTCCTGCATTTTCAAGAAGGCTCACACCTTCATTGGAAATGTAAAAGAAGATTACTGCTGTTCTAAGGACACTGCCTGTACCAATCACCTGCACATCAAGAATGTTTGCAATCCCGACAAGCAGGAAAATCAGCACCTTTCTGCAGATTCCCTTAAAGCCAACTGCACTTGACAGTTTCTTATCTGAGATGGCACACATCACTCCCGTGATATAGTCCGTGACTGCAAATAAAATGAGAGCGATAAGTAAGCCATCACATCCTCCTAAGAAGTAGCCAAGCCACCCTCCGATTCCGGCAAATACAAACTGAATCATGTTCCAAAATTCCTTCATTAATAATTCCTCCGTTTCTAAAAATTTGTATAGAAAAAGCGACTGCCCCCATTTGAGCAATCGCTTGATCTAGCAATAAATATTAAGCTGTGCGTTTCCACATATAACAGGTGATATATGGCTGTAAGTTGTTATGAGCACTTCCGCTTCCGGCAGACGCTGTTGAACCGGAAATTGTATGAGAGTGAGCCCCCGCACTGGTTGTTGCCTTGTTTGTAATGGCTGTATAACCGGATGTTGCATCAATAATTACTTTATTTCCACTGCTTGCACCCCAAGTTGTCTTTTGATTCTTAAGGTTATGTGTATGTGAACCTGTTTCATTTGTTGCAAGCGTACCTTTTGCATGGGTATGTGATGGCATTTGTGCTGTCGTAAGTATTACGGTTGCTGCACCTCCGGTCTTTTCAACTGTAGCGAAATTTGTATCATTTGCATTGACACCAACAGGCACTCTTCCGGTTCCCCAGGCAGTCCATGTTCCTCCAAAATAAGTGGACGGATTTGTGGAACTGACGCTCATATAAATACTTCCAACTGGATACATCTGTTCCATAATGAATTTTTTAAGCAGCTTTCCATAAACCTTTACATCCCACTTTTCAGATACTTCAAAACAGTTGTCTGTTTCAGACACCTTGCCAACGGCTACGCCTTTTCCTCCGCTTTTGAAGTCCATTACTACAGCGGCCGTTGAAACCACATCAACAACAGATATGGATGAGAAAGCATCGGTAATGGTATATCTGATTTCATATGACGTTTCTGTTGAAATACTGCCTCCGCCAAAGGTAAAGGCAGTACCGCTGCTAAATGAAACATTTGCATTCGTCCATTCTGCAGTGCCGGATTTACGGTATTCTGTTTTTCTTGTCACTGTATTCTTGCTGCTGCATGATGCAAAGCTGTAAGATAGAAGACCTCTGACATATGTTCCATCATCATTTGCAGTTCCATTGCTGGTCGCTCTCTGTGATTGATAGCTTGAAAAACTAGGGGCAGAATAGGCAATTACTGATATCGACACGGTTTTTGCATCAGATACTCTTCCCCTTGAATCAGTGACCGTTGCCGTGAAAGTAATCGTCCCGGACGAATTTAAAAAGCCCGTTGTAAGCGATGAAGCTGTTCCAGAATATCCACCACCACTGATGTTATAAGATTTTACCGTTGAACCATAACTTCCGGCTGCTCCTTCAATTTTTAATGTTGCCCTGGATTTTGTCTGCACATAGATTCCCCATGCTGACGGAACACTTCCATCTACTCTTGTTGCTGACAAATTGTCAATAACAGGCTTTACCGATGCCGGAACTGTCAAAGTATGCGTACAGGTCTTTGACCCAACTTTCGTTGAGCCGCTATAGGTATCGCAAGTGATTGTGCAGGTACCGGATATGGCAGAAGGTATTTGATTTGCTAGCGATATAGGTGGTGTCCACGATACCGATGTTGATGAAGTCTTGCTTGCAATCGTACCTGTTGCACTTCCAAATTTATAGGTCAATGTATGCGTAAAAGAAGATGATGCTCTGCTTATCGTAATTGTTGCAGCACTACCCATATTTACATTAGTCGCTGATGCCGAAGATGCTCTGGGAATTGTATTGAGCGTATGTGTACCGCTTGCAGACACACTGACCGCATAGGAATAAACGCCCGCCTCACAGCTTAAGCTAAAGGATTTTGTACCATCAGCGTTATGGGTAATCGTAGTTGAACCGGATGCGACTACCGTTCCGTTATACAATTTAATACGATTATCCGTTGAAGTCGAATATACCGTTGTACCATTAATAACAGCTTTGAACCCGCCTGCCATAACCCAAGAAGTAGTACTTCCTCCCGAACCTTTTAGTGTCCAGGCAATGGTAGATGTATTCTTTTCTATATTCTGACTGGAAAGCGTCCACGATAATGTAATGGAACGGCCTTCTTTTTGTCCTGTTGTGATACTTCCGCTTGAAGCCATGAATTAATCCTCCTTTATGATGCCGGCCCTCTCCACTTGATTGAAAGGTTTCCGTTAGTTCTTGGTATAAAATCAAACCATCCCCTAGAGTCATTTCCAAGAGACAGCTTATTTCTAATTTCTGCATTCGTAATAACAAGACTCTGATTCGAAATGTAAGCAATCTTCTGTCCGTTCTCCTTAAAGGCAAGTTCATTATTAGAAAGCTCTGCTGTAAATGCATTACCGACTTTTCCAAGTTCAATAAGTGCTCCTTTAAATCTGATGTACTCTTCTAAAAGTTCTTGGTTTGAAGCCACGTTATTTTTAATTTCATCAGTAACAGCAGTGAAGTCCATACGAATCTCACTGCTGTTTTGTGTAATGCTTGTCTGAAAGTCCTGCTGAATTTTCTCCATATCAGATTTTTCTATATAGGTATCCTTTACAGAACTTAATATTTCATTGGATGTTTTGGTAATCTCAGAGTAGCACTCATGCACTTGAACTTTCAGTGTTTCTACATCACCCAAGGCATCCTCATAAGCCGCAACACTCTGAAATGTATGTTGACATGATGTAAGAAGTGCCATTCAGACCACCTCCCATCATTTTGAAACATCGCACTGCAATGTAAGTAAGCTGTCGATATCTTCTGCCGAAAGATAGATGACCTTACCCGTCTTGGAAAAGGTCACTTCTTTACCGTCTTTATCCTGTGCGTACCAGGTGTAAGTAAGGCTCTGCTTTTCTGTCGCATTCACCCACGTTGTTCCGTTATATTTTATCAAGGTTACTGTCTTTGCCGTATGGTCGACCTTATACCAGAACATTCCGCTTGTCGGAGTAGATGGTGCAGTTTCACTGATATTTCCGAGCAATGGATCCACTTCTTTCTGATTGGTACGAACGATAATATACGGTACTAAACCACCAAGATTATTCTTAACTGTATACCCTCCGATAGAGAGCATCTCCGATACATAAGGGTCTGACTTATCTTCCACTGTAATAACATCAACATAATTCTTTCCGCTATAGGTCATCGTGCATCGGTAGGACTGAATATTAACGATGTCTGCTCCGCTGACAGTCAGCGTACCCACTGTTGCTCCGCTGATATTCGTCCATGAACCACCAGAGTATTTTGCCCATTGATATGTGGCACTTGTAATAACAGATGAACCCACATAGGCAGATGTTGCAAGCTGAATAGTTCCAGATTGATTCTGTACGATTGTTCCATTGGGTGCATAAACAGAAAATACAACTGCAGATGCACCATTGCTTCCTGCTTTGGATTTTGTCCATGTAAACACCTTTGTGATGGTTTTACCGGAAATAGTGAATGTAAGTGTAATATCACCTGAAAGTACTGATGCATTTCCAAGGTCGGAGGATGCCGCTACTGATAGTTCTAACTTTCCTGCCGCACTTGCTGTAGATGCTGTATTGGTTTTGACTGTGATGCCTGCAGGAAGTGTTCCCACAGCACAAGTACAAGCCGTCTGTGTAATACCGACATATCCTGTAAAAGGAATGGAAATCGTACTTGCAGCTGCTGTCTTTCCAGCAGAGGTACAGGCAATCGACTGTGTTTCATTTCCAAGAACAACAGATAGACCTCCTGTTCCGGCAGAACCCGGATTACCCTTATCACCTTTAGCACCATCATAGATTTTCGTAATTGTGATAGTATCGAATACATCACTCTCTGAAGTTGTTACTCTAATCTGTGCCACATTGTTTACAAAAATATTATGGGCAGGCTTTACTACCAATGTTCCGCCTGTAATGGAAGTATTATCGGAAGTTGTCGGATAATCCGTCCATGTTCCACTATTGTTTTTATACTGCCATTTGGCAACAGTTACACCTTGCACCTGTGCAGTAAGTGTTGCCTGCGATGCACCAACAAGAGCCTGTGAAGTATCATACTTAAAGACATAAGTGTCACTGCTTACGGTACATAATTTTGCATTTGCCGCATTCTTCACCAAGGTATAGGTAATATCGGCAGTAATGTTTATCGTATTCTTGGTTTCAGAATCATAGTAGCTGATATAGCAGATGTAGGTAATCATGCCGGAGCTTGATGCTGACAGCTTATTCTGATTGACCGTCAATACTCCATTTTTCACTGTTTCACCACTTGTCAATGCTGTTTCAGAAGATACACCATCTTTTCTCTTCCATGAAATCGTTACGCCGCTTGCTGTCGGAGATACATTTGTCTGGTCAAGGAACAGCACAGGTGTCAGTACAAGATTCGTGCTTGCCCAGCTAGGAGCGTAAGTATGCGGCAGTACATTTGGATCTTCACTTTGCGTCTTCGGAAGATTGGATGTAATATATGCCGATAATTTTCTCTGATCCGTAATGTCAACAAAGGTCTGCTGACTGGATGTTAAAATGGTTGCCATTTGAAAATTCCTCCTTAAATTTTTACTTCACAATAAAAGGACGCATTGTCATATACGTCCTCGGTAGTAATCGTTATTTGTTTCATACCGATATGGTTCTTATCCCACTCGGCATCTGCCTCTTCATCGGAGGACTTTCTATGCCAGATAAAGCATTCTGCCGATAAAGTATCCGTTATGTCTTTATCCCAGGAATAGACCTTACACAGCATCGTGCTTTTCTGACCTTTGTTTTTGAAGATGTTTACTCCATTCACAACAAGTTCAGTTCTGTACATCTTATTTGCATTGATGGAATCAATCTCCCCATGAATGCTTTCTATCTGATAGGTCTTGCCAAGGAGGTCATCTTCCAGTGCTGAGATGTTTTTATCCTGCTTTACTGTCTGCGATGTCAATGTAATGCCGCTTGCACCAATCGTTATTGTATTCCCAGCAGGATTTAGATAATCTCTTGTTTTGCTGACAACAAGATATGTTCCGTTTATGCCATGTGGCTTTGAGATGCATTCCACATACATCCTTGCCCGTATATCTCCGATATCCGCACCTGCATCAGATTCATCTACAATGACAAGTTCAATGCTTGTGACTCCCTGAGTCATATCGGAAAGGCGGCTCTTTGCTTTCCTTAGAAGATTTCCGGGAAGTGTTACATCATCCCAGACTTCCGTAACCCATATCCAGCCGATTTCTTTAACGGATAGTTCATCATAGATATAGTTCCTGCCATCATTGACAGAAGTAATATCTACCCGTTCATCTAATTCCGTTTCATTGCCTTCTTCGTCAACAACTGATTTCTTTGCTCCAAGAGGAATCAGTGCAGTCGCTCTTTCCGTATGGTCTTTGGTAATCTTGACATCAATGATGTTCTTGCCAAATTCTACGGTCTGCAGTGACTTTAATTTGAAGTCCTCAAGATAGTCAATGTACTTTCCGTCTTTTTCATATCGCACCTGCAGATAACCTCCATGTGTACCTATCAGCTTATTCTTGATAGCATCCAATGTAACGGTATAATCGGAACTGCTGTAAGAAACATAGTCATTATCATCGGTTACAGTGACATTCCCGATTTTGAACTGTTTCTGCTTTTCCACACTATTATTATGAACGGAAATAAACTGTTCAAATAATCCTCTCAGCGTACCTTTATATGAAAAAGGTGGCTGCAAGGTATCCTTCAGATAAGCAAGTGCTGATTCACAAGTCCAGGTATGAGTGTTATAAAAATCTGAACCATCATCAAGTGCCCTTCCTTCAAATACCACCTCGTCATCCTTTTTGCACTGAATCACAGACGCCATCGGTTTAATGGAATCAATGTACGGATGATTAAATGGGGCAGAGAGTGTAAAGCTGTCGATGTTTTCTGCATCTTCACTGACTACTGCCTGCGTAATAGCAAGTTTTGATAAATTAGGATGATAAAAAATCTGACCGTCCACATATACTTTGAATACACTCATAGGCATCCCTCCCTATAGCGGAATGTGGTATTGCCACTGCTTTCAACCTTGATGCTGTTATTTCCGCGAGTTAGCTGCAGCTCCGGAATCACCCATGTACCGCTGCTCAGTGTCTTATGAAAAGTATCTGTTCCTATCTTCCATGAAAGTGCTGTATCAGCTGTTGTTATCACAGTAGGAACTACAGGCATATAATCACTTACAAGCACCACTGTTCCGCTTCCAGAAAAAACAACCTCCGTCATATCCACATGGTATCTATAGGAATCTGCATCACTGCTTTCCATCACAAGCTGACCTTTTCCGGTAAGCGGATCATAGGAAGATGACAGCTGCAAAGTTCCCACTGCATAAAGATTTGGTTCTTCGCTCGTCCTTACTCTACACAGTCTTCCGGCATAGCGATTACTCATCTTGGCAGTAAGTTCATCAAACTTTACTCTTGTTCCAAGCATAGAGAATGTCAAAGTAAAGGCTCTCGGTTTGAAAGATACCAAGCCAAGAGCCTCGTTAAATCGGATAGGAGAATTGCGTCCTGGTACAGTAACCGTTTCTGCCTGTGACTGCGGTATCGGAAAATCGACCGTTTCTCTTACCCATCCATTCTTAAGCATGGATTCATCATCAATATAAATATCCGGTATCATAGTGCAAGCCTCCTTGTTATCTTCTGCTGTTTTCCAAGTCCGTCATCAATGGCCGGAAGCAAATGTCCTACAAGCGTTCCATCTTCCAGATAAATTCCCTTAGAACTATTGTCTGCAATAATGGCCAGATACTTTTCCATACCGCTCATATTCAGTTTGCTGTCAAGCATTGACTCAAGCTGTTTATAGAATCCGGAAAGCGGAAGTATCGCCTCTGCTCCTGCTTCTCCTCCCATCATAAGAGAAGAACCGTTCATGCCAAACGCAGTCGGTTTTGTCATGATACCGCCTTCCTTATACCAATCAATTGAAAGATGCGGTACGGACGGAGGTGCAATAGAAAGCTTGCCTGTCACTTTGAAATGCGGCAGCTTAATCTTAGGAAGTGACAGTTTCATGCCGGAGAAGAATCCCTTAATGGCATCAACCACACTCTTGACTTTATTTTTTACCGCCTCAATCGGTGTAATAATAGCCGACTTGATTCCATTCCATACAGAGGTGGCAGTACTCTTGATGCTGTTAAACACAGAGGATACCGTACTTTTCACAGCATTAAATACTGTGCTGACCGTATTCTTAATAGCATTAACCGGAGTCGTAACGGCAGTCTTTATCGCATTCCATACTGTAGTCGCTGTGTTTTTGATTGCATTAAATACTGTGGTTACAACTGTTTTGATAGCATTCACCACCGTTGTCACAACCGACTTTATGGCATTCCAAACCGTAGTAAATACTGTCTTGATAGCATTCATCACGGTGCTGACAACGGACGAAACTGCATTGATTACGGTTGTAACCTTTTCTTTGATTGCATCCCAAACAGCAATAACAATTTCCTTACAGTTCTCCCAAATAAATCGGAATGGCAAAGTGATGATGTCAAATGCCGCCTCAAGGATAGATGCAATAAACATAATCCCTGTTTGGACGGTATTCTTGATGCCTTCCCATAGGTTTGTAAAAAAGGTGGAAATACCCGTCCAGATGCCGACAAAGAAATCCTTAATGCCTGTCCATACTTCATTCCACGATGTGCCAAACCATCCAAGCACTACATCTGCAATATTTCTTATTGCATTCATATAGTTGGTAAAGGTATTCTTGATGAAATCCCAAACCGAACCGAAGATGCCTTTGACACCTTCCCATACCTGCGACCAGTTGCCGGTAAAGATACCGATAAATACATCAAGGATTCCAGTGATAACTCCAAGAACACCCTCCAGAATATTGGCAATCTGCGTAAACACGCCTTCAAACACCGGAGCAAGGAAACTGCATAATGCGTTCCAAATGGCAGATACAACTTCCTTGAAGTTCTGGAAATCAAAGCCTAATGCATTGAGTCTGTCTGTGATGCCTTTTGCAAATCCGCTGAAGATTTCTTTGATGCGATTCCAGATAGCAATAATACTGTCACGGAACTCCTCATTCGTTTTCCATAGATGGATAAAAGCTGCAACTAATGTTCCGATAATCGCCACAACTGCAACGACAGGTGCGGAGATGCCGCCAATTGCCGCACCAACCTTTCCCATAACACCGGATAGTCCTCCGGCATTAGAAATAAGGCTTGTTATCTTCAAACCAAACTTACTGAACGCCTGCATGGCCACACCGACTTTTGATATGACCGTTCCAAGAATTACAAGTACCGGTCCCAGTGCAGCTACAAAAAGACCAATCTTTACAATGACCTGCCTTGTACCTTCATCAAGGTTATTCAGCCAATCTACGAAAGACTGAACCTTTGCCACGATATTCTTTATCATCGGCATGAGTGCTTCACCGATAGAAATGGCAAATCCCTCAACTGCCGACTTTAAAATGGTAAGCTGACCTTTTAAGTTATCAAGCTGCGTATCAGCCATTTGCTGTGCCGCTCCGCCACTGTTTTCAATAGCAGTCTGCAAATCCGTCCAGGTATCCCCTGTATTGGCAAGCAGTGCATTTACTGATGAAAGATCGGTCTTATTAAAAATCTTGCTGATGATGTTTGCTTTTTCTTCGGAGGTCATGCCATCCATTGAAGAATTCAAATCTCCAAGAATATCATTCAGACTCCTCATATTTCCTTCGGAATCATAGACAGATACACCTAATTGATTCATGAGTTTCGATGCACCGTCAGTAGGATTTTGAAGTGAAAGAATAACGTTTCTTAAATGCGTACCACCCTCTGCACCTTTAATACCGTTGTTTGCAAGAATACCAAGTGCAGTGTTAAGTTCTGCTGTTCCGCCTTTAACGGATTTTGCTGTAGCACCGATTGTAAGAATACCTTCACCAAGCTGACCAACGGAGGTGTTGGTAGTTGATGCAGTTTTTGCCATCTGGTCAACCATCTTGTCGGCATCTTTCACTTCCATACCAAGAGCAGACATCGCATCCGTTACCATATCCGATGCAGATGCAAGATCAATATTACCTGCTGCCGCTAAGTTAAGAACGATCGGAAGCGTGTCACACATCTGCTGTGTATCATATCCGGCAAGTGCTAAATAATTTAAAGCCTCAGCACACTCACTTGCAGAATATGCTGTTTTTGCACCCATCGTCTTTGCAAGGTCGGACAATGTATCCATTGTATTAACAGACTGACCATTTACCTTGGACATGGAATCTTTGGTAATTCCCATCGTAGCCTGTACCTGGCTCATGGAAGATTCAAAATCAGCGGCAGTCTTTACTGCAGCACCGCCCATCGCAGTTACCGCTGCCGATGCAACAGATACTTTCTTGCCGACATTCGTAACTCCATTACCGAAAGACTCAACCTTTGAACCGACCTCACCTATTTTTGTAAGAGTCTGATTAGTCTTAGATGCCTGGGATTCCAGTCGTTTGAGTTCTGCCTCAGTTTCTGCAATCTCTCTTTGAAGGGCATCGTACTGTTCCTGTGAAATCTCGCCTTTTTGCAGCTGTTCGTTTGCTTGCTCTGCGGCAGTTTTTAATGTAGCAAGTTTCTCTTTGGTTTCACCAATAGCCTGCGTTAACAGTTTCTGTTTCTGAGCAAGCAGATTTGTATTTGTAGGATCTAGTTTTAGAAGTCTTTCAACATCCTTTAATGCAGACTGCGTATTTTTAATCTGTCCGTTGACTCCCTTAAGGGCAGTCTGCAGCTTGGTAGTATCACCGCCAATTTCGACAGTGATACCTTTGATTCTGTTTGCCATTGGCGTCTACCTCCTTAAAAATTTGCAAAATAAAAGCCCGGTATCTTCCGAGCATAAGAAGAGCACCAACCATTTCTGATTGATGCTCTTTTCGTTCATATTTAATGATTAGTCAAAATCATAAGGATTGCTATAGCACATCCAATCAAGCGGATACATAACACCATGCTCAGCTTCAAATTCTGCTTGACGCTTGGCTTGACGTTTAGCATCCTGCTTACGAGAGACTTTCTTTGTCATCTTATCATTTGACATTCTGGCCTTGTAAGCTTTGTTGTTTGGATTGTTCTGATTTGCATAATCATCAAGTTGTTGTTTTGTATGTGTCTTTGCAGACACTCCTTTTTTCTTTGCCATGAACGTTTCTCCTTTCTCCTTGACTCCTAATATATGATTACGCACAAGATAGCGGACACTACGTCACCTTCTTAGCTGAATCCTGAAAAGGATTATCTCTGCATTTAATCAAAATGCAAGGTTGGAGAACAATTTTTACATCTAGTGTAAAAATCTTCGCTAATATTATATCTCCATAAGCCAAAAAATTCAATGTATTAGAACTTATCAAAATCCTCCTGCGTAGCTAAACTGTCATACTTCACGGAGTCATTTGCTTTCTCCGTCCAAATGTCCATCACCATCCCGATAGTCAGATAATCAAGGTCTGTAATCGAAATGCCAATTTCAAGGCATCTTAGCAGGAACAGGGGAGTTGTCATCTCACGGCTTGAGCGTTTAAGTTTTTTTTAGAGTCAATATCAGTAATAAGATTCGTTCCCCACAAAGCAAGAATCTCCGGCAGTACCTCATAAATTGAGAACATCTCAAACTGGTCAAGCCAGTCATCAATATTATCCGGAATGGTATTATCCGCATGATATGCCATGATATATGCCACATTCTCGAAAATCTCCAAATCGTCAATGGCAAATTCCTCTCCATCATCCTTGCTGCCTTTATATGATTTTTCAAGTTTTGCTAAGTCCTTAAAGATATCTCGTTTAAACTTTGCACGATAAAGACGAGGCACCGTTGCAGAAGAGCGGAAAGCCACATCTTTATCTCCGATTTTAATTACTTTCTTCAGCATGATTATTTACCTCCGTTTGCAGCTTCAGTTTTTGCTACTGGAACATATACAGACTTGTACCAATCGTTATAGGTTGCATCAGTAGTGGTATCCCCAGTTCTTGATTTTACAAGACCATCTTCTCTAGGATCTGCCGTAAGAGATAATGTTTCTGTTCCTGGTTCAATCGTATCCTCTTTTGTTTCTGACTCGATAGAAGGACGAGATGCAGAGCAATTATATAAAACGTGACGGATGCACTTCACATCTCCGTCAAATTCAAATAGCAGTGCAAATTTCTCTGTTTCTGCAATATTAGAGTTCTCAACAAGAACACCATTCTTATCAAGTTCTTCTTTCAAGATTTCCGTTCTGAACCATTCCGGGATAAGTGCAATTTCCAAATCACCGCTGTATCCGTTATTAGATACAGAACGGAAATATACAATGCCATCCGCATAGAACGGAGAAGAATCACCCTCCGCATCCAAACTGATGCTTACAGCACCGGGGATTGCCTTTGGTGTTTCATACGAATAACTTCCATCTTCACCTTTTGTCAGCTTTGCGGCATGAACATTTTTTAGATTGTATTTTACTTTATTAGCCATAGCTTTATGCCTCCATTTCAAATGAATATAGGACTTCGTACATCTTTTCACTTTCTATCCACGTTTCTGTGTGGTCATAAAAAATGCCATACTTATCAAGCACGGATTCTACTTTACTTTCTACCGACAAGTCCTTGAAATCAGTATAAAGTTCAATATGAATTTCATTTATTTTTTGATACACTCTTCCATCAGCTGAAAAATTATCAGAGCCGGGAATGAGGTAACAAATAAACGGTGGATCCGGACTTTCGCCTTCTGCAAAGTGGTCATAGGCAAAAGGAATGTCCATCTCCTTAAGCATCTGTAATATTTTATTCATCAGTGACCTCCCAGTGCTTTCGCTATTTCAGACTCCAGTGTTTCCACGGCAGACTGTTCTGTCTGTGCGATATGGGGTCTTGCCGCAACTCTGCCTCCGCCACGTTTTGCATGACCATGCTCCAGAAGATGAGCAAGCTGATATCTGTTCTTTGAATGAACTGTTACTTCCAAAGAATTTGATGTTTCCTTGGTTTTCTTCACACTCCATGACTTCGCATACTTTCCGGTATCAATGGGAGCAGATGCAGCAATTTCTTTTCTGACGGTATTGCCTGCCTTTCTGACTGCCTTTTTCACATCATCAGAAGCGAGGTCAGCATATTCTTTCAAGCCTTCCATAATCTCATTGGCAAGGTTATCAATCTTTGTATTTGCCATTACTTCTGCCTCTCTTTCTCGCACTTGAATTTCAGAGATTTCCTCTTAAAATTCATATGGTCAATTGATACGATGTTATAGACATTACTGTCAAAGATGATTCTGCATTTGGTGGAATCGACATCAGACAGCTTTTTGCAGTATCTGACCGTAAAGGAAATATCCGAATCATCTACAATAAGTCCTGCAACTGCTTTTTCTGAACCACCCTCACCGCTAACTGTAGCAAAGCAAGAATAAAAGTCAGTCCATACATTCTTGTGATTGCCGATGGAATCAGTAATGACTTCACTTTTCTGTATTGTGATTTTTACATTTAGAAGTGCTATATCCATCAGAACACGCTCCTTCTTACACCCTCAAGCAGTGAGCGAAGGGAGATTGTAAGCTGATGGTGGTCTGCATCTTCTCGATGTTCATATAAATAAGCAACAGCATACATAACTGCAATCTTTGACGATGGTATCTCGGATAATTCTTCCACTGATAATCTGGCAATATCTGCACAGAGATTTTCACCTGTTACAATAAAATGTCCAATCAACTCATCATCGTCATCAAAGTCAACTCGAAGATATCCCTTCATCTCATCAATTCCTACAATCAATTCAATCACCACCTCTAATTACATCCAAGGCAGTACCGTTCTATAAACAGCACTGCCTTGATTTATTTACGTTACGCTCCTGCCTTAGAAGCAGCCTTTCCGGTTACTTTAAGAATCTGAACAGCCTCCGGAAGGATAAGCTTACCATCGACTCTTTCCTTTGCTACAAAACCAATCATGCCATTTCCGGCAAAAAGTTCTGTAAGCTGTTTGAAAGAACGAGTACCTCTGTCACCGATGTTGTAATATTGATAATCACCAAAAGCGATACCATCGACAGGGCAGAACGGAGATGTATAAACGGCATAGCCAAGAAGTCTGTCCGGCTCTCCCTGTGTAAGTGCAGGTTGCCACATAAATGCACCATTGTTGTCCTTAAGAGTACGAATGGATGCAACTGTCTGATCGTTCATTATGAAAGATGCATTTTTTCTATATGGGCGTTTCAACGAATACACGAGACTGATGATATCTTCCGCCTTGAGTGTTGTCGTACTTCCTGCTACAGTACCACCGCCCTTATCAGCGAAAAGTCCAAGCGGTTGACCGACACCACTACCATTAAGGAATGCATCTTCTTCGGCATTTGCAAGTGCCTTACCGAACTGAGTGATAATGTAATTTTCAAGACCGAATGCATTATCATATAACAACTCTTCTGTTACTTTGATGGCAACATGGAGTTTGTGAGCATCGAGCAAAATCTGATCAAATGTTGCCTCGCCAAACTGCAATGCGCCGCCTTCTTCGATCCATGCAGCTGCAGGCTTTGTAGCTGCAATGTTGATCTTGTGTTCACCGGAAGTTGTAATCTTATGACCAAGTTTTCTCATAATGTTTTCTTCATCAAGTACATCAATCAATCTATTGTCATATTCTTCCGGTACTAAATATCCGCCGTCAGCATCTACGCCTTCCTGCAAAATATTTGTAATCTGCTTGAAGTTGGAACGAAGTGCCTTAAGCATTCCTTCCTTATACTCATCAGATGCACGTCCTGTTCTTACATCTTTTGGTTTATCAGTTGCCGGCTTTGTAACGATTGGAGTATTGATAGGCTTACGCATCTCGTTTTCGAGCGCATCCATCTGCTCCATTCTTTCGATTTCAAGGCTGTAATCCTTGACCTTCTTTTCCATTTCGGCATAGGTCTTTGCATCTTCTTCAGAAAGCAATCCGTCTTTATCACGCTTGCTTTCTACAAATGCTTTAGCACCTTCCCATGCCTTGTTTCTTGCTTCTCTTAATTCCTGAATAGTCATAGTATAATTACCTCCAATTTTTCATTAAATTTAGGCGATCCATAAGTGAATCGGCTTTTGTTTTTGTTTCTTCTGCTTTTGGTTCAATCCTGCATTTCTTTGCAATCTTGCTCATAAGTGAGTTCGTAACTGCAACCTGCGAATAAACCATGTTGACCTGTGGAATTTCGATTTCATCTGTCACACTTCTCTGTAAGATTTCATCTGCAAATCCCATCTCAACGGCACTGTTGGCATCCATCCAGGTTTCTGCATCCATAAGGTGAGAAATCTTGGCTCTGCTCATGCCGGTCTTAATTTCATAGGCATTGACAATTGACTCTTTTACTTCATCCAGCATTTCAATTGCCTTTTGCATTACCGCTGTATTTCCATAAATTCCTGCTGATGGATTATGGATCATCAGCATTGAAACAGGGGATACACAAACCTTTGTACCTGCCATAGCAATAACAGAGGCTGCACTTGCTGCAATGCCGTCAATCTTAACTATGACATTTCCTTTGTATTCCATCAGCATGTTGTAAATTTGTGCTGCCGCAATACAGTCACCGCCCGGAGAGTTGATCCAAACCGTGATATCACCACTTCCTGCATTCAGTTCATCTCTGAATAGCTGAGGTGTCACATCATCATCAAACCAGCTTTCCTCTGCGATTGTCCCGTTGAGAAACAACGTCCTCTCCGTTGTCTGTTCCTTCTGATTCGTCTGGTTCTTCCACTTCCAGAACTTCTTCATCTGATTGCTCCTTTCCGCCTTTTGCAAAGATTCCCGCATCGGCAAGTTTTGTCATGTTTCCATTGATGAGGTATAAATTTCCACCCTCCTCGACCGGAATCAAGTCGAGGTTTTCAAGTTCACGGATATCATTTGCTGACATCCAGCCATTCTGTCTTGCAGTGGCATATCCGCTCATACGGCTCTGATAATCACCACGAAGAAGTCCGTCCACATTGAACTTGACAAAGTATGTGGATTTTTCATTTGGTGAGAGAAGTGCTCGGTTGATGCTCTGCTCCCATCTCATCAGCCACGGCTCAAGCGTGTATTTCACAAACTCCAGTGACTGCTGCTCAATATTAGAAAAGCTCGACTTTTCAAGGTCACCTACCATATGGGGAGGAATCCTAAAAATTCGAGCTATCTCATCAATCTGAAATTTTCTTGTTTCTAAAAACTGTGCTTCATTTGGAGAAATGGAAATCGGAGTATATTTCATTCCTTCCTCCAAGATGGCAACCTTGTGAGAATTTCTTCCGCTGAACCCCTTATTCCAACTTTCCCTTACTCTGTCCGGGTCTTTTACTGTTCCAGGATACTCTAAGATTCCTCCGGGTGTTGCACCATTAGCAAAGAACTTAGCACCATATTCTTCTGTGGCAATGGAAAGTCCAATCGCATTCTTAGCCATTGCAATTGGTGAATATCCAACAAGACCATCAAATCCAAGACCGGGAATATGAAGTACATCTTCCTTTTTAAGATTAACCGTTCCTTCTTTCATAGTCGGCGCATCTGAATCGGATACTAGGTACTGATAATAAATCTGACCTTTATCATCTCGATCCACCGTCATTCTATTTGGCATGAGCGGATATAAACCGATAACTTCACCTTTGCCGTTACGAATAATTTGTGAGTAGGCATTTCCATAAAGGAGAAGATGTGTCATCATCGTTTCTCTGAATACAAATGATGTCATCTCCGGATTTGGCTCATCATGAAGTAAAAAATACAACGGATGTTTGATTGCCTTTTCCTTACTACCTGTTTCTGTGTAGTGATAAAGGTGTAACGGAAGTCCTGCGATTGCCTCGGATAAAATTCTCACGCAGGCATATACTGCTGTCATCTGCATTGCAGATTGTTCGGTCACACGATTGCCGGAGGTTGTTCCACCGAATAAGAATCGATAATTGCTGCCATTTGTACTGTCCTTCGGCTTATCCCTTGAATGAAATAATCCGCTTAAAATACCCATATCTGCTCACGCTCCTTCTTAAATAAAAAGAATGCCTCGGTTATCGTATACAGATTCCGTATTGACATTCCCATTTCTGATTGCTCTATCCAGTGCCATAATCGTTGCAATAGCACCGTCTATCTTTTCTGTTGATTTTTCTTTATCTGCCTTGATGTTTCCGGCAGGGTCTGTCCGTATAAAGATGTTATCCATATTCCATCTAAGTACAGGATGTCCGCCATGTGCGATTTTTTCTTCAAGCACTAACTTCATCAGTTCTTTGGTCGGCGGACTCATATCTTTAAATCCCTGTCCGAACGGAACAACTGTAAATCCCATGCCTTCAAGGTTCTGTACCATTTGAACAGCACCCCAACGGTCAAAAGCAATCTCTCGGATATTAAATCGTTCACCTAACGATTCAATGAACTGCTCAATATACCCATAATGAACTACATTTCCCTCTGTAGTTTGCAGATAGCCTTTTCTCTCCCACAAATCATACGGCACATGATCTCGTCTGACTCTTAGGTCAAGCGTATCTTCCGGCACCCAAAAGTAAGGCAAAATGATGTACTTATCTTCTTCATTCGTAGGCGGGAATACCAATACAAATGCCGTGATATCGGTTGTAGATGATAGGTCAAGACCACCATAGCAGACACGACCTTCCAGTTCATCTTCATCAACCTTAAAATCACAAGCATCCCACTTTTCCATTGGCATCCATCGTACCGATTGTTTCACCCACTGATTCAATCTCAGCTGTCTAAAAGAGTTCTCCTCTCCCGGATTCTGCCTTGCTGAATCACATGCCGCCTGAACCTTATCAATTCCTACTGTAATGCCAAGTGATGGATTGGCTTTTTCCCAAACTTTTGGATCCGTCCAATCTTCCGATTCATCTGCTCCATATATGACAGAATAAAAGGTAGGGTCAATCTTTCGCCCTGCCTGTATATCCAGTGCCTTTTGATGAATTTCGTAACAGATAGAATTTGTATCATTTCCAGCTGTAGTAATCAGAAAATACAGTGGCTGCATTCTGGCATCACCACTACCTTGTGTCATAACATCATACAGTTTTCTGTTTGGCTGCGTATGAAGTTCATCAAAGATAACACCGTGTGTGTTAAATCCATGCTTATTGGCCACATCGGCAGAAAGCACTTGATAAGAACTATTGGTTGGCTTAAAAATAATCTTTTTCTGTGATTCAAGGATTTTCACCCTCTTCATCAGTGCAGGGGAGAATTTAACCATATCAACCGCCACATCAAATACAATCTTTGCTTGGTTTCTGTCTGCTGCACATCCGTAAACCTCTGCTCTTTCTTCTCCGTCACCACAGAGAAGAAGCAGTGCTACGGCAGCTGCAAGCTCACTCTTACCTTGTTTCTTAGGTATTTCAATATAGGCTGTATTAAACTGACGATATCCGTTTGGCTTAAGTACCCCAAACAAATCTCTTATAATCTGCTCTTGCCAATCAATCAGTTCAAACTTCTTTCCCGCCCATGTTCCTTTGGTATGACAAAGCTGTTCAATAAAGCTGACAGCATAATCTGCCATTGTTTCATCATAGTGGGAGATCTTTGCCATGAACTCTGTCGGTTTGTAATTCTTTAGTTTTCGCAATCACACCACCTCCGTAAATAAAAATAGCCACCATCATTGGTGACAACAATAAATATTCCTATACGAGATACAGAAGCCTTTCAGCTTCCGTTCCCGATAACATTTCGTTATTCACTTTAATTAAAATCGTTCAGCAAAATGCAAAGGGCAAGTTCTGCTTCTTCGCAGGTCGGCTTGATATCCCATCCTCTGTCGTAGTTGGCAATCCACACGCCATCCATCTTAAGGCTGAGTTTTGAAATCTTGCCACCGTTGATGCCGTAGTCTTCGCTAGGCTCTTCAAAATGTTTCACCCAGTATTTGACGCTCTTGTATCCGCCGTCCTTCTTAGGAATTCCGATTGTTCCTTCTTTCCACATATTCGTGTACCTCCTTGCTTTCTTTCCTTTTGGTAGTACTATATATCACTCTAAAAGCACATAATAGCAAGTCAATTACTGGCATATATGTAACAATTATTTCAGAAAAAATCTGTGTATTTTAGTCATCACCGTAAAGGATAAAATGGACATAATCCGCACGATTATCTTCCAGAAATACCACAAGTTCATAGAAACCATATTCATTCGCAAGTCTCTGCACCATAGGAACATCAAACATATTGGTAAGGCCGGTGGATCTGATATATAAAATCTGTTCTTTTATCTTCTTATCCATAGGCTTATTCCTCAATCCTTCTGCATCTGTCTTCTCCATAAACCACATTCAAGCCGGAACCGTTATCCCAAGCGACCATAATGCTTGCTGTATCATCAACACCAATAACTGTTCCTTTTGTTCCAATCGGTGGTGCCTGCACATCATCCATATGGGTAAGTTCTACTCGGCAACCGACCGGATATTCTTGAAGTACCTTTGCCACAATCTCTTTACTCGGAAATCTCATCGCCTGCTGCCTCCTTCTTTGCACCATTTTTAAATGCGGATGAGCCTTCAAGGTTCTGCAACAGAATCTTTCTATCCAACTTGTACTCCGCTCCAATAAATCCAAGTCTTAAAAGGAAACATCTGAATGCGTATTTTTCATTATCGGCTTTCTTTTCCGTGGCATTGATTCTCTTCTGTTCCTTGCTCATTTTACAAAGTGCAGAAATGAAATCGGTGTAGGCTTTTGCAGTATCGCAGTCTGGCAGAGTTTCAAACCAAGGAAATGAAATTGTTTCTTCTGTAATTTCGATAGGAGTATCTTTGATGCCAAGTGCCTTTTTAATGAGATCACCTTTTGCATCCAGAAGGTTTGTAAGGTTACCGACTCCAACATGCTCAATTGGAATCGCCACCGTAAGCCCCACATCTTCGCCCTGTGGCGTTTCTTCCTGCTCTTCAGATACTTCATTATCCTCTGCGGCAAAGCCTCTGTCGGCAAGTTTCTGCAAAAGATCTTTGATATCCTTTGGAAAAACGTTCTCGTCAAACTCTAATGCTCCGGTCTTATCAACGATAAGACCTCCAAAGTCATATGCCGCAGTTGGCATTCCCATGTACTTTGCCTTTGTTCCAAGAATTTCAGAAATGGTTGTAACTAGCACTTTCCTTTCTGCACCTGTTCTGTTAAATTCTACTCTCATGCTGAGTACCTCCTTTATTTTTCGGTACTGTATTAATCACTCTAAACCACATATATATCAAGCGATATCTGTGAATATCGAAGTAGAATATTGACCGATTTATTCTGCTTCCTTTTGTGCATAATAGGCTATGCCGGAAAGCACAAATACAACATTAGGAAGTGCCACACCATTGCCCCACATCTTATATTCCGCTGAATCCGAATGTGAATTCTTAAGCCATTTTCTGATTTGATTATCAGACTTAGGCTTTGTCTTCTTTCCGAGTGCGTCAGCGTGTGTCTGAAAGATTTCTCTCCACATAGAAATATCCTCATCTGTAGGATTTTCTATTTCAAGACCGTCACACCACCAATCCGGAAACCCTTGCAGTCTTGCACATTCCGTAGGCGTGAGTCTTCTTACGATGTACCTTGGCTCGTTTACAATCGGAGGATCTTTGTAATCCGTTGCCACCAGTGTTCCGGCTAGGTTCTCCTCTGCAATCGTATGGAAAGATGCTTTGCTTGTGCAGTACACCGGATGCGCCACTCCACTTGCACCTGCAGCAACAATAGTCGGCTCAACTTCCTCTTCAATCTGAAAACTGAACTTTGCATTGTAGCCTTGGTTCATAGCAGGTCTGCCGATACCATAGGCAGGTTCTCCGACAAAGTTTTCTTCCGGAGTTCCTAACATCTGAGAAGATGGTCCTTTAGGTCCGTCATTAGCAGATAAGGTTGCATGAACATCTGCAAATGCCACTGCGTGCTGTTCTGTCGCATTCAGCGTGTACATGACATCCGATTCCTTGTACCCGTCACCCTTATGAGAAGGACGAGTACCGTTTCCTTCAATTACAGCAATACCGCCCTGATTGCAGACAGGATTTCCGCCATTGCCATCAATCGTTCTGCTTGTATCTGCTTCATAAAATCCGCTGTTCGGATTATCTGATTTCATGGAATTGCTGTCCTTGGAACAGATGCCATAAGCAACTACTGCCACTCCGCCTTGATTGGAGTCCGGAAAATTACCGCCGGTATCAATGGTTCTTGATGTATCTGTTTCATATACATTATTTCTTGCATTTCTTGTACCTTCGGAGGTTAGTCTTACATCAAAACTTTTCACATCTTCCACAATAAACGGCTGATTATTGCCACCAGTTCCATAGGTTGATAAAACTGTCTGTGATACATCAAGTGGCCCTGTGTATCTGCTGTCTTGTCCGTGGTTTTCAAACATTAAGCCGATGCCTGCATCTCCAGTGCTTTCTGAAGAAGTGGCGGCAGAACTTTGCCACGAACGGATGCTCTTCGGAGAATACCCAGACAAGCCTTCTGACTCAAATAATATTTTTCCGGCACACCAATCTGCAAAATCTGCGACAAGGTAGATACGTTTTCTTCTCTGGGGTACTCCCCAAAACTGAGCATCAAACTGTCTCCAGGCAACGGAGTAACCATCTCCCATGATCTTTCCTGCGCTGTTCCACTTTGTAGGTTTAGGCACTGACACTGATTCGTCTTTGATTTTGCAGACCTCTTCGAGAACCGCACGGAAGTCTTCGCCTTTGTTGGAGCTAAATGCTCCGGGGACATTTTCCCAGACGATAAATCTTGGTTTTTGTCCATTTGTCTTACACCTCATTTCTTTTATGATTCTGACTGCCTCATAAAACAGGGAAGAACGGGAACCGGATAAGCCGTCACGCTTGCCCGCAATACTCATATCCTGGCATGGACTGCCAAAGGTAATGATATCGACAGGTTTCAAATCTGCTCCGTTCATCTTAGAGATATCTCCATAGTGTTTTACCTGCGGCAGTCTTTTCGTTGTTACACGAATAGGAAAAGGCTCAATCTCCGATGCCCACAAAGGGGTAATACCGGAAATCAAGCCTCCTAAAGGAAATCCACCTGAACCATCAAACAGACTCCCAAGTGTTAAATTGTTATTCTCCATCCGCTCCCTCCACCTCTTTTACAAGGTCGGAGTAAGCAAGTTTCTCTCCGTTTCTAATAACGAATACATTCTCTGCATCACCCGTATCTTCCACATATCTTCGTAAGATAACCGATGCGTACTTTTCATCAAGTTCCATCGTATAACAGATACGGTTTGTTTTTTCACAGGTCATAAGGGTTGAGCCACTACCACCAAAAGTATCGATAATAATAGCATTCTCTCGACTTGAATTGCCCACAGGATAAGCAAGTAAATCTAATGGCTTAGAAGTCGGATGATTTTTGTTTTTCTTTGGCTTATCGAAGTTCCAAATCGTAGTCTGACTTCTGCCTGCCGCCTTGCTCCAGTAATGTTTACCGGGTAAGAATCCATATAGCACAGGTTCGTGCTGCCACTGATAATCACTTCTTCCAAGAACAAGCGAGTTCTTTACCCAAATACAACATCCACTTAAATGAAATCCAGCGTCAATGAAGGCTCTTCTGAAATTCAAACCTTCTGTATCTGCATGAAATACATAAGCAGAGCCACCGCTTTCAAGATGGTTTGCCATATTCTTAAATGCAGACAGCAAAAACTCATAGAACTTATCATTTGCCATTTTATCGTTCTTGATGGAAAGTCCATCTGAACTTTCAAAGGCAACATTGTATGGAGGATCTGTAATCACAAGATTGGCTTTCTTACCGTCCATAAGTGCATCCACATCTTCAATTGATGTAGCATCTCCGCACATAAGTCTATGCCTGCCAACCGTCCAGATATCTCCCTTTTCTACAAAAGCAGCTTTTTCAAGTGCGACAGACAAATCATACTCATCATCTTTTACATCGGATGTATCATCATTTCCAAATAAATCAGCAAGGTCATTTTCATCAAATCCTGTGAGTCCAATATCAAAATCAGCATCTTGCAAAGCCTCGATTTCAACTCTTAATAGTTCTTCATCCCAGCCTGCATCCATTGCCATTCGGTTATCTGCAAGAATGTAGGCTTTCTTTTGTGCCTCGGTAAGGTAATCTACAAATACACATGGTACTTCTTTGATTCCTTCTTCTTTGGCAGCCATGATTCTTCCATGTCCGGCAATCACGTTATAGTCTCTGTCGATAATGACCGGATTGATAAAACCAAACTCACGTAAAGAGGAGCGAAGCTTCATAATCTGTTCTGCAGAGTGAGTTCTTGCATTATTTACATAAGGAATAAGTTTTGTTACAGCTACAAGCTGCATTTCTGTTGTTGTCTTGCTCATAGCTGCCTCCTAAAACAATCCCCACTCAGCGAACTTTTCAAATCCACCGATGGAATGAATATATTCTCTTGCGATTTCCACGATTTCAGAATAAGGTCTGCCGTCAATAAACTCATCACCAATCGCACAGGCAAGCTGCACAGGTTTACCTGTAATCTGTGCTTTTAAGAAAGCATAGATATTAACGGACACATCAGCCTTGGATAGGTCTTTCCCATGAAGGCCACCGCCTGTAATTGAATCAGCCATATCAGAACCAAGTTTTCTGTTTGTTGCTCCGGTATCTACATTTGTGCCGCCAGTCCAATCGCCAAGTGGATTTACTTCAGCGTTTGGATATGTGCATTTCAAATCTGTAGTTTTTGCATTGCTCTGGCAGATGATAAGACGGTCACCATCAAGAATGTACTTTCCATCAAACGGATAAGAAGTGTAGATTTCTCTTGCAATCTTAGACAATTCTTTCTGTTCATCCGTTAGCGGCATTCCCTTAAAGATGCCATTATCACCACAGCGTATTTTGTCCTCTTGATTTTTTGAAAGATGCTCGTCCTGCGGATAAATTCGTATATCACAGCGAATCTCATTCTTACCGCCTGCGATACGTTCAAATATCATTGCAATATCTTCTTTTTCAAAATCTACATTTGTTTCAATAATGATGTGTCCGTACCCATGTCCGATAAGTACTTCCACAGCAATCTTTGGATTATCATGTAATTTATATGCCATGTCAACAATCGCACCGGCTACTCTGTCACAAATTTTATCTGGGTGCATTGGATTTACTTTTTCTATCATCTTTACCTTCCTTCCCTTGCCCTGAGCAAACGTTCCATCAAATCGTCTTGTGGAGCTGCATCGTCATAATCGGTACTGCAGTTCTCTTTGACAATCTGAAATATTTCATTCCACAGCCTTACGGCTTGGTTCATATAGTTGATGCCGATATTGATAAACGGAGATGGGATTGGTTTCTGTGTGGTCGGATGCTTGGAAAGAAATCCCAGCTTATTTGTCATCTCTTCACACTGAATCCAACGAGCAGAACACATTGCATATCGCTCAATCAGCTGTGTCGATACCTTGCTTGCACATCCTATTTTCTTAAGCCACTGCCATGTTTCTTCATAAATCTCGGATGCCTGCAGCTGCGAACCGTCACGCTGTTCGGCCGATAAGAAATCATGTGGCTTTGGCATCTCCACACCTTCTACTTCCGGGATATCCAGAACTTCTAATTTTCTTCCGCCCGGATTTCCGTTATTTGCTTTTTCTTTGACAGCCGATTTCTTACGTCCGGCACCAGGTCTGGCACCGCCACGGCCACCTATGTTATTTGATTTTGTAGGCACGTCTCATGTCCCTCCTTTATTACCCTTTTGATTTCGCCTTTTTTACACGCAAGACCCCACGCCGTTCCCCGGTGGTCCCGGTGTCAGAGATTTTGACCGCCCCTGGGGTCAGTCATCATATCCGTAAACTCGATGTTTTTTGCCACCTTGATAATCACCACGCTCGGCATGAATCTTTGCATGACATGATTTGCAAAGAGAGATCAGATTATCTTTGTTATGATTGCCACCCTCTGACAGCGGCAGCTTGTGATGAACTTCATCCACCGGAACAATGATTCCTTTTTCAAAACAAATCTCACAGAAAGGATGTTCCTTAACATAACTGTCACGGATTCGTTTCCATGCTCTTCCGTACCTACGGCGTACAGCTTTATCTCTGCCATACTTCTCGTAGGATTGGTTCATTAGTTTCTCATGCTCCTTGCAATATCTACCCTCTGTTAAATTAGGACAGCCAGGATAACTGCAGGGACTCTTTGGTCTTCTTGGCACACCTGCACCTCCTTCCAGACATAACAAAAGCCTCTGCGGGATTGCTCCTACAAAGGCTCTGTCGTTTTTATATAATTTTCTACAATACCATTTTACTGCATTTTCACTGGAACTAACAGTGGCCTGAGGGTGAACTAGGGTGGCTTTTTTCAAAATGCACCAATGCTCTGGCATGTACACGTTTAATCCATCTGACTGAATACTGCATTTCTCTTGCGATGTCATCAATCTTCATAAGTTTGGAATACCTATATCGAAGTACGAGTTCTTCCATCGGATCTTCCATGCCATCAATTGCTACATCTACCATATGCTTTAAATCTTCTAACTTTAAATAATCTTTTATCAGTTCTTCTTCCAAAACATTAATCTTTTCAAGATATCTCACAAATGGTGCTTTTGTATTTCTGGTAGCTGAATAATGTGGTTCCAAACTTGGGGAAGACGGACTGCTTGCCAGTTCTCGATAGCACTGTATCCTTTTTTCTTTTATTCTAATTACCCTTTGCAATTCAAACGGCTGGTTTAAAAATTCTCTTGCTGTCATAAGCCTAACCTCCGAAGATTTAAATTTCCCTCGGATTGACTCTGATTGTCTTTGATTTACAATTCTGCTTTTACTGCATCGATCAGTGCCGATTGTGTGCTGTCTTTATCAGCCAGTGCTTTCATGATTTTCTCATCAACCGTACCTTGAGTTAGGATATGAATTATGGTTACTGTTCTGCTCTCTTGACCTTGCCGATAAAGTCTTGCTACGGTCTGCTGATAAAGTTCTAGGCTCCAGGTGATTCCAAACCATACAAGTGTAGAACCGCCACTTTGAAGATTAAGTCCATGTCCCGCTGATGCCGGATGAATCAGTGCCACAGGAAGTTCTCCCTTATTCCATCTTTTCATACTGGCATCTGTATCAAGTTTTTGAAACGGAATCTTCTTTTCATTCAAACGTTGCTCGATTCTCATAAGGTCATGCTTAAACCAATATGCAACCAGCAGAGGTTTTCCATTGGCAGATTCAATAATGTCCTCCAAAGCGTCCAGCTTTCTTTCATGGACGGACAGAATGCTCTCATCATCTGCATAGACTGCACCGTTTGCCATCTGTGAAAGCTTATTTGAAAGAGATGCTGCATTTGCTGCTGTAATCTCACCTTCCGGAAGTGCAAGAACAAGTTCTGCTTTCATATCTTCATACTTTTTCTTTTCCTTATCTGACAGATGCACCATATATTTTGTATTTATGAGTTCCGGCATTTTCAAATGATCTGCTGCCTTCATGGAAATCGTGATGTCAGATATCTTTTGATAAATCGCATCTTCTGCTCCGGGAAGAGGCTTATAGCTGTAAACAATAGGACCGTTCACCTTATCCGGTTTAAAATATGAGTTGCGATATTGACCGATGAATCGTCCAAGCCTTGCTCCCATATCTAAGATTTTGAATTCTGCAAACAAATCCATAAGACCGTTGCTGCTTGGTGTTCCTGTAAGTCCCACGATTCTTTTGACCTTGGGTCTTACTTTCATCAGTGCCTTAAATCGCTTTGCTTGATGATTCTTAAAGGAACTCAGTTCATCAATTACCACCATGTCATACTCAAAGGGTTGTCCACTCTTTTCTATCAGCCACTGCAGATTTTCACGGTTGATCATTGTGATATCCGATTTTTGCGTTAGTGCTGCAATTCTTTCTTTTTCTGTTCCAACTGCAATCGCAAAGGTAAGATTATGAAGATGATCCCATTTTTCAATTTCATCCGACCATGTATTTCTTGCCACACGAAGCGGTGCTACTACTAAGATGCGATGCACATCAAAATAATCAAACAGCAGATTGTTAAGTGCAGTCAGCGTGATGCTTGTTTTTCCTAAACCCATATCAAGAAAGACTGCAGCTGCCGGATGTGATTCAATATATTCTGTCGCATACCTTTGATAATCATGTGGATTGTATTTCACGAATCACACCTCCAATCTGTTCCGTTCCATCAATGACATATACTCTAAACCCTAGTCCCATCAAAATTTTATGCCTTGCGGCCTGCAAAGGTCTCGGTTTCTGCCCCGGTGCCTTAAGTTCTGCAAAAGCAATCTTGCCTTTCGGAAGCAGAATGATTCTGTCCGGCATACCTGCATATCCAGGAGATACAAACTTAGGACAAATACCGCCATTCTTTTTAACTTCTGCCACAAGTCTTTTTTCTATTTCTTTTTCTCGCATAAGTACCTCCAATTTCTTTTATGGTGGAGGTCGATGAAGTCATTTCTAAAACTTTATATAGAGAGATTTTTGCCAAAAATTCTGCCCTAAAGGGGTTTTATACATAGACCTCCTACGACCTCCACCCTTAAAAACATTAATCTTCTAAAAAGTCTGATTTTAAGCGTATTCCAAGCACATAGTTGCAGCCTTTTGTTTTCTTTCGGTTAAAGCCTGCATTCTCAAGTGCCGTATAGAAATCAGTGGTACTTCTCGTATATTCACCCGTCCTTGCACAGTAAGAACGATACTCCTGGTAGAACTCGCCCGACTTCTGCGTATAAGTGGCATCCACCTCACAGCATTCCTCAACAAACGTAGAAAACCAGTCATTATTCTCACGATATTTATTGATGGCATCTTCCACCACCTTCGGAGTCTTCAGCTTATACTTATTTTTGATGGCTTTCGCAGCACCATCAATAATCCATGTAAGTACGGCACCTCCTGCATTTTCATAAAGGTAATCAGCATAATTTTTTCTGTCACTGCTGCCAGTGATTTTAGCATTGAACGGTATCACAATAAGCCTTCGCCATATGCCATCATCATTGGCTCCCACCCTTGGGAGATGATTGGTATATAACACGAGGGTGTGTGTCGGCACATATTTGAATGGATCCTTATATTTCTTTTCAGCTGTCACTTCATCTGTGGAGCATAGCTGTTTTACAATAGAAGTATTCAGACGCATTCCTTCTTCCAGTTCGGCAGCAATGACTAATCTCTTACCTTTCAGTTCTGCCATCTCCGGCTTTACATTACGCTTACATCCCACGGTCAAAGCATCTGCGGAAATAGTTCCGCTGTATGTTCCTAGTACTCTGGCAATGGTATTCCAGAAAGTGCTCTTACCGTTGCTTCCTTCGCCATAGGCAATTACCAATGCCTCCACATACACTTTTCCAATAGCTGAAAGTCCCACAATCTGCTGCACATAATCGATCAGTTCCTTATCACAGCAGAAAAAGCTGTCCAGGGCATCCTTCCATAAATCCATGCCCTCTGTACTTGGAGAAACTGCAGTCATCTTCGTGATCAGATCTGCTGCCGCATGCTCCTTACTGCTTCCGTCCTGCAAATCGTAAGTAGCATCGGGAGCATTTAAGAGGAACTCCTGGCTGTCAAAATCTGCGATTTTCTTAAGGAGCATTGGCTTTGCTGCCTGAAGTGCAGAAGTTACAAACTTCATATCCCTTCGTTTCATAACAAAGGCATAATATTTTGATGCAATCACAAATTCCTTGAATGCTTTTTCACTTCCTTCATCAATAGCTTTTTCCAGTGCCTTGCCGCCTGCCATAACAGTATCTTTATCGATGCCCGCATCAAGGAGCATTTTCTTTGCTTTCTCCACTGCGGCTATTGCTTCCTTTAGCTGTTCATCCAGGAACTCCTCACAGGCACCCACAGCCATCTGCTTTGACTCTGCCCAATGCGTACCGTCATATCGCATATAATCTGTGGAATCGGTAAATACAAGTTCACCCGCATATTCACGAGACAACACTTTTGCCTGTCCAATATCTGAGTAATCATCCGGCTTTAGACTAAATCCCTTATTAAACTCTTCCGGTGACACATAGCCAACCTGTGACTGCACCTTCTTTCCGAACTTAACAGCACTGCTCCAAATCAGAGCAAGTTCACTGTCTTCAAGCGGTGGATTGCAAAGCTGCGCCTTTTCCAGATAAATATCATGTGCCTTTTCTGTATTGCCATATCTCTTAATCAATCTTCCGGCAATATGGCTCATGGTACTGTTTCTGGAACCTTCGGTAATGCCCTGCGTAGCTTTGTCATATTCGGCAAAGTCCAGTTCATCCAAAAATTCCTCTATGGTCCTGCTTCCTTCATGCCAAACAATATCGTCCGGAGCATGACCAAAGATAAACCTTGCTGCATCGAGTGCATTGTCATCAAAAAATGGAGCATACTCTTGAAGTTTTGTTTTAATGCCTACTACTTCATCGGCAGATGTAATTTTGCCATGAGGAAAGTAAATATGATGTCTTGGTCTTGCAGACCTATTGCCTTTTACCTTTCCATCATTTCTGCTTGGAACTAAGATGAACGATACATCCGGGAAGAGTTCTTCATATTTTTCTGCAGTAATCCAGTCCTTTGGATTATCACTATGGTCATTATCACAATCCATCACTTCAACATCTGAATAAATAAAATCATCCACAGAACGATGAAACCTTTTAAATTCGGCGCACACATGATCTCTGGCAATAACCGCTATCATGTCATCTGCATTTGAAATTTCTGCTTTATTCGGATATAGTGCATTTGCCGCATTTCCTACGCAGTTTGCACTAAAAATAGTCAACTTCATCTTGTTACCTCCTTCATCGTTTCTGTAAAATATCTGATTTTCATTCTGCGTTTTTCTGCTAATGCTATCTCACGAGCCATTCCTTCCGATATATCTTCTCCAAACACCCACACTTCACTGCATTTGCCTAGAAGGACATAATTAATTGTGTGAGTGACTAGGTATCTCTCTTCCGGATTACTATCATCCATAAACTGTGGATACAGAAGATGCGGAGTCATAGGAATTGCTTTATTTTCAATGGCAAAGCGTGAATACTTTCTTGCTTTTTCGACATTCTTCGTAATGTCTCCACGATACGGACTGCAGATATATACAAGTGGTCTATACCCGTCATACAAGCAGAAGTTGGCAGCCTTTTGGACCGCCTTTTCTTTCTTTTTGATATTTGAAATTGCCCCGAAGGATGTCATATCTATGTATCCCTCTAAATTTTTCTTATCGATATTCATCCGTTAATCCTCCTGTTCCATGATTGGTAATATTCCATCTTTCTTTAAAAGGTCATAAATGAATAAGCGACCCTTTTGTGTCCAATAAGTATGAGGCTTGGAATGAGCTGAACCGTCAGAACCACTGTAAGTATGTGTCTTAGTTGATGTAAGTCCCATTTCCGCATATTCCTTATACAAGAGCCAAATTTTCTTACCTTGCTTAAACTGAATGCCTTTTTCGTGCAAATACTGGTTCATGTGATTTGCTGTCCAACCATAATCTTTTGCAATAACCGAGATTGCTACTAAATCCTTACAATTAAGAACCACATCGTAATAACTGGCTTTCGGCTTCATTTCTATAATCTGCTGATTCTGAATCGCAACAATCTGCTGCAATGCTGATTTTTCCTCTCGTTCTTTCTTAAGTTCCATAAGAGCATTAATAAGAACATCCGGATTTGCAAGCACCTCATCAACTGCAAATACTCCGTGTTTTCGGATTGCCGGAAGAACTTCTGATGTCACCCAGTGTTTGAACTTCTTAGCATTAGGCATTTTGCTTGAAAGAATCAAACTGTAAAGACCGCTTTCGTTTATAACCGTTAATCCTCTATTGGGAATTTCTAAGGTCGTGTTTTCCGACCTTTGGATTACAGTTCTGTCTTCCTCATCTACATGGGTTGAAATTGCGTCCTTGGTATTGCTATAGCCGAGAATCTCTGCAATATCACGTCCTACAAAATATGGCTCCCCATTGATTGTTGTTGTGCGGATTGAGCCAAACTCCGCATTCTTAAAAATTTGTAATTCGTTCATATGAATTACCTCCTGTTAGATATTCGAGGTGTATCCCTCTAAGTAACAGGCAAAGAAAAAGGGCGAGATTTTAACTTCGCCCAGAAAAAAATTAATCTTTTTTATAAAATTCTGTTTCGTACCCATCAGCACGAAGTAAAATGCCCTCAATCCAAGGTGGTGTTCTACCCATCTGTTCACAGATAACATCTAATGACACGCTTTTACTGCACTCAATAATCAATTCATCATGGACATGACCGCAGATAAAGCAATGTGATAATGTTCTGATAGCATACATCAAAATATCACGGCTGATTGCTTGTACGATATTTTCAACAAACTTAGGTCCGTAGCTTTCAATTCGCTCCCATTTCTTTGTACCTCCGACTCCTTCATAAGTAACAGATTCAGAACCGAATTGATTAATTCCCATTTTAGGTTTTACATATGAAAGGCATCTGCCGCTGGGAAGTCCAATGAATAGCATTCCACTTTTGTATGAAAATGTGATAGAACCAATGCTTGATGGTTCTCTTTGCTTTACTGCTTTTTTAACGGCTCTGTCAACATCCCACCACAACTTTACGATATTGGGGTTTGCCTCACGCCACATATCTACAAGCGGTTTTAATTCATCCTCTTCAAGTCCCATATCCAGAGCCCCCATTGACTTTAAGGCTCCAACAGATCCGCCATAACCAAGTGCAAGTTCTGCAATTTTTCCTTTTTGCCTTAAGTGACCGTTCACACCATGCTTTTCAACCGGTACCTTAAACATCTGGCTTGCCGATGCACAGTAAATATCACCGCCACTAGCAAAGACATCTGTTCTCCATTTTTCTCCTGCAAGGTGTGAAAGAACTCTTGCTTCAATTGCAGAAAAGTCCGATACAATAAATTCCATCCCTTTTCGCGGCACAAAAGCAGTACGAATAAGCTGTGATAATGTATCCGGAACATCGTCATAAAGCATATTCATTGCCTCGTAATTTCCCTGTTTAACAAGAGAACGAGCCTCTTCTAAATCAGACATATGGTTTTGAGGCAGATTTTGTAACTGAATGAGCCTTCCGGCCCATCTTCCACTTCTATTTGCACCATAAAACATAAACATTCCTCTTGCTCTCCCGTCAGAACACACTGCATTTGCCATAGCTTGATATTTCTTGACGGATGATTTTGCAAGCTGCTGACGAAGTGTTAATACAGTCTTTAATGGTTCCGGTGCAGTATTTAATACTGCTGCCACTTCCTTTTTGCCAAGGCTGTCCATTTCCAAGCCGTTACAGCTGAGCCACTGTTTCATCTGCTGTACCGAGTTTGGATTTTCAAGACCGGTCATTTCCTGCATTTTATCCGCCAGAACGGCCTTTGATTTTTCGTCAAAAGCGATTGCGTTCGTTACTACATCCATATCAAGTGTAATGCCTCGGTCATTGATTTCTTGGTCAAGGTGATATTCTTCCCAAACAAAATTTGGAACAGGGAAGTGACGTAGTTTGTCTTGGATGGACATCTCCACCTCTACGTCTCGCTTGTTATATTTCTTAAACATCTCCCACTTAATCATATCGTGCTGCGGTAGATTTCTGGTTCTTCCGCCATTGACCTTAGTAGGTTTACATGGAACACAGAAGTATCTGATGAGTTCTTTGCCCTCTGTCAGTTTTTGTTCCTCAAGTCCTAAAACAGCACCCGCTCCTGCAAGTAACAAAGGAAGTCCCATATATGCAGACCACACCATAGAACATTTCCATGATGATGGATCAAGATAATTACCAACCGAATCTTCTGGGATGCTGTAGCTTACAAACTTTTTAGGATAAAAGCGTCTGAGGTATTCTGACAAACACACCCTCTCGAAATTAGCATTAAATGCCCATTTTGTTATATTCTCATCGGTCAATGCCATTATGATTTCCATAGGTATTTTTTCACCTTGTTTCAAATCTACAACACTAACCTCACCACCGTCCACGGAATATCCGAATAATAATATTTCAAAGCTGTCAGACTGAACATATTTATATACGCCACACTTCTGTAAATCCACATCCGAATAAGTTTCTATATCAATTGATATTGTCTTAATTTGACTCATAATATTCCTCCATAGCAGACAAAGGCGGCAAAGGAATTCTCTGCCGCCACGTCAATGTGTTACTTCAAGTTCTTCATTCGTTCCTCGTGGTATTCACGGTTTCTTGCATCTCTTTCCAGTTCACGCTTTTCACGTCTTTTGTCATAGATGAAACCTTGAATGGTTGAAATAAGCATCGAAATACCAAAACAACCCCAAATCACCACCAACAATGTCATAAAAATCCATTCACTTGTTGTCATAACTTGTCACCGTTCCTTTCCTTAAGCCAAGAAATCATCATCGTCTTCAGTTGCAAAATCGTCCTCTGCTCTAGACTTGCCGCCAAGAGGTTCTCCGTCCTTAATCTTCTGAAGATTGTTAAGCCCGCAGGCGATACCCTTATTGCCATTGGAATTGAATGCGTAAAGATTGATAGATGCTCTGCCGTATACACCGCTGTAAACCTCACTACGATCAATGATGGTATTTCTGTCTGCATCTACAATGCCCGGTGCTGTTGCAGAATTTGCATTGATAAAGTAGCTATTTGCATATGTCTCATCATCCGGACGCTCCAAATCTCCGTCACGAAGAGGAGTCTTAAGTACTGAAAGTGCCGGTACTGTCTTGCCGTTTCCTTTTAATTTCGATTGACCTTCCTCATATGCAGCCTGAATTGCTTTCTTGATTTTCTCCACGGTTACCTTATCTGACTTCGGAATGATAAGGCTGACACTGTACTTCGGTGTACTGCCATTAATTGATTTAGGTTCCCACACATTTGCATAACTCCATCTTGTGTTAGGTCCTGTTATTACTTTCATTGGATTATTAAACTTTGCCATAATATAAATTCCTCCTAATTTTCACTAAAATCGTCTTTTGCTGTATTCATTTCTGGACGCTTGTCACTCTCCGGAACGAGTGTTGGTTTGCCCTGTGGCTTATAAACCAAATTGCCTAAAAGTTCATTGAACTTTGTCTTGCCGAGAAGAGAAGTCATTGCTGTAATCCCTAACAGCCTTTGTTCATATGGATTGTGTCCTGCCTTTGTTACAGTTTCTGCCACTTTCTCTTCATCGGTGTATTTGCGGTTGGAACGTCCCTCGACTATTTTGAAGCCATCGTAGTGTGTTCCGTTCATTGCCTGTGCAAGAGCATATTCTTTAATATCTGTTACCCATGCAACAAGCTCATCTGCCTTTTCCAAAATGACTGAGATTTCTGTGTCATCTAAAGTGGATGGCATCTCAAAGTCATATTTTGCAAGTTCCATGTTGTACTCAGCACGCTTTCTGCAGGTTGCTTTGGCCTTACAGAACTGACAGTGATTTCCTGCTTTAAATTCACCTTCGCCCTTAAATGCAAGTTGTGCGGTCGGAGCAAGAATGGTATCTGCCCAGGAATATAAATCTTCTTTCTTCATAACGAAGGTACTCACATTTTCCCTGCGCGGCTGAAAGATTGTCATGGATACTTCCGTGATGTCATAAATTCCATCAAAGAGATTCAAAGTACCAAGTGCATAGCACATCATCTGTGGGTTGTTTTGTGCTGAAACTTCCACACCCTTTCCGTGCTTATAATCAATCACATACAGAGTACCGTCACCGATAATGACACAGTCACCGGTTCCGAACCCCTCTGGAACATACTTGGAAAAATCAAGTTTCTGTTCTATCAGCACCACCGGATCTTTGCAGATTTTCTTTGCATCTTCTACTACAGAGGAACAATACTGTGCATATTCTTCAGCACACTGTTCCATCTCTTCATCGTAGTAAGTAAGGTTGTTTGTCGGATTTCTGCTTTTCATACCGATTGCTTTTTTCAGCTTATGTTCGCAAAGCGTATGGGCATCGGTACCCTGCAGTGCATACTCGCTTGCCGGATCTTCCTTATCTGCACAAAGCCTTGCTGAAGGCGGACAGTTTAACCACCTGTGGCTTGCTGATGCAGAAAGTATTGCGTGTGCCGCCATCAGATCATCTCCACCTTTTTAAGTAATTCTTCGTACTGTGAAGGGTCAATCGCAGATAGCTTATCTGCACCAAAGCTAGAAATAACCGCTTTTACTTCCTCCGTATGTCCATCTCTTGACCTACGAGCGAGTACTGCTCTAACTTCTTCTAATGTCAGTGGTCTTTTCTCTGCTGATTCCGGCTTAGGTTCATCTTTTATTGGCTTTTCTATATCTGCTGCCGAGAACATCTCAGTCAGTGTTTCTGAAATACCAATAAGAATTTCACCACATTTTTTAAGTTCTGTTACCTGTTCAGCTAACTCTTTCATTTTTCCCATTAGACTTACCTCCTTCCTTGATTTCTCTTACATCCACGGATTCAACCGTCTGTCCGGGAGCAAGCAAATATACCTGTGTGAAGTCACCGAATAAGAATCTTGCAATTCTTGACGGCAATCGCATATCCGCTGCTCTGAGGACGTTGGCTTTCTTACCGTTGGAGTCTGAAACATTGATTGTGATTTTGTGTTTCAATGCCATATCTGCACCATCCTTTCTGTAAGGCGTTCTCCCTTACAAGTAACAGGCAAAGGAAAATAACGCTTTTTTAACTTTTACCGAAAAATTTTTTAAAAGTTTTTTCGGATGAACTCAATGGCTCTGTCATATGTCTGTTTAATATTGGCCGGAGATGTCCCTTTTTCCTTAGCAACATCAGTAAATGACATTTCTTCAAACCACACCTTTTGAACAACATCTCTTTGTTTCGGTGTCAGCTGACTGATAAGTTCTCGAACACGCAATGTTTCTGGACTTTCTTCCTTTTCTTCTATAGTTGTCGCTACCTCTAATAAGATTTTGCTTTTACTCATATCTGTATCCGATTCATCATCACCAAACCGATAATCAAGTGAAAGATTGTAATTGCTCGGAAATGCCTCTTTGACTGCTGCCTTAACTTCATCATCGCATGGTGCATATCCACGATAGGCTGTTTCTTTTTTTATGTACTCTTCTGTCCAAGCCTTAATAGTTGCTTTTTCTTCTGCAGTTCTTTCCGGTCTAAGATTTTTGAGATTGTAGTAAACCTCGCTGTCATCTAAGGAATGAAGCATTTTAATATCTGCCTCTGTTATTCCGTTTTCACCGGGACGAAGTGTCACCTTTTCTTCGTTTCCATCTACGTTTGTAAATGTGTAAGTGTAAGTTCCTCTTTTTGTGGTATTTGTCTTAAAAATTTTCATAAATTGCCTCCTAACTCGGAAGGCAATCATGACAAGATATAAAAATAGGTCTGTTGTAGAGATACACACAGACCCGTTAAGCCTAAAAAGAGCGCAACAAAGTAAGGGTATCTCTGCACGGCTCGTCCACTGTCTTTATCACAGTGAATCGAAACCTATGAGATATCCTGTCTGATTGCGCACTCCGACACGATTTTCTATTTCTTATTTGTGGGGTTCTCCCCTAAAGGGAAGACTTTAATTTGTAGTCTTATACAAAGAAGCCTTTAATTTCGAACCGTATGGTTCAAGATTGGTTGTCCAAATCATATTCCTCTACTTAGTAGCCACGAAAAAACGTAAAAAGGACGTCCTCGTTATATATAACGATTGTGATAATTAAAAAAGATTGGGCAGTATTCCTATCGAAGATCGGCTTCGATTGCGTAAAGCTCCGAAAATACATCTGGCAGGTAGGTTGGGTTTAAGTCATAAACGCTATTAGCCCCATATTTCTCAAACACAGACTCAGCTACTCGACTATCAAGTTCAGAGCTAATAACAGAAACTGACTGCATGATGCTTGCAATGTAATCGGAATCACGGATATTTGCCATTGAAATCACCTCGTTTTTGTTTTGCTTATGCCCTTATTTTAGTCATTTCATATAAGTAAGTAAATTTCTAACATTATCACTTACTTTTGAGGGTTTACACTTGTATTTCTGCAAATAAGATATATAATAGTAAGTAGTAAAAACTATATTTCAATTATTTTTCACTTACTATTACACATAAAAAAGCTCCCCCTTTATGCAGGAGAGCTTAATTAAGGAGCATATTATATGATAGATGCTGAAAATTTTTTTAATTTAGGAACAGATTATTTTTCATTTATTGGACAAAAATGTCATTTTGAGATCCAAAAAAATGACAATCCACATTTCGTTTCAAAAAATATTCTTACCGTCGTCTCTGATAGTGATGAACAACTATTTTTTTCCTTTAGCGGAAACGATGGGCTATGTTTAACTACTGAATTTGGATCAATCATTCATAAAAATATATTAGGAAAATTTCTATCATTACCCTCAAACAATGCAAAAGCCTTATTGGAGTTTTTTGAAAACTACGGCTACTTTTTCAAAATGCCACCTAATGAAACTAATATTGTAGATTTTAGCCATCTTATACAAGTAACCTACCACATCAAAGCTGCATTATTACTCATGAATGAATTACAAAATGTCACAATCAATTATGATGAGATCCTTCGTTTAACCCTATTTTTATTACTAGCACCACCAATAGAAATGAAAATTACTGAAAAACAAACATATACCGGATATCATGATTCTGTATTTAAAACTTTAGATTCTGTAATTACAATAAATGATAGTTCTGACTATATCACAATAGATAATGAAGATTATTATAGTATTCCGGACATCATATATGGGAAATCGTTTAACTTGCGTGTTGATGAATATGAAGACATTTCAACTGGAGAAAAATTTATGTATTCTTATCCAGGCATTGATGACTCAAGATACAGGAAGATTACAGTAGCCTATAAGAATTGCCATCATGTATCCAAAATTCAAAGGTTGCTAATTGATTTTCTTTTTCATTTTATGAATTCTAATGGGGTTATTAAGAATGTCTCATTTGATTTGGGCATAGAATTCTATGGAACATCAAATTTAGATCTTGATGATAAAATGAAAAAAGCACTGTTAATTATTGCTAAACATGTGCTGTCACAAGAAATCAATCACCATGTTTCTCGAATGAAACCAATATATAATCCAGTAACATTAGAACCTTCATGGAAGGCTCCTAATCTCTTGACTGCTTTATATTTTTCTCTCTTCTACATGAAACCAAAATCGGAAATATATAGAAAATGTGCAAACCCTTCTTGCACCAATTTCTTCCTTGTCAAAACATCAAATAGCAGAAAAAAGTATTGCTGTGATGCTTGTAGGAATGCAAGTAATCAGCGAGACTATCGCTCTAGACAAAAAAAAATAACCAAGGCAGGCGGATAATTCCACTTGTCTTGGTTTCTAGATTAATCTACCTCTGGCAAAGAACCATTATTTTTAGCCAACTCTTCATCTATGACCTTGGCCAATTTTCTAATTTTGCTTTTATGCGACCCCGTATAATTATTCATTAAAAATCGTATATCAATAACAACACCTTGAACATGCTCATATAATTTAGCATCATTTTTCCATTCACCTGTTGCTTCACCGATATTCAAGAAATAATCATCAGATACATTAAAAGGATTCTCGCCTCTATTAAATGGCATTAAAAAAGCATTGTATATAGGCAAATCTCCATACTTGGTTTTAAGTTCTTGGCAATTATCAATGTATTCGCCATATGTAATTTGCTTATTTATTGATGACGATTCTGGAAGATGCCTTGGCTCACCAGTCACACCATATCTATAATACTTTGCATCAAGAACATAAATTTTATCATCACATATCATGATACTATCCGGCTCTAATGCGTGATTGTCTTTATTTGCATTAAATTTGAGATTCCATTTGGTTCTTGGGAAGAATTCTTCTTTTCCCCGGATTCCAAAAACTTCATCTATGAGTTTTTCCCAGACATACTCAAATCTATCTGTTCCAAAATAATACTGTTTATTATCATTCTCTGTATCTAAGTATTCCAGCATCTGAATCATCGCTTGAAATAACAACTTATCCTTGTCGTTATGAGTAACGCTAAGTTTTTTTCTCAAAGCAAATAAAAAGCGTTCTGATTCTAATGTAATATGAGGATCTGGAGGAAGATGCGGTGTAAACAACCACCCCAATGTACTAAAAGCCTCATATACGCAGTACTTATGGATTTGAGTAATCAGATTTTTCTCATTTGGACTGGAGCCCTTTACAGTATATCTATCAAAGAAAGGCGAGCCATCTTCTTGAAAAAACTTCACATTTTTTCTAAGAGATGCAGGAAAATCTATTTTCCCTCGGTCAGCAGTTTTCCTTACCTGTTCTCTCTCCTTGTAGTAATCACTCTGTTCCAAAAAGTATCGGATAATATTCATATATGCATTTACAGGAAAGTTTACAGACTGTGGTGCTGCAAACTCATCCATAGCTAAAAGTCTATCTTTCGAATCATTAAAAGTAGATATTACCTCTATAAGTTTTAGAATATCTTCTCTTATATCTTCTTCACTATCTGGCAAACGATAACCCATTGGGAAGAAAACCATAGCATTATTTGTGTCAGCTTTTACTCCAACAAAGCGGTCGCCATCACCATTTTTATTAACATGACATCTGACTTTCAAATTCAATCCTAAGTCCATCGGTTTTCCTCCTTTCGTAATTATTCGTTATCTTCATCAGAAACTGAATTATTCTCATCTACACCTTCAATAATCAGCTTTCTTAAATTCTCATGATATACCTTAAATCTATCATTGCCTTTTGAAGCATTAAATGTTTCAATTACCGTTTCAAGACTCTTATATCTGCGAGTATCAAATGTATCCGGATGAGAAAATTTGAATGCATCATCCCAAAGATATTTAATTACCTTTTCTGCAAATCGAGCATTCTTATGTTCAGCCTCTATGATTTGTTTCTCAGAATCCCCATCTTGTGTTTCAACATAAGCTAAGTCATCTGCAGATACAAAGTAAGCACCTAAACGCTTATCTTCAGAAGACGTCACATTATTTCTACGCAGGATTTCTTCATTAATTGCCTCACAGAACTGTTTCCAAGATACAGTAGTATCAAGAATCGGTTTGTCAGCATATTCATGCTTAACAAAAGAATTCTTTATCATTCTCATAATCCATCTGCGTTGGAAAGCTGTATCAAGAGTAAAAACATTTTGGTCAGATGTATTCATTGTACCAAGAATAGAGAGGTTAGCAGGTATACGAACCTTTCTTTCTGAATCACCATATACCTCTAAAGCAATATTTTCATTAGTAATTCCGTATTCACTTGTACCTTTTTTAAAGCCATCCTTATCTTTATCCATTCTATCAAGCAGCTGGAATATCTCACCAAAGATAGCCGGTGCGTTACCTCTATTAATTTCTTCGATGACAAGATAATATGACCTTTGTGGGTCTTCATATGCCTTCTTTAAAATCTTGGTAAATGGTCCCGGTTTGAACTCGTATCGCACCTTTTCCTTGCCTTCGTCATCTTTTTTTACAACAGGAAGAATTTGACCCACAAAATCAGAGTACATATAATCTGGATGGAAAACTAAACGCTCCATACACTCCTCAACATCACAATATTCGTGCTGGATTGTCCAACTCTTTCCAGAACCAGGAACACCATATAAAAGAATATTTTCGCCACTTGTTTTTCTAAGTTGCTCTTTTTGAGCATAAGAAAGTCCATCCGTACCATTTCCTTGTAATTCCTCAACATTTACAGGTGTATTAGTTGCCAATTTGAAAAACTGATTGTTAAGCAAAGACAACTGTCCGTCTCCATCAATGCCTCTATTAGGAATTACGCCAAATACATCGTAACTAAACTGAGTCTTTTTCTTCATAATAATCAAATACGAACCCGCATGAATCATTTTTCTGAAGCTGACAAAATCTTCCCCATCAAAATTTATCAAGGAAACTTGTATTTGATCTGCTTGATTCTTTCTTCGACTTCTTACAATTGATGTACAACTTTTCTTTTTTGCATCACTGAAGAATATTTCTGTCTGATTATCACCACTTAAATATTTAATATTGCTCTCATATAAAAACATGGGAACTTGGGTAATAAAGTATTTTTTTAACGTTGCATCTGACTCGATGTTGTTAAAATACCCATCAGACCTCAAATAAGGAAAAATATCTATCTGATTTCCAGTAATAGCAATATGTGTTTGATTTGTTGTTCTATTATCATCAAGTGTATTAGAAGCCTCTAATTTCTTTATTATTAACCCGTCATAATCATTCGAATCAATAATAGTTCCCGTAGAATCAAGCACAGACACAACCAATGAAACTGCTGAATTAAAATCCATTTGCTATTCCTCCTTATAAATATTTTTTTATGACCGTAGCAATTGCTCTTCCTAATAAAGGAGGTACTGAATTGCCTATCTGCATATATGTTTTTGTATAAGCACCCCTAAAGAAATAATCGTCTGGGTACGATTGAACCCTTGCAGCTTCTCTCGGTGTTAATCCTCTTGCTTGTGTTGGATGAATATACATATTGCAATCAAATTTCATATGTGCTGTTATAGTCTTACAAACTTTATTTTCTTCAAGTTTAAAATACTTGTCTTTGAATATTCCGTTTCTGCGACTATATGGCATTATATCAGCGATTTTAGGATCATCCGACCTATCACCTTGATTCAATCTTCCATAAATTTCGATATCTCTATCATTATTAAATCTAGCTTTGTGATTAAATGTGACCTTGCAGTTTCTATTCTGATTAATCATTGCAAGGTATGGCGTCATAACTGTATTTACTGCGCCTTCTATCTTTCTTCCCGATACCTCTGAATCAAGCTCGGTAGAATTTCTTTTCCTTGAAGCCCTTAATGAACGTAACCCATACAATGCATCTGCAAGGTTATAATCCGGTATTGTCTTCGACAGAGATTCTATTTCATCAAATAAAACCTCATTGTCTATTCCAAGTTTATTACCTATGAAAATTAATCTTTCTCTATTCTGTGGAACACCAAAATCTTTTGCATTTAAAATTCTACATGATACCTTATATCCAATATTAGTAAAGTCCTCTATAACTTGAGAAGATACAGATTTCATGCCCTTAACATTTTCCATAACAAAAAATTTCGGAGAAACAATGCTTACAACTTTCACATAACTCTTGTAGAGCTTGTTTCTTGGATCATCAATAAGACGTTGTCTATTTGCCATACTAAATCCCTGGCAAGGAGGACCACCTACAACTACATCCACACTTGAGAATCTTTGAAGCTCAGTGATATTTTCTATAACATTGTTAATATCTCCTAAGATAATGTTTTCCCGAGGCGTATCCGGATGATTATGTGCATAAGTATCAACGCAACAAGGTTCAATATCGTTAGCTAAGCTTGTTATAAATCCATTTTGAGTAAAACCTAATGATAAACCCCCTGCTCCACAAAACAAATCAATCATGACAGGAGCATTTCTATCATAGCTTTCTATTCTTGATTTGATATAAGAATTACAATACTTATTTATTGGGCAAGAATCGCAATTACCATCTCTGCAGCATTCATCATAAAGCCTTGTAAGATATTTCTGTAGTTTAGATGATTTTTTAACTTTTTGCTTAAACTCTGATGTTCTGCCATCAAGCATTTCATTGCCGATTGACAATGCCATTCGTTCTGCAACGCTTATTGCCTGTTCTTTATCATAATCATTTACACCTTCATATGACGCTGACAAAATAGATGTAATTTCTGCTATTTCATCATTGTAATTATTCATCATTCCATTCGTCCAACCTTTCTAATTCTTGTCTAACTTTCGCAGCAACAGCTCTAGAAACATTAACTGTTACAGCATTTCCAAACTGCTTATAAGCTTGGGAATCAGATACAGGGATAACAAAATCATCTGGAAATCCTTGTAATCTTGCACATTCTCGAGGAGTCAATCTTCTAACACGATTATTCTGAGTAACGTAGTTATCTTGACATGCTCTATGCATTTTGGCCATGGTTGCACACAATGGTCTTGCTATTTTCAAATCTATTTCCGATTTAGCTTTGTACCCTCCAGTACCGTCAGATAAAATAGTTGGTAATATTCTTTCGGATAAGAAGTATTTATCATCCACCTCTGTCTCTAATAAATCTTGCAATGTCAGATTTAATTCTTGTTTGTCTGGAAATTCAAACTCTGCATTATCATTTGCAAAGCACACTATATATGTACGATTTCTAGTCTGAGGGATTCCATAATCTGCAGTATTAAGAACTTGATCAAACACTTTGTAATTCAGCTCGTTTTCTAAAACTCTTTTTATAGTTTTAAATGTCTTTCCTTTATTGTGTGTTCTTAACGATCTAACATTCTCAAGAATCACAGTTCTCGGTTTTCTACCTTGATCAATCTTATATTTTAAAATCTCAGCAATTCTGAAAAAAAGTGTTCCTCTCGTATCCTCAAATCCTTTTTCAGCCCCCATCATGCTAAAAGGCTGACACGGAAATCCACCTATCAAAACATCAAACTCAGGTAAAGAGTTCAACTCAATTTCATTTATATCGCCCAATATGACATTATCGCCAAAATTTGCCTTATATGTTTCTACTGCATATTTATCAAAATCATTAGCCCATACAATATTGTAGCCTGTTTCATCAAATCCTTTGTCCAAACCACCACAACCACAAAATAGGGATAGTACTCTCATTGATATTACTCCTTTTGATTTTTCTCTTTAATGTATTCCCTAATCCATACGCCAATTTCTATCGATGCTTTTTTGCCTTCTTCACTTAATAATTGCATAAATTCTTTTTTGATTTCTGGCTCAATGGCTATTTCAATTTTGGCAGTTTTGACTTTCCCACAAGGTCTACCATAGTTTTTCGTTCCTTTGTTGCTCATAAGTCTCCTCCATCATTATTTAATCCACATTAGATATGGTTCTAATCAGGGTTTTTAATATTATAGCATAAGATGGTGTGCAATTTCAATCTGTAATAGTGAATACAGATGTAAATTTTTTATATATTTATTGGCATGTTATTATTAATTATGTATAATTTAATTTTATACTAATTCTGACAGATACGGTGTGCATACTTGAACGATAGACATTTTTCACTTTACTTCTGAACGATAACTTTCATAAGCAATCGTTCAAGCGTTGTGCATTGTGAAACTCTGTAAATTATCCTCAAAGATTTTGCAGGGAAAAAAAATAAGACCTCAAATCGGTCTGTTCTCAAAACCCCTTATATCAAGCACTTTCTCGTGGTGTGCATATCTTGTAATGGTATCAATTTCATAGTGGCGATTTCACAAGTTTGTTAAATGCAGCAACCCGCTCATGGATGTCTGTATCAGAAAACATTTTCTTTGCCGCACCATCTCCCAGCAACTTATCAAATGTCTGGTCAATAATCTTACATTCTGCCCGGACACCCTCTGCATTTAAGGCTCCGTCAATCCCATGTTTCTTTTCATATTCCATTAGTTCTTCAAACGTCTGCTGCTTCACATTGTTAAATCGCTCTATCATATCCGCATCCAGAGCAGAGAATTTAAACTCTGCCCCATTCCATTTAAAAATCTTGTTCATATCCTTTACTCCTCCATGTTCACTGTCTTTTTCTCTATGCTCCTGCTGTTACCGTAATGGCGCAGGTTGCCGTCTTATTTCCATCTGTCGTTGTCACTGTCACATCCGCGGCCCCTGCTGCAACCCCGGTCACTTCCCCAGTATCAGATACCTTTGCAATACCAGTATCCGTGCTGAACCATGTAACTGTCTTGTCTGTAGCATCTGCAGGCTCTACGGTTGCCGTAAGTGTCTCTTTCGCCGCAACTGCAAGGGACAGCGTTGTTTTATTCAACGCCACCCCGGTTACGGCTTTAAGAGGGTGTATCGCCTTTCGCTGTAAATTTCTTAGTGCTGGTATTAAATGTTCCCTCGACTACATCCCCGATACCTAACAGGTTACCTTCACAGTTCATTTCTCCATCTTCGTTTCCAAAGCTGGCTACTTCGATCGCCACGTGGAACTTGCGGGCATGGTAGGTATTCTCTGCGCTTTCCTTCTGATCCAGATCTACGATCACGTAGTCTGTCTCTGCATCTGCTCCTGTTTTTAAAAGTTCTCCGATCTCACAGATATAGGCAATCGCCTCTTCTGATCGAATCTGGTCCGCTGTGTACGGTGCCTGCCACTCGTACCCGGTGATTCCCTTGCTGGTAGATGCATCGTTTACGTACCGTTTTGAACTGGTCTGCGCTCCCGGTTCCTCATTAAGATCCGTGAACCCTGTCCCCATCAGGACAAAATTTTCTGCCTCTGCGGTCCCAATGTCCAGATAGTTCGCCTGCATCCTTCTCTGTCTTACACTTTTTAATGCCATGTTATACCTTCCTTTCCTGGTAATAAATAAAGCGGCACTGAATCTGATACTTTGCCTTGTCAAGCTCCGTATCAAACGCATAACCGCTCGTAATCGCTTCGATTTTTATTGCTTCCTTACCTTTCTCCAATTCCGGGAACTCCCCGGCCTCAGAGAATTGTTCCAGCCAGTCTGAAAAGTGCTCAAAGAACCCGATGTTTTCAAGGTTCTGCCGCACTTCTTCGCCGTATAGCTCCCGACTGGCAAAATTAAATAGATGTTGCCGTTTGGTATTTCCGACAATATCTTTTTTCAAAACTGTTTGTGATGGAACGGATTCTATCGAGTAGTACGTTGTGTCACTACCCAGGTAATCCACCCCGATCCCTTTGCAATACTCATCTAGATACGGGCATTGCTTAACAATGTTCCGTATAGCCTCCACAATCGTCATTTTGGCTTTCCTCCTACAAACCTCGCAATAGATACCAGAACCTCTCGCCCTCTGTCGGCAAACGCTCTCTTGTCCCAATGTTTTCCACGCAGTCCCTTGCCCTTATTTTCTTCGTAATTCTTCTTTGCATATGGGGTGATGTACTTTATGCAGTACGTTGTCTCAATCGCAGTATTTTTCAGTGGACCGTTGAGAAAAGGGACGTATGCATCCGATATTCTGCGCACTTCATGCACAGCAAGTCTCTGACCGGGACCACCTTTCTGCAGGTTCCTTTCTGTAAGGATTACGTTTGCAGGAGCAATCTTGACTTTTATCTTCATTCAGCCGTCACCTTCCAATGCTGCATTTCCGGGCTGCCGTTGTCGTTCGTCTCCACAACGGCGATCACCCGCACATCATCATAGGCATTTTTCAACCGTTCTTCGTCCTTTGCGCTGGTCAGTTCATCTTCCACGATGCCACGGACCACCAGGTCCCCGGCTTCGACCGTAAAAAATCCCGTCTTTTCTGTCTCCTTCACAAAGTTTTTCGGTTTCCTGAACTGCTTCTCTGTCTCTGCCGTAAACGGGATATAGATTTCTGCCACATCAGCACTTACAATCCCCTTGTCTGTGGGCTGCACGGCTGTGGTATCCTGCCAGTTCACGCCTTTTAGGACTGTCCGGTAATAGCGGTTCGTCCCGGTATCCCGGTCATATACCTTGTTGTAGAGTGTTATGTCTGCGTTTGTAACCATTACCGACACCCCCTGTATAACAACCCGGTATGGATTAAGTACGGATAAGCAGCTGCATACTGTTTCTTTGCCGCTGCCGCCTCTCTTGTTTGTCCGTCCTGCTGCTCCGTTACATAGGATACAGAGACATTTCCGACCGTCTCGGACTTCTTCTCCTGCTGTCCTACTGCATCGGCTTTATACATAACCTCCGCAACAGCACAGGCAGCCAGCCTGGCCTCTTCCGGGATCTCTGTATCATCTATCCTGCCGAACGTGATGTACTTTACATAGATACTTGCCCGAAGAATGGTAGAAGAAAAGGCAGCTTCCGGTATGGTGCTGCCATGGAACTGTTCCTGGTAAAACTTATAGTCTGCGTACTCTACCATACCGTATTACCTCCTTCTATGATGCTGGTGTTGCTGGTGTCTTTGCAAACTTCGCAAGCACAACTTTTGCATCGTTTGACAGGACAACAGTGTAATGTTCATCCGCAGTCACAAGGGTAGTCCTTGCTTTTACATTTCGGTCAGGCTCAAAGTTTACGTCACGTTTCATGTAAATTGTAAGTGCCGCAGTATCCTCGTCTACTTCCTGGTCGGACTGTGTTTTTACGATCGGACAGATATAGCAATCAATGCTATTTACCCTTTTTACAGGGACTTTCTTAGACGGAACGACCTGACACCCGCAGATTTCACCGATGACACCCCTCATTACAACTTCAAGTGGATACTGCTTAATGTCCTTGAAATCCGGGTCTTTTCTTAACTGTGTAATCTGTTTTGGATGTACATACATGATCTTAGCGAGCTGATCCTCTTCCTCAAACAAGTCCACAGCGTCTACAATTCCATCGTAATTAATCACATTTGCAGAGCCGTCATATGCCAGCTTTGCAGTCTGCAACGCATCCATGGCATCATTATCCACTTTGGATGCGATAGACAAGGCAATCTGATTTGTTGCCTCCCCCTGTGGATCTCCATATCCAGATAAAATTGCTTCATCGGTCAACTCTACGGCTTTTGCCGCTTTCTTAACCTTGGCGGTCGTTGTAGATGCCGTTAAAACGGTTGTCCCCATTTCCACGCCTTCGGCTACGTCTTCCGCATCTCCGATGTATGCGTACTTTGGTACTGTAATCGTATCGCCAGGAACTCCGCTGAGCGTTGTATCTACTGCTGCAATCGGCGTGATCTTGATTTTCTTCGGCACTTTGGCGGAAATCATATCCGCCATGACCTCCGGGTCAATAATGTTCTCTAATTTTGTTACTGCCATTGTTACCTTCCTTTCTATTTTCTTAGTTCGGCATACAGATCAGGATCTTCCTTTTTCAAGGCAACTCTATCCCTGTATCCCATTTTGTTAAATGCTTCTTTTGTTACCTCTGCCCCTGGCAACGGATCACCGCCACCTGTCCCCTTGACAATTCTAGGGGCCGGCTTATCGCTTTCAAATAGATAATCATTTTCGTTTTTTAAAGTCTCAAGCTGTTTATCCAGGCCGATGATCTCTCCCTCATTGAATTTCAGGCCATCCATATCAAGTAAAGCCTTGACTGCCTTGGTATTCTTAGCCTTTGCCCCTGTAAGAGCCTCTGAGAGCGCATAATCAAACTGCATGGCCTGGATCTTTTTATTTGCTTCTGCCTCTGCATCTTCTGCTTTCTGTTTCCAATCGTCTGCTGCCTTCTGAATACTTTCCACGTCCATGTCTTTAAATTCTTCGATCTGCTTATCAGCATCATCAAGTCGGGTTTGTAAATCATCTACCTGTTCCTTATAGCTGTCACGAGCCTGTTCTGCCTTGGTCGTTTTTCTCTGTTCTGCAGCAATGTCTTTCCCGTTTTCTGCCATGATCTGGTCAATGACATCCTGTGAAAGATTTAAGCCTTTTAAAAATTCTGTTTTCATGTTTCTGTTCTCCTTTCGCATTAGGTTGTTTTAGGTGTGTAACCATCCACCCCGAAACCGACTATTTAAGGTCTAATCTCCTGACCGATTAATTTGTTGCATAAAAATAACACGCCATGAGCGTGTCAGTACGGCGTAGCCCTGCCGCTGGGAGATGATCGGACCACCGCCTCTCTAATCTTCCTCTTTTAGATAATTTAATGCCTCCACAAGTGCTGTATTTAGAAATCGGTTCATCGCTTTTAACTGCTTATTTTCATTTTTTAATGTGTCTATCTTCATCATGTATTTATCATGAGTTTCAGCGATCTGCTGGTTATACTCATCTATTGACATGCAGATTTCACTGTCCTTTTTGTTAATGAAACTTTTTTCTACCAATGTGATTCTCCTTTCAAAATGGGCAAAAATACCACCTGAGATTTTATCAGGTAGTATTTAGTAGGTTTCAAATCTTATCTTGATATTTCCGTCATTTTCAGACCATTCCGCCCAAAAAATAAATTCTGTCCATTTGTCAGATACTTTCCCCTGCTGCCATTCCGTCTCAAATTCTTTGGCTTTCTCTTTTGGAATCAGCCATCCTCGCATATCTTCACATTCCAAATCAGGAGTCTCTAAGATATTCCCTTCTCCACAGTCAGCAAAGAATACCTTGCCTTGGCTTTTTGCCTCCATCTGCACAAGCTCCCAGAACCTATTGAATTTATCGCTTTCTTGCGTTCTTAACCCTAACATTGTCAATTCCTCCTTTCAGTATTGTGACAAATTCTCCACTTTCTTTTGCCACAACAACGTCTTTCCCTTTTATATAGAAGAAAGTCTCCCCTGCCTGACCTCTCCATTCTCCGCTTCTGACCTCACTGGCATTTTCAACAATGTCTAAAATCGTGTGCCGCATAGTCTGTCTGTCCTTGGTACTCTTAGGGTTCAGACCGTATTCTTTGGTATGTTTTCCAATCTTCTTTCCGAACTGTTTGTCTGATACCTTTATTATACTACTGTTTTCTACCTTTTGATACCGTTTGTTAGCCCATACAGCCTTCTGAGCCACGCTCCGATTGAATCCCACGATATTTCCACTACTGTCCAGAACTGCATGAACCTGAGTCCTTGCAGATTCTACCCGTCGGCCCGTCTGCTTACAAAATTCCTTGAGTTTCTTTTCCTGCCATTTGAGCCTCACCGATTCGGATTCAAAGCGCTGCTGCAAGGTATTTTTCAATACCTCGTCGTTTCCTGCTGCCTTGATCCCGGCATCGTATCCGGTCAGCTTTCGCTTTGTCCCTCTGATCTGTCTCTCCTGGAAACGCTGCATCTGTGAAACTTCATATTCTTTATATTTTTTACCTTTATACTCATATTTCTTCGTGTCATAGTCTTGAAGCATTGCATCTGTATATGCTCGCACAGACACGCCAGGAATAAAGACGTGAAAGTTATGCCTGCAATTCCATCCGCAAAGCCCCTCCCCTGTTCCATATCCGGTCATGGAAAATGGAGGGTAGTTAGGATCTTTCCCAGATATACAGAACACCAGCCCCTGCCAGAGTGCGTGCGATGGTCTGGCACCGCTATGCGCAGTTACTTCTACATAATCACAGCCCATTTCCTGCGCATATGCAAGCGTCATTTCTGCTGCCGACTGGTTCACGCCTGTCAATACGGCCCGTCTGACAGCCACATCCAGCTTATCTACATGACCGGATGGAAATAACACCTCCGTGCCTTGGCCTGCTGCCTCCTTTATTGCATCCGCTATGGCCTTATCGTAAGAAAATGCCCCTGTCTGCACCTTGAGCATGGCACTGTTGCATGCATTTATGTAAGCGCTCTGAGCCTTATTTGCCGTTGTGAGAGTAAGATTCTTTATCTCTCCCTTGGTCTTTCTAAGATTGGCGTTTAGAATCTGCTGCATTTCCTTTGACTGGTGCAACTCCTTCGGTTCCATTCCAGCCATTTTGTAAATGACAGATTCATTTTTGATATTTTTAACCCCGGCCTCTTTAAATAGACGGTCTATCTCCCGATCTATATATCCGGTTGTCTGTCCAATCCGTTTAATAGCGTCTTGATAGACCATTCCGGCGTTCTGCAGGACATGAGCCTGATGTTTTGCTGTGTCTGTGATGTGCTTTGTCTTTGCAATTCGGCGGGCAATGTCCCCGATAAGAGAGATCGACAGTTCATCTATTAAGGCTAGGAGTTGGTCACTGCATTTATCCAGGTATTCGGGATCAAGCATAAGCTATCACCTACTCTTCCTGTATACCAAACGGATTATTCTGTTGTGATGGCATCATTTTTAGTGCTTCTTCTTCGGAAACACCGTATTTCTTAGCGACATACAGCTCTTTACGAATGAATCCGCCAGTTGCGTCCTGCTGCATAGATAAGAGTTCCTGCTCCTTATCTATTACGATCGAATCATCCCAGTTGAATGATAGTTCATACTTTTTCCCTCCGGGAAGCCCGCCAAGCTGCGCCAGAACATCCATGGAATAGACTAAATGTTCCAGTGCTTTTTGCAAAGATTTTTGTATGTCTGATACCGTGCTGTACGATCTCTGTTTACTTGCTTTGATCTCTTCGGCTGTCTTGTCAACATTTTCCGGGTTGCTCAGTGTTCCGTATGCTAGACCACAGTTAAACTCTATACGACGTAGGATGTTATTAAATCCATTGAAAAGGCTCTCGTCTCTGATCGCTGGAGAGTATACTTTATACTTTTCATCGTTGTCTTCAAAATCCATGATCCTAAATAGCCTTTCACGGCCTTCCGGTAGGTCCCACTCTCCGGTTCTTTCATTTTTCTTGAACATGCCATTATCCACATCCACAGCAAGTTCCGAACCTTCGTATTCCCAAACAATTCGGGTCCATTGCCGATCTGCTTCTCTTATGTCGCTTACAGCCCTAGAATAGACAGAAACGCCAAGCGGCGATTGATCGTCTATGTTATTTGCGTTTGGTACCTTGAAGTAAGCAAACAGTGGTTTTTCTACGTTCTCGATGTTCGTTTCCGGTTCCAGATCCGCCCACTCCGGCACCGCAGTGAGTGAAACTTCCCGCCCGAGGTTCTCCGTTGTATCCGTATCGCTCTTTACATACACTCTGTTATGGATCGTGTAGCTACTGCCATTCCACTCGTGGAGTTCCAGTCTGGTGTATGTCTGCTTCCCTTTGTTAAGCGTCTCTACGAATACAGCAGACGTGATCTCTCCCCGACTATTGTATCCAGTCGGGAAAAATCTGTCTGCCTGTACTGTATCCACTTCGATATGTCCGTCTGTCACATATGGTTTAAAGGCAAGTCCGCCTTTTGCACAGCCATACTCACAATATCTGCGGATGTCTTCTATAACCGCTTGGTATTCGGTATCTAAGAAATCATTTCCGCTTACCTCTGTCTGTAATTCCAAAGTGACCAGTCTTGCCATCTCTGCCGCAACTGCTGCTGACAGGCCACAACTTAGTACATTCTTTTTTACCCAGGGAGGCTTATTTTCGTACATCTTAGCCCATAGTTCTATTGCCTGGCCCATTCTGTCCGAAATAGCCACGTCCACGCCTAAAGCGTCCTTGACCTTTTCTTTCCCAAGCATCTTTTTTATCACCTGCCTTATTCTTTCGATAAATCCTAACACCTCATCAACTCCATTTCCGTTCTCTTCGGATGATCGTATATGCAAAGTACCGTACCGCATCCATGCAGTGGTCATGCTGCTTAATCGGTTTATCCTCTCCACGTTCCAGGGCCTTATCGTCCCATATATAAGAGGAAAACTCTTTAATCGTTTCCTGGCAGTCCTCCGAGAACAGCAGCACGCCAAGGTTTAGCATGTTTCCCACGAACCGGATGCCGTCCAGCACATCATTTTTGGCTTTCTTGATCCGGAATCCTCGCTTCTTTAACTCTGCTATAAAAGAAGCAGCCGCAGGATCGACAATCACCCTCTCTATGTCTATACCCTTCGTGAACTCTTCCAGATCGTCTGCATACTCGCTGTCCGTTTTCTGGCTGCTCTCATCCCGGCCTGAGTAATAGTATTCCTTGCTGCAAATCCATTTCCCTTTCAGGTTCTTTCCCCACAGCAGGAACACCGTGGCGTTCTGAGTACCATAGTCGATGCTTATATACCTGCTTCCTATGCTCTCCTGTGATCCATTTACAATGTGCTTTTCCGCATCGAACATATCAAAGATAATGCCCTCTGCTACGGCCCACAGGCCAAGGATATACCGCTTATAGAATACTCCGCTATACATGGACCGATAACGGGCCTTGATACGCTCTGTAAGGGACAGGTTGTCTTCCATGGTAAAGTGAAGATAGACCAGCCTCTTTTCCTCTGCCCGGTCAATCCAGTTTGTTTTAAACCAGTGATACGGTCCATCTGGATTGCAGTTAAACCAGAACTTCGATCCATCGACCGAACAACGCCCTGTTGCCTGATTTACAAAGGATTCCGGCATCAGTGCCACTTCATCGAAGAAAACCCCAGCCAGGGTAATTCCTTGAATGAGATCCTGTGAACGTTCGTCTTTACCGCCGAACACATAAAAATAGTTCGCTTTCCCCTTACGTGTGACCACCACCAGATTGTCTGCCCGGTGATCTTCCACTTTATATCCACGGCTACGCAGCATAAGTTTGAGCCAGAACAGCACGTTTCTACGAAAAGAGCCAATGGTCTTTCCGCACATAGCAAAGTTCTGACCGTCAAAACATTCCATAGCCCACATGACGAATGATAGTGACATACATAGCGTCTTTCCCGACCGGATTGCACCATCCGCAATGATTCCATCCTGCTTCTGCACTGGTGAGTTAGGCAGCCACCAGGTAAAGACCTGCTTCTGTTTCTTAGAAAATGGAAGGAATTTAAAGACAGCTTTCTTTATTCTTCCTGCCATAGATCATCCACCTGCCCTTTTAGTGCTTCGATGAATCCATCATCCTCGGTTTCCTCAGGCCCATCGTCTTCCAACTTCCTACGCTGCGCCTGCAACAGCTTGACTTTCTCTTTCTGCTCAGGTGTCGCAAGATCCATGTGATCGCTGATCCACTGCATGGCCTTCATCCGGTCAGCCAGCTTCACTTTTACCCCGTCCTTGCCCTTTGATACCTCTGAGAGTAATGTACCGTCTACCTCTCTAGCATCCTTTATATTGACATAGGAAATGGTCATAGGCCCGTTATCCGTTTCTATTTCCATGTTTCCAAAATCGGTAAAGTCGGTTATATCGGCCCGGGCAATATCCAAATACCATTGAAATACGTCTGGTCCTTCCAGCATCGCTTTATTAAGCCTACCCTGCTTGAGCCGCTGTATTTCCTCTTTGATTCGTGTATTTCTGAGCAGCCCTGGGCCGTTTGTGAGTGCAGTTTCATAGCTGCACCCGTATGCTTTTCTGTATGCCTTGGTTGCGTTGAAACACTTTATGTATAGGCAGCAAAAAAGCCGTTGCTTATCCGTGAGGTTCGGGTTGTCTATAACCTGTTCCACTTCCGGCGCAATGGCTTCTCTCTCCTTGATATTCTGTTCTGTTTCCTGTTTCCGAACGTTCGCTTTCTTACCCGAACGTTCGCTATCCCATCCCTGAGTACTTTTCCACCGTCTTACGGTTCCCGGTGGCTTTCCTATCTCTTTTGCTATGTCTACCAGATTCATTCCGCTTTTATACATCCGTTCTGCTTTTATTGAATCCGGGCTTCTACTTCGTGGCACTTTTCTTTCACCTCTTGTTATCTTCCCATCTGTCTAATCCATGCCTCTACTTCTTCTTCGTTGTAACTTAGCTGTTCCAGCACTGTTACAAGAGGAACTGTCTGGTTCAGAAATATCTGTTCATATGCATACCTCATGCATCTTGCTATTTCCTCATACATCACAGCCCCTGTTGCCCCTCCAAACGCTGGGATCATGGCTGTCTGTACTCCGAGTTTTTTCAGCTCAATAAGGCTGCTTCTCATACAGTTGTAGATAACGGATTTATCTACAACTATTTCTGGTATTCTCATTGTCGGGGAGTATACGAGATACTTACCTCCAACTTTGACTGTTGTTGCACTTCCAGGCGGCAGTTCTCCATACCAATCTTTCTGTATTTTTCTTTGCAAGTCTTCTTGAGCCTTCATTCCAAAATAATTTCTTATTTCTAAATCCAGCCCGCCATCCATAATTCCGAAACTATTTCCAGGCGCTACGATTGCCTCTGGTTTATACTCTTTTATGAAAACTTGAAAATCACTAGTAACAATCTCAACATTTTGGTATTGAAATGTTTTTTTCCATGCTTCTGTCATATGTCTATTCAAATCTAATAAATACAGTTTCATGAACACCCTCTTGGATAATATGTGCGTTCTTCAAGTTGCTTCTTTACATTTTCCATTACAGCTTTAGCAACTTTGCTTGAATCAACTGTGACTTCTTTCGTTACAATATTGCCCTCCGGCAGGTCAATAGCGTCCACATCAATAAATGCCTGCAACATCTTCGGAAACTGCAATGCGATCCAGTCTGTAATCTCCTCTGACTGTCCCCATGCTTTCACATTTCCACTATTGTTCCATAACCCGCTTTCGTACAGAAACGCATGAACAATTTCATGCCGTAATACCTTTTTCCTGTAAGAATCAAGGTCCTTGATACTGTCTCTATCGCTTTCACCAAAGTCTGCAATCCATATTTCTCTAATGCTCTGATCCATACATCCATCTCCACCAAACGGCATTTTTTCTGATGGTACATCGAGCTTAATTGTATATTCTGTTCCTAAAACATTTACTTTCTGCATACTTGCCTCCTTTTCTATAGCGGAGAATGAAGGACTCGAACCTCCGCACCCCGGAGGGTGTACCGGTTAGCAACCGGCTGCATTTCCAACTCTGCCAATTCTCCATACGGGCTTAGCCCGTAGCAATATATTTTATGTGCCATGCCGGGCACACCGTGTTCTTCGAATAATTATTTTTTGTATAGGACAGAACACAGAAGACCCATTACGGTTGTAAAGTTTTGCTCCTTAAAAACCACCTGTGCGCCCTCGTTTCGTACTCACGTTTCCCATCGTTCACGCACTTTCCTTAATTACTCCAGAGCCATTCGCACATTGCATCTTCCACGTAAATACAACTTTTTTGCGAATGAGTTTTTTGCGACCCGCATCGTGGAACTTTATTGGGCCGCCGTCTAGGTGTAAAAAGCGGATGTCCCGGAATCGAACCGAGATGAAGGGAGCGACCCTTCCGTCTGCCATTGACATAACATCCACATAAAAATACCCCGATACCTTAGAGATACCGGAGTAATGCCAAAACAATTAAAGTTTCAATACGCCTTGCGTTTTGGTTTATCCTGTTTAGCTTGGTTGCCACAGCGGCGCCGCCGTGACATCCAGCTAACAAAATGAACGATTGACCTATTCGTTCTATAATAACTATATCATTTATTTACCGGACGGTGTCGGACACTTTTCAACTTTTTCTAAAAATCTGCTATGTTTTTTTCTGCAGCTTTCCTCCGTGTATATTCTTTTTGGAAACATCCGGTTCATGGTAAGTGCTACCTTGGGCCACGTCAGTTCGTCTATGTAGTATAGGCGAAAAATAATCCGTAACTCGCTGGATGTAATAGAATTTATATAGTCCTCCACCTGGCACACAAGCTCTAACAGCTCCCCTTCCATTTTCGCTGCTTTTTCTTTCCTGGCTTTGATCTGCAACGCCTTTCTGCGCAATGCTGGCGCTGGCAATCCTTCTACAACAAAGTGTTGTGTGCCGCCCAGGCCCCCGGTGACGGTATCTTTTACAGTTCCCTCTTCTTCCATTTTGTATAATTCCCTCTCTAGCTGCTCTATTCTCCGGTGAAGGTCTTTTATTTCTTCTTTCATATCGCTGTACTGGATAAGTATATTTTTACTGATCGTCACCCTGTTCCTCCCCGTAGTGATATAACATCTCAAGCTCATTTTTATCTGCCGTAATGACAATCAGCAGAGAAAGCAAAGCAATAATATTTACTCCTGGTATAAACAGAAAAAGCAAAAGCTTGATTCTGCTTGCCGCCCAGTTTAATCTGCCCGTTTTCTTTGTCTTGATCCCGCCGACCTTTCTTTTAATCTTCTTGCGGAACATGCAATAGATTCCGACATCTGCCGCCAAAAGCAGCGCTGAAAATCCTAAATGAAAATTAATTAGCCACATCGTATCCCCTCCTTATTTCACCCTGGCTTGTTCTATATTTCTGATAATAACCGTGCTCCCTCCGCCCGGTTCTTCTACAATCTCTATATTCTCTTTCGTGATGTATTCCTCAATAGGTATCTTAATTTCGATCCCGGCATCCGTCTCTATTGTGATGTATTCTAAGCCCTTGACCGTGTTCTCTTTTCCAACCGTGAACTTGTCATACTGCATGTCATTCCGTTCCATCTGATAGTCAAAAAAGCTCTTTTTTTCTGCATCGTCTCCAAAGATCCGGTCCCCGATCTCGTTGACCCGAAACTCATTTTTTTCGGCGAACTCTTCTCTTAACTTACTCCTGGCATCCATCCGGTTTCTTAACGGTTCGTTCTCATACCGGTTATTGATATCTGTAATAACCTTATTTAGAATCTGGAACTTCTTTTTTGGAGCCATATCCGCATGGCACTGCAGAAAACGCTCTGAAATATAATTGATTTTATCACCTGTCAGCATTTCATACTTCTTTTCTACCAGCTGTACCTTGTGCTCTAAAAGATCCACGATGACTGCCTCTGTAAGCTTTGCCCCGCCCATAGGCATAATCCGCTGCTTTACGATGTCGTTGACCTCATTCTCTGCCTCTTTATGTACATATGTCTCCTTATAATTCATCTTAAGAAGTGCCAGATGAACGACGCTGTGTAGCTGGAAACTAACCACGACAAGATCAGCTGCAGGAATCGTCACGCTATCGCACATGATGTCAAAAAGGCTTTCCGCCAGCACCCGGCTAACCGCTATAAAACTATCGTCTTCCTTTTCCTGCATATCTTCCAGCAGTGCCGGGATTGGGGAAATACTACCGTCAAACTGACATTTCTTTGTATCATCGCTATCCAGTATTTTAAATATATGGCCCCTGATAAATTCCATTAAGTCTGGTCCCATGTCCAGCAGATCATTGGACAGGCCAAGGTATCCGTTATGGCTGTCCAAAATGTGAATGATCCCTTTTCTGATAATAATATCGTCTCTCTGTAATTCCATTCTATTTTCCTCCTTCATAAATCTTCCTTTACTTCCATTATTACATTCTATACATTCAGAACTCACGTTCTTATAATAGTGATAGAAAGGAGCTGTTTGATATGCCGTTTACAAATAACAAAATTGAATATGAAGAACCTTTTACTCCTCCGGGGACCCCGATCTCCGTAATCGCAAGCTTCAGCAAAGACGGTGGTGTAAAACCGCTTTACTTTCGCTACGATACGCCCACACAGACAATGGACGTAAAAATTGAAGATGTAAAGGTTGTAAATCCTCTACCCCTTGTCGGTTCTGACTTTTCCTGCACCGTTATGGTAGGAGACAGGCAGAATACTGTCATCCTGCGCTATATGAAGCGGGAAGATCGGTGGTTTCTTCTGCCTCCTGGGTAAAATCTCAGTTTTATTACTCTTCAACTATGCTCATTTCATGTTTCAATACACCGACTTCTTGACCTTCGCATTTAACAAAATATACATTTCCGCCATCGTTTCTACATCTCTCATTTATTCTTATAACTTCATATTCCTGACCGATCGCAGGGCTTGGATTTGTCGGCACACACCGTATTATTTTTATTTTCATTGTTTTCTCCTTTTTTAAAACATAATTATGGTTTTTTCCAAAATGGAAATAACCACCAAATCTTAAATTAAACAATTTCTCTTGCCGCCGATCTAAACATCATGAGCAGCATTTCTGATACAGGTCTCTTTCTGTTTTGTCTTACTGCTTTTTTTACAGATTTTAGATCATACCAATCGCCTCGGTAATTTTTTTGTCCAGGTACATATACGCCTACTTTATACGGTATTTCATTTTTCACCTGCTCATAAACGCCTTCCGGCATAATGTAATAGTTGAAGTCGCCCAGAAAATTATGTCCGTTTTTTGAATGAAAATCTTCTACGGAAGATTTAATTTCATAACAATAAAAATCCCCTTTCTCAATCCCTGAGACAGTATTGTTCAGGGGCTTAAACCGCATGAAATCCACTCGAACCGCAGCACTTGTACCATAGTCGAATGTAACTTCGGCAGCCATATAGACCCTTGGATCATTGCGTTGATTTATATGTTTTCTAATAGCTAAAGATAACATTTTTGTTATCTCTGGTCGCTTACTCATTCTGTACCTCCTTAAATCTCAACTTACACCTCTGACTTAGTTTCTGCCCACAGCCGATCCAAGTACCACCTTGACTTTTCCAGATCCTCTGTTGCCTTTCCTTTCTTGTCATACCGCCACAAATATTTCATTGCATTTCCCTTTAGGAAGCCGCAAAATTCGGCGTGCGACATGCTTGCCTTTAGTGCATCTATACATTCAATTTCCCCGCTTGTGTAATGATCTGGATGGTTTACCGGATCCGCCTCGTTCCCCTCCCAATATTTGCATTTATGATTCTCTGTAATAGCCCCGCTTATTACACTTTCACAATTTCGGCATGTTTTCTCTATAGCATCGTAAAAATAGCATGTTCCGCACCATTTATCTTGTATTTTCATATTCCCTCCTTCCTGCCCGCCGGAGCGGGCTGTAAAACAGGATGCCTACTGGTTTCTAAGTTACGTGTGATATATATAGACCCAATGGGTAAATACCTAATTCTTTTCCTGGCTTTTTAGCCAATTTAACTGTCTTTTGTATAAATCTAGATACATTTCTTTGTTTTTTTCGTATACTCCTGTTTCTAAATCATTGTCTATTTTCCCCAGGAGCATTTCTACTGCTTCTGTTTCTACGGGCTGCGATATTCCTGTTATCTGCTCTAGTTTTTCGTGGTTTGTCATTGTCATATTCCTCCCTTCCCTGGCTTTATTTTGCCCAGGTAACGTATGCAGCGGATGACGATGGATATACTGTTTTAAGCAAATTTCCTTTTCTATCCCTGTGGTTCCTATCCCGGAAGATTCTTGGCCTTTTCTCTTCTTTCTCTATTTTCTTTTCCTGGGCTATTTCCTGTTCCTTGCGTTCAAAATAATCTTCTACCCACTCATTTAAAAGCCAGAGGGAAATGCCTTGCTCGTTGGCGATCTCCTTCTTTGTCTTGCCGTATACATACTCTAATACAGCCTTTTCCTTTTGTTCTTTTGTGAATAGTGCACCGTTATTTTGTTTCTTTTGCCCTTTGGAATAATACGCCGTGGTCCAAGAGTGTACGGTGCTTTTTGCTATGCCGTATTTCTCTGCAACTTCTCTCTCGGACATACCGTTTTCTTTGCGGTCCTTTACGACTTGCTCCTTAAAAGCATCTGTGTACCTCTTTCTATTCATCTTTTTTATCCTCCATGATCCACTTTATATCACGGTAATTGAAATGATGAACTTCTTGTTTGAATATACAGGCCACGCCCAGCAGGCAAAATTCTGCGAATCGAAAGAGAGTTTGTAATAGCTCTTTCTCTTCCTCGTTACACATGATCCTAATCACTTTCTGCCACCACCCTGTATGTCCCGGCACTGGCCCCGGTTTCCTTGTCAAAGACACGTTTCCCGGTCTTCTCGATCAACCCACGCTCCTCTAAGCCTTTTAACCGGGGTGCAACGGACTGCCGCTCCTTGCTGTAATGTATCCCCGCTAGACACATGCCTATTGCGATCTGATGTGCTGTCAAGTCCTGCCCCTGCTCCTTAAGCCACGCATAAATCCGGTTCTCCATGCTTCTCTTGTCTCCGGCACTTAAACCTGCTCTACGGCACTCTTTCGCCGTCTTCTCTGCAAAATATTTCTTTGCACTTTCCGGCAAGTCCTCCGGAATCGGCCGGCTTTTTTTCTTCGGCTTCGGTTCCGGCGGCTCCTTACAGCCGATGTCCTCAAAAAATCCTATCTGCTCCATGCTCTAACCTCCTATCTGCCGTTTAAAGAGCTGTTTTTCCAGCTCGTCATAGTCATAGTCACGTTCCTCAAAGTTGTGGAACTGGTTATTTGTCTGCTTCTTCACAACCGCCTTTGGCTTCTCATAGTTCCCATCAAGGTAATCTACATACCCGGAATTAAAGAATGTTGATCCATTCTGCGGTTTTCTCCAATCGTCCTGTTTGAGATCCTCGATGTACCTCGCCATAGCCCGTCGCATTTCCTCCTCGCCAATCTCAGCGATCTTTCGTTTCTTTGCATCGGACACTTGGCCTTTTCCCCGTTTATTCGGGTATGCTTTCCACAGGCGTTCAAACAGTGCGTTGGCGTCAGCCTTGCACAATGTATTTATTGTATTTGGATTAGGATTCGGATTGGATTGGATTACGGGGACATCTGAAATCATCTGCTTGCAAGTGCTTTCATGTGTAATAATCTGTGCGTCAGCTTCATCCAATGACGGGTATTTGCTTTTCTTTGCCCGTATGGTCTGATGTTTCTCCCAAGCTACAATTTGCAGATACGGCTTCTCTTCAACCGTGTAGGTGGTCACAATACCTGCCGACGATAGCTTATTAAGAGCATTTTCAATTTGATTATCAGTGACATTTTTCAATGGAAAGCAACTGCCTTTTATGATTGGTATCCTCGCATCAAACCTTCCGTAATCATCACAACTGACCATCAGCCTATAAAACAGCACTTCTTCAAACCATGTAAGGTCGTTAATACTGTCGCTGGTCCTGATGGATTCCTTGATAATGCGATTAGGCATCTATACCACGCTCCTCCAACAAGGGTTCTATCCGGCGTTTTAACTGAGTCCAATTTGCACAGTCAATAACAATTCCTTTTATCTCCTGAAAATCACTCTCGGAATGGATCAGCTGCGTAAGCCATTTGAATAATTTATTTTCATCCACATAAGAAAAATTGGTTCTGCAGATCTTTTTTATATAGTTGATATAATACAAATATGGATTGTTCTTTTCTTTTTCTCTGGAATAACAGATTCTTTCTATATAATTAAATGCTTTTGTCGTGCTCTCATCGTCACCGTCATAGTACCGATCCATAGAAATTTTAGAGGACTCATACACTTCTTCAAAGCCAAATTTGTTTATCAAGCCCTTGCACCATTTTCTCCCGTATTCTGAAAATCCTTGACCGCAAGTACTTTGTAGAAACTGTTCGATTGCATCTATCTGATCTTCAACAAAGTTATGTAATCCCTGCTCCCACTCCAGCATCATCTCTAGCTGGTTTCTTCTTTCATTTAGCTCATCAAGCTGTTCCTTTTTCTTTTTGATTGTCTCTGAATCAGATAATTCTGTTTTACCTTTTCCACGGTTACAATCTCGGCAGGATGTAATCAGATTCATGATGTCATTGTCTCCGCCGTTCGCTACCGGATTGATATGATCTACTTCTAAAATCACATCAGGGGCACTTCTTCCGCAATACTGGCAAGTAAATGAATCCCTTTTAAATACTTCAAATCTTATTTTTTTACTCAGTGTTTTCCTTTTCGCCATCCTCTAACTCCTTTCCTGCCGCCCATTCCCGGTATAGTTCTATCCAGTCATCGAGCAACATGGTAACTTTCCAAGGCTCTCGGTTTTTCCGGTGCATTACAACTGGCTTTTCGCTCTCCTTTGCATCGCTACGTGCCTGAGCCATTGCGGCATCCAGATTCAATTTCTCTACCCGCTTACATTCGATATGTATGTACGGTAGGCCGACCACGTCAGCGTCCCCGTTAGCCCCGCAGTATTGCTGGCCCCTGCGGGTGTCGTATCCATGCTCCCGGAGAATCTTAGAAAGCTCTAATTCTCCCTTTTTCCCTTTACTCCTACTGTTTATAGCCATGACTTGCCAAACTCCCTCCTGAATGCCTCACGGTCGCCTATGTGGTCTTCAAAATACTTTTGTGCTGCCATCTTAACTGCAAGGTCGAGGACCGGATCAAAATGTATGCCATAATTACTCATGTTGTGGTGCCAGGCACAGAGCCAGATCTTCATGCCGTGTTCTTCGGATTTTCGCCTGTTTGCAGTTCCTTCAAAAACATGGTGGCAATGTAGGTCTTGTTCTGCCCCGCAGACATAACACACCTTTTCAGTCTGTAGTACGCTTTTCAAACTTCATCCCCCACCTTTCTTCCATCCGCCTGATTTCTTCCGGCGTTGCTGTCTCTATGCCAAGAGCCTTTGCCTCCTGTACGGTTCCTTCAATTAACCGTGACATTTCTTTTGTGTTATATGTATGCGAACCTCGCATGACAAGATTGACACGAAACACCTTTCCTGCACTGTTTATATGCGTCTCTGTCGTCGGTTGTAGGTGCGCAAACTCTACATCATAGGCGTTTATATCATCGTCCAGCGGCAAGCTCACAAGATTACCACCAATCCGTTCATATTCTCCGTACTCGGAAATAAGACGGTTCTTTATGTAAACGTTGCTTTGCCCTGTGACATCTGCAATTTTCCCGATCAGCTCATGAAAATAAGAATTTGCATTAAGGCTCCTTTTTTCTCTGTATTGTACGATCTTCACAGACAACTTATCTTTGTCTTTCAGTCGGTCATATTCTTGCCTCACATCCTCATTTAGTTCAATTTCAATCTTCTGGCGGCCTGACACATAGTCTATTGCCAGACCACCTAATTTCCCAGTACATTCCATAAGCTACTTCTCTTTATCTGGCGTATTTTTAAATAAATCCATAGCTCTCTTAAATCCAGATGTTCTTATTTCGCTCCAGCTTTTAACGCCGATTGCATAAAACATTTTAGTTTCGGTCACTCCGGTACGAGCCATTTCTTTTTTTAATACGTTTATTTTTATTTCGTCAATCGGTTCATCGCCTTCCTGATCTTTCCCTTTGTTTGGGAGATCCTCACCACTATAAATGTATAATCCAAGGCCAAACATCGCCAGATTCTTAGTAAGGCATCGCATGATCGTTTTATTAATATCAGTTGCTGTCGGCTGCATAATCGTCTTATTTCGATGATCCATGACTGGAAGCCACATTTCTAAAGTTTCTCCTTCGATGGTCACATTGGTCATAACCATACAACCTACTTCTTTATCAAGGAAGTATGGAAGTCCTCTGTCGTTTTTGACCACAGTATATGTAGCATCTGGATATCTCTTTTTCACTTCTTCCCAGGCCTTGCTCCATGAAAGATATGTAAGGTGCCCTTTCATTTCTGTATAATCGTTCACATTTATATTGTTTAATGTCTCAAAAGTGCTCATGCTATGCCCTCCTTAAATAATGGATCTCCCGGTTTATATGTTGCTGTGTAATCTCGTCTACACTTTCCATCTCATCCCCGTCCGGGTAGTAATGCCATCCCTGTTCCCATCTGTAAAACCAGTCCAGGAAAGCATCTTCCATTAATGCATCTCCGGTTTCCACGGATTCCAGAGCGTACTCAAACGCCTCACTCTCCGGTATCCGTTTCCCGTCTTTTTCATAAAATCCCATTCTTATTCTCCTTTAATAAAGATAGCAATAGATCACGACATTTCGTAAACTCCTCATTATCCAGCTCTTCGTCAAGGCGAAAATCATAAGCAAATGTCGGACTAGCAAAAGAACTCCACCCATTCAAAAAGACTTCAATTTCTAACACCGCCACATGGCCTGAAAATCGAAAAAATACTGTAGGTCCAGATTTTTCTCCTCTCTGTCGTTTTTCTATTGTCCCGTCTTCCCCTCTCTGCACATCCATACAGAGTTGGCAAAGGTATAAATATTTATCTTTCACCATTTTCAAAAACCTCCGATCTGTGCTATAATGCACATAGACATATATTTTTAGTGTTTGCCCTTGGAAGTGCCAGCTTCCGGGGCTTTTTGTTTTTCTAAACGCTCCAATCCCTTCATGATCCCTCTTAAAACATACTTTTCTTGTGCGTATGGAATCGGAATCTCCTCCCGGAGTGCTGCAAGCATTACCTGCGCATCTTTTTTATCTGCCATTTATCTCACCTTCTTTCTATTGTTTTCTTCCCATATATCTCCTATAATTTAAGTACAGGTATTATTTACCAAGTACATAAAAGGAGGTGTTACATGAACAGAACTGCTGTTTCATCTAGTCGTATCAGTAGTGTTGGCTGGGAAAACTCCACACTGGAAGTGCAATTCCATAATGGAGCAATCTACCAATACTACGGCGTGTCATATGATGAGTATCGAAATTTTATGAGTTCCAGCTCTTTAGGTTCCGAATTGTCACGGTTAGATAAGCACCATAGATACGCTAGGATTGTTTAGTGTTTGATGGGATAAAAGCCTGGTCTTGTACCACTTTTATTCCATCCTCTTTTATAATCAAAGATACATATGGCATTTTGTTATCTTTTAAATACTCAACAGCTTTTTCACATGCCTTTTCAATTTTCTTAATTTCTTCTTCGTTCAAATTTCACTCCTCCTTACAATTTTCGTTTCCATGCTACCCCTGCCGCCCAGAAAGAAATGGCAAGCCATTTTTCTCCTGCTAAGGCAAACGCGCAGCCTAAAAGCAAGATGATGTTTCCATATGCTCTATCCATCACATCCCTCCTTTTCCGGTTGATATAAGATCCCTGTTACTTCCCAAAGTAATTTTGGACTAATGTAATAGCTCATCTTTCCGGTTTTCTCTGACGGCTTTGCATACCCGATGGGCAGCCATCCTTGTTCGATCCCAGCCCGAATAAATGTAGCGTCCTTTTTCATTACTTTGGCGACGAACGCAACAGGTACGTTGCAGGCCGGGAACTTTGGCATGTTTATATAGGATGTAAGTAGTCTTAACACCTGTTTATTGCTCACATTTATCACCTCATTTCTCTTGTAAATATTTCCTTTTCTCCTTATAATTTAAGTACAGGTGTTGCAGCACCGAGTACATAAGAAAGGAGAACATTATGACTATTGATGAATTAATGAAGGAAATAGATAGTAAAGTTGACACTATGTTTTCAGACTATTCATTCTACGATGCAATCAAAAACGATTCTGTTAATAAATGTAACGAATATTGCAAATCTAAAAACGAAGAGCCAGGTTTTACCTTGTTAGTAAATTTCATGGATGAAAACGTCTTGAAAACAGCTATTTCAATTTCAATGAAAGAAACAATCAAACTCTTGTACTCTCAAAATCTGTTGCGAGTTGACGATTAATTTCTTTTATATCAACAGATACGGGATTCACGGAAAAGTCTTTGGTTCTGCATTTTCTTTCTTCAATGCAAAATTCAAACGATTCCGCTTTTTTTAATGAATCTCTAATTTGACAAGCCGCACTTTCAATGATAGCTGTTGACGGTGTGGCTTTTTCGAGTTCATTTTCAAGAATTGAAAAATTTAACCTGGCATTTCCAATGAGATATTCAAGCACATTGATATTGGTAATCCTTTCGTGTATATATACGATTTCTTCTGACTTGTTAAATTCTCTTTCTACCTTCTCTAGTGCGCCTGCCAAAGCATTTTTAACCTCACACCCTTTTTCTGCTTCTTCTATTTGCTGTATTTCTCTTTGCAAATTCATCTTTTATATCACCTACCTTTTATTTACAAAGACATCTGCGCATTGCATCCATCAATCATCCATCTTGTTCCCTGGCTCGGACTCCACGATTTAACAAAAACAATCGCCTCGTCAAACCTCTTTTTTGGAACATTGTTTCTACTATTTACAGTGAATTTTTCTTGAATATCATGATTGATCTCAGAAAATACCTTTTTGCTCACTTCCTTGTAAGCATTTGATTCTTTTCCACCTAGAGCATTAACTACGACCTTGTTTACCTCGTTTCTTAAAGTCAGTTGCTGTCCGTAATCAATCACCATGTTATTTTCAAGATCTGTCACTCTTCCATCAATCTTTACAATTTTTTCATCATGCATTAAAATCGCTTTCATTTCTGTTGAGTAATTCTTCATTTCATAGGAGCCTGTTTTACGGAGAGATGGGAGGACTTCGCTTGTCACCCAATGTTTAAACTTCTTCGCTGATTCCAATTTGCTTCCGAAGATCAGAGCATATAAACCGGACTCATTTATAACAGTCATTCCTCTTGGAGAATCAAAACTGTTATTTTGGCAGTTTTGCTTATCTTCTAGGTCTACATGCTTTTTTAGTGCCCCAAAATAATCAGCGTATCCGAGTGCAGTTGCCACATCTTTTCCTACAAACCAAGGTTCGTTGTTAATAGTTACTGTTCGCATCTGCCCGAACTCAACATTTTCAAAAATCATTAAATCTTTCATATTTCACCTTCTTTTTATAATGAATTTACGGTTTTATCGTAATCTAGAGGTAAAAAAATAATCTGTGCATATTTAATGCCATACAATTTTTCAATTTTTCTTAGAACAGGTATATCTGGATATGATTTTCCTCTTTCATAGTTACTTAACGTATCTACAGATATTCCTAGCATTTTAGCGGCTTGATACTGTTTTAGCCCTCTCAATTCTCTCGCATTCTTTAATGTCATTCTTGACTCCAATCTTATCCCTCCTTTCTGCTTAATTAGACTATACTACGATTTAAACGTAATGTCAACGTTTTTATCGTATTTTTTTAAAATTTTATTGATTTTTTTACGGTAAAAACTTATAATAGAAATACATTAATATTGAAAGAAAGGAGACGAATATGGGTGGACTAGGAAACAAGGATATAATGGCGAATAATATAAAATACTATATGAATCTAAATGGAAAAACAAGAAACGAAATGTGTGAGGCACTGGGGGTAAAATATACAACTTTTACCGACTGGGTTAAGGGGAATACATATCCAAGGATTGATAAAATAGAATTAATGGCAAATTACTTTGGTATTGAAAAATCCGATTTGGTTGAACAAAGATCTGTAAACCGCAAACATAATGCCGTAGAAATAAATGTCTTGGGGCGTGTTGCCGCTGGAATCCCAATCGATGCAGTAGAAGAAATTATTGATACAGAAGAAATAACCGAAGATATGGCAAAAACAGGAACATTTTTCGGACTTCAAATACACGGAAATAGCATGGAACCAAAATTTAGTGAAGGTGACGTTGTAATTGTTAGACAACAAGATGATGCAGAAACAGACGATATAGTGATTGCTATCGTAAACGGTGATGAGGCTACTTGCAAAAAATTAAAGAAGTATAATGATGGTATTGTTCTTATCTCAACAAATCCTGCATATGAACCTATGTATTTTTCAAACAAAGAAATAATGGACAAGCCTGTAAAAATAATAGGGGTCGTAAAGGAATTACGCGCAAAATTTTAAACTTAAATATACTTAATAATAAAGAGGGATGTAGCTTTTAACTTTTTTACAATAAGGAGGATAAAATGAAAAAGAGACTGTTGTTTATTGTTGCTATATTTGCATTAGCAATCCTATCTGGCGGGTGTTCAAAGGAAGTAAAAGAATACAACATTGATGATCTATTAAAAAATTATTCTAAGGTAGAAAAAAGTATCGAAAAAGAAACACAATATTGGAGCGATGATGAAAAGAAAAGTACAAAATATGTAGATATTGTAGAAAAATACGCCAAAAAGAACGGTTTTGAACTAAATCAAAAAATTATTGTAAGAGGAAAACTAGAATCAATACTCGGAGGGTCTATTTTTTTAAAGGCAAATTCAGAAAAATCTGATTCGTTTATGTGTTCATTCGCCAAGTTTAAACTCCCTCCAAAAATAGCCTTGTTGGAACCTGGCGAAAATATTACAGTTGAGGGAACGCTTTTTAATTCAGGTACAGAAAAGGGGGAACCTTATGTATCTATTTATTTTGATGATTGCAAAATAAAATCACCATCGTTAAAAGAAATGGAGAGCATAGAGTTTAACGATAATATATCAGATATTATATCAACAGAATATTCGCAGCATAGAATCATGGGGACAGTATCATCTGTGATAAAAATTCCTGAAACCGTAGAAAAACGACAAGAAATGCTGGATAATTATAATTCTTCGGTCAATGGGGAATTTCAGTTTGTAAGTGCTTACCGATACGGAACACACTCTGTTAATTTTGAACTAGCAGATGGCAAGCATTTAATGTGTTTTGTGAATGAAAGAAACGGAACACTTCCAGAGGAGGGGGATAAGGTAAGTTTAATTGGAGAACATTTTACATATGACGGATACGAATGTGTAGACGCAAACGAATCTCCAATTTATATTTTTAATGACAAATAAAACAGTTAATAGAAAAACCGCCCGGCTGCAACCGGACGGCAGAACCTATAAATTATATAAAAAGTGAATACTTGACAAGACTCTTGGATATGATATAATGTAGCTAATTAGTGAATGACTGCTGGGCGGTCACAATAAAGGGTCTTGGAACTTCGGTTTTGAGACTCTTTTTGTTTTGGGAGAATGTATATGGAGAAAAAACCACAAGAATTTACAACCATTGAGCAACAGATAGAATTATTAAAATCAAGAAATCTAGTGTTCAAATCAGAGAAAAATGCAAAAATTATTTTAGAATCTTATGGATATTATGAAATTATCAATGGCTACAAAGATTTTTATGTAGAAAAAACTAACTCTACAGAACGATACAGAGATGGTATTACATTTGAGCAAATTGCATCTCTTTATTCCCTAGACCATTCAATCAGAAACCAATTAATAGTTACTCTACTTGATTTGGAAAGTCATTTAAGGGCGGCAACTTCATACGTGATAGCAGAATCATTTTCATCTACCCAGAGTGAATATTTGAAATTTTCTAATTATCAAAATCGTTCAACAAAATACAAACGATTTTCACTTGGTTCTATTCTTGACAAATTTAACAAGGTTGCTCATTCAAGCAAGGAGCCGATTAAATACCACATGGATACTTACGGGAATGTCCCTCCATGGGTTTTATTCAAAGGTATATATTTGAGTGACTTGGTGAATTTTATCAGATTACTGAAACCAAATGAAAAAGAAAAACTAATACATAAAATATATAGCATCCCGGTAGAATTAATTGATACTCATTTAAAAAATTTTTTTACAGATACATTATTTATGTGTCTTGAATACAGAAATTTAGCTGCACATGGAGACAGAATATATAATCATATTCCAAAATCTATAATTCGTGTTACTTCTGATTCGGAAAAGGAATTAAGTGAATTGATACCAAATTTTAATCATATAAACAATTCCCATTCATTAGGAACATTAATATATGCACTATCTTTATTTAAAAAGCAAGAATATGTTCACTCATTACAACAAGTTATTGAAAAAGAAATTAAACGACACTGTTCTGCTTATCCTGACGATTTAGAATACTTATTAGATTCTGTTGGTATAGCATCAATGGTGACTATAACAAGAATATAAAAAACCGCCCGGCTGCAACCGGACGGCAACTACATAACTCCGAAGAGATACGCTAACTCGTAAATATTGTATCATCTTCGGGCAGCTGTCACAAGAAGAACATCAGTTCCTTGATGGCTGTTATTTTTGTACCCATTTTGTGTAAGGAGGATGATAGAATGGCACTCACGACTTGCCCGGAATGCGCCGGGAAGGTATCTGACCGGGCGGAAACTTGCCCACACTGCGGATACCCTCTAAAGAAAACACCACGGAAAAAGCCGAAACCGAACCGCAGGCGTAAATTGCCGAACGGTTTTGGCAGCATAACAGAAATACGTCACACAGATCTGAAAAATCCTTTTTACGCTAGAGCCAACTGCGGAAAAGACAGATACAATAGACCGATCCTAAAGCCTCTCAAGCCGGAGGCGTATTTTCCTACCTATGAGGATGCCATGGAGGCTCTTATTAAGTATAACAAGGGCAAGGTGGACTTATCTAAGGATATGACCGTAGAGACCTTATACAGGCTCTGGTTTGCGGAATATGAGCAAGAGGTGGAGCCCGTAACTGCCAGAGGGGCAAAGAGTGCATTTTCTTACTGCCGGTCCATTTATAAGAAGTCTGTGCAATCTCTCCGTATTGTGGACATAAAGAATTGTATCGAAAATGGAATGGCAATAGAGACAAGAGGAAAAAACAAGGGAAATCCTAAAGAGGCATCTGCAAAAACAAAGATAAACATGAAATCTACGCTTTCTATGATGCTGGACTATGCAAAAGAAATGGAGATCGTAGACAGGAATTGTGCCAGGGAGTGTAATCTGTCCAAGCCGACTGTGAAAGATGCGGCGAAAGCAGAAAACCCACACTTCTCTTTCTCTGCTGCCGAACGCAAAACTCTTTGGCAAAATCGGGACAAGGAGAACGTGGACCTACTCATAATTTCTTGTTATTCTGGTTGGCGGCCCAACGAATTATGTGAGCTTGCCTTAGAGGACATAGACCTTAACAATAACCGCATGAAAGGCGGCAGCAAGACAGACGCAGGAATAGACCGGTATGTCCCGATCCACCCAGGGATAAAACCGCTTCTTATTGCTAGGTACCAGCAGGCACAGGAACTTGGCAGCGACCGATTAATTAATGTGGTCTCTCGTGGTAAGATACGTCCGATTACATACGCAATCTATTCAACCCGGTTTCACAAAATTATTAATGATCTGGGCCTTGATAAAAAGCACCGTCCGCACGATACCCGGGATACGTTCGCCACTGTTGCGAAAGAGGCAGACGTAGACGAATATGCCCTGAAATATATAATCGGGCACTCCATTACGGACATAACTGAGCGGATCTACACGGACCGGAAACCGGAGTGGTATTATAAAGAGATGTGTAAAATTGTTGTCGACAAATACTCGACAAATTAACCACTTCGGACGGGTTTTTACCGCTATTAAAAAATGCAGAAACGACCATTTTAAGCCATTTCTGCGTACACATCTACATTAAAACGTTTTTGTTTATCCAACGCTTTTAAGCCATTTCTGATTTTTATTATAGCCAGTTTTCCTGATAAAATCAACGTTTCCTTTGTTTAGTACCAACGATTTTAATTTTATTCGCTTCTCAGCGAAAACTATCTCTAATCCGCCATTTCACGCCGCTTATCAGGTTTTCTGCCTGTTCCGGGGTTGGGAAACTCAAACGGCCTCTCTGTACGTTTCATATCACTTCTCATACTCTTCGAATGAACCTGCTTCCTGTGATAAGGTATGAGTTATTTACCACTATTTCCGTCGCACTTTTGAAATGCGCTCCTCCAATAGTGGTAAATAACTTTCGAAAAGTGGCACCTTTGATTTCTAAGCAGCCTGCTCCAGCAGATATTATGTCCATTTTCTACACTATTGGAGTGAGGCATTCTAAGAGCCGCACGGAAATCGTGTGGAAAATGTCATGAGTTATTCACTACTATTTCCGTCGCGCTTTTGAAATGCGCTCCTCCAATAGTGGTAAATAACTTTCGAAAAGTGGCACCTTTGGTTTCTAAGCAGCCTGCTCCAGCAGATATTATGTCCATTTTCTACATGATTGGAGTGAGGCATTCTAAGAGCCGAACGGAAATCATGTGGAAAATGTCATACTTACAGGGCACACCGTATTTCATACCCTTCGGGTGGACGTGCTTCGCACGATAAGGTATACCCACAGGGCACACCGTATTTCAATACCCTTCGGGTGGACGTGCTTCGCACGATAAGGTATAATGTTGTTCAGAAATTGATTTGGAGGTATCAAAAGTGAAAAAACCAGCGTTAGTCATTCTTGCCGCCGGCATGGGCAGCCGATACGGCGGGCTGAAGCAGATGGATCCTATGGATGACCAGGGACATGCAATCATTGATTATTCTATTTATGATGCAAAACGGGCCGGCTTTGGAAAAGTCGTGTTTGTGATAAAAAAAGAGATTGAAAAAGATTTTAAGGAGACAGTGGGTTCCAGGATACCGGACGGAATGGAAGTCTGCTATGCTTTTCAGGAAGTAGACAGCCTTCCTGCCGGCTTCTCTGTCCCGGAAGGCAGGGTAAAACCATGGGGTACTGCCCATGCGGTTCTCTGTGCCAAGCCATTTATTGCGGAACCATTTGCCGTTATCAATGCCGATGATTATTACGGCATACACGGTTATCAGGCTATGGCCCAGTTTCTTATGAAAGAATCTTCTTCCGCCAAAGCAAAATTTGCAATGGTCGGATACCATCTTGGAAATACCGTGACAGACAGCGGATATGTCTCCAGAGGAATCTGTGAGGTAGATAAAAACCATCAGTTAGTCTCTATCACAGAGCGGACTCATATTGAAAAACGCGGGGATCATGCTGAGTTTACGGAAGATGACGGAAACTCATGGACATCCCTCCCGTTTGACACTCTCGTATCAATGAACTTTTTTGGCTTCCGCCCTATGATCATGGATGAATTGGAGACTGGTTTTTCAAAATTCCTCTCTGCTTCCCTAAAAGAAAACCCATTAAAATGTGAATACTTTATTCCAAGCGTGGCCAGCCAGCTGATGGAGGAAGGAAAAGCTACAATGGACGTTCTGGTCTCCAAAGACCAATGGTACGGTGTGACCTATAAGGAAGATAAACAGCATGTCATGGATGCCCTTAAGACCATGAGATCTGAAGGGCTGTATCCGGAACATTTTTAAAGAAAAATAGGACAAAATCATTCCTAAGCAACAAAAAAACTGCTGTACATTTGGATACGATGTACAGCAGTTTCTCACTTATTTTTTAATTTTGTATACTTTGACGTTGTTCTTACGTCCGAACTGTTTTACTTTTTTATGGGATTTAAAGTAAACATCAATGTGTTTTCCTTTTACTCCGCCGCCTACATCCTCGGCAACATAAGTTTTACCCTTAATTTTAACCTTGCTTCCCAGTTTGATCTTTCTCTTATCCACGGCAATCGTACGCCCCTGTTTGGCTCTTCTTCCCGTAGCAGTTTTGTTTCCATATCCTCCGCTGCATTTTCTGCATCCGCAGTATGCTGTCAATTTATATTTTCCTAAGTACTGTACTTTTTTAGCTTTTGCCTCTGTGGATGATGAACCGGTGAACAGTGCACCCGTCACTACTGCTGCCATCATGGCAAGCAGTAAAAGTTTTTTCTTTGCTGCTATTTTTAAAAATTTCATAATGTCCTCTTTCTAAATCAAATCATTTCGGTTACTGTATAACCTATGATAGTTTTTTAAAATTTATTCTTACTTTTTAAATATTTGAAATATTTTTGTAACAACTTAGTGCTAGTTTACTTAACATTTGACGATTTGTCAACCGTTGTATTAAAAAAAGAACATGTTTTTACCAAATTTCCCCAATATAATATTACAAATTCATTACAAAAAAAGAGACAAATCCATCGGATTCATCTCTTTTTTCATTAATATTTTTCTTTATTTCATTCTAATCTGATAATACAAAAAATAATTCGACATTATGTGTACAACAAATTTTACAGAGTTTCGATCACTCCGTCCAAATAAAGTTCCTCTACATCTTCAATCAAACCTTCATCACATGCCTTTGTAAGTTTCGGATCAATCGGAAGTTTTCCTAATACTGGGATCTGATACTTTTCGGCAATTCCGTCGATATGACTCTCTCCAAAAATAGAAATCTCTTTTCCGCAGTCAGGACATTTGATGTAACTCATATTTTCCACGATTCCGAGGATTGGAATGTTCATCATCTTAGCCATATTGACCGCTTTTTCAACGATCATTCCAACCAAATCCTGAGGGGTAGCTACCACAACGATCCCATCCAGAGGCACGGACTGGAATACTGTCAGAGGCACTTCCCCTGTTCCCGGCGGCATATCCACAAACATCACGTCGATGTCACGCCATAATGTCCTGCCCCAAAACTGCTTGACCACATCGGCCACTACCGGACCTCTCCAAATCACCGGCTGAGTCTCCTCTTCCAGCATCAGGTTGACTGACACCACCTCGATACCCAAGTTTGTGAGCGCAGGCAGAATAATCCCTTCCTGATTGCCCAAAAGTCTTTCATGCAGACCAAAAGCCTGGGGAATCGACGGTCCTGTCACGTCTCCATCCAGAATACCTGTGTGCAGGCCTTTTCTGTTTGCCGCCACCGCAAGCAGGGCTGTGGTCAAAGATTTCCCCACACCTCCCTTGCCGCTCACTACTCCGATCACCTTTTTTACACTGCTGTCTTTATATAATGGTTCCATAAAATCTGTCTGTGACTGCGTTCTGTCAGAACAGCTTTCCCCGCAGCTGCTGCAGTCGTGAGTACACTCACTCATCTCTATACCTCCATTGCTTTAAATAAATTCTTTATATTTTGTTCAATATCTCCGTTGAATACGGCAGATCCGGCTACGAATACATTCGCACCGCAGTCTTTGATATGAGCGATATTATCAGCTGTCACTCCTCCGTCCACCTGAATGTCCACATCGAGTCCTCTGTCTGTAATCATTTTTCTCAGATCCCTGATCTTCTGATCCATTGCTTCTATATAAGACTGTCCTCCGAAACCTGGATTCACCGACATGATAAGTACCATATCAAGATCATCCAGCACATAGTCAAGGACACTCAGCGAAGTTGCAGGATTCAGTGAAACTCCCACTTTGCAGCCTTTCTGCTTGATCTGCTGGATTACACGCCCGAGATGGGTGCACGCCTCTGCATGTACTGTAATATAGTCTGCCCCGCATGCCGCAAATTCATCAATGAATCTGCCCGGCTCCTCTACCATCAGATGGACATCGAATACTTTGTCCGTTGCACTGCGGATGCTCTTGATGACCGGCATTCCAAATGAAATATTGGGAACAAAGTCTCCGTCCATCACATCAATATGAACCCACTGTGCCCCAGCAGCGTCCGCTTTTTTGATATCGTCACCAAGTGTCTTGAAATCTGCCGATAAAATCGACGGCGATAAAATGTATTCCATGCTACCTTCTCCTTTTTTCCTCTAATACACTAACAGTTGTATTATATCATAACTGAAACAAAAAAAGGGAAGAAAAGCTCTTCCCCTTAACACTAAACTTCCTCTGCAATTTCCCTCATAGCTTTGGCCATGTTCCACAGGTGATCACCGATACGCTCAAAATCTACCAGCATTTCGGAATAAATGATACATGCCTCATCATTACATTCTCCCCGTTTCATCCTCATTAGATGACTGTTGTAAAATTCTTGGGTTTTCGTATCCACAAAGCGCTCCATCTCATGGAGATCCTCAAGCCATTTCTTTGTGTCCTCGATCTCTCTCTGAAAATAGCGGAACATGTTGTGGCAGATCTGCTTCATCTCCTTTAACTCTGCTCTTGCCTGACGTGAGAATTTAATCTCTTTTTCTTCGATAATCTTTGTATAGTCACAAATATTTACTGCATGATCCCCGATGCGCTCTATATTTCCTGTCATCTTAAAATACAGACTGATGAGCTCGGAAGTTTTCTCGTTCGTCTCAGATACCATCATCTTTGAAATAATCCCTGAGATCTCTTTATTGAGGTAATCAATATATTCTTCCCTCTCCTCCACTTCCTTCAATTTATGGCTGTTCCCAACCAGAAAAGACTGGAAGCTTTCATCCACATTTTCCTTTGCCATCTCAAGCATCCTGCGGATTTCCTTTCCCACTTCCTCCATGTGGATGGCAGCACCTCCAATTCTGGGGTCCAGCCCTGCATCCCAGCTTCTTAAGTACTTTAGATGCTTCTGCTTTTGTTTTTCTGCCTCCTTTTCCGGCAGAATCTTTACTGCGAGAGATGCCAGCTGATTTCCAAATGGGATCAGAAGAAAGCTTGTGGCAAGATTAAACAGGGTATGCATATTGGCAATCTGTCTCGGAGCATTTCCAGGCGTCCATGCTGCCACGAAATCACTCAGCGGCAGGGTCAGACACACTGTTGTGAAAATGACTGTACCAATAATGTTAAACAGCAGATGAATCACTGTGGTCCGTTTTGCGCTTCTCCCTGTTCCGATAGCCGCAAGAATCGCAGTAATGCATGTTCCTATATTTTGTCCGAATAATACAAACACTGCACTGTTAAACCCGATCAGCCCGCTGGCTGCCAGGGCCTGAAGAATACCTACGGATGCAGAAGATGACTGGATTAATGCCGTAAATCCCGCTCCTGCAAGAATACCGACGATCGGATTCGAGAATTTCGTCATAAGATTAATAAATGCAGGTGCATCTCTAAGCGGCATCATCGCTGTACTCATCATATCCATACCGATAAACAGGACGCCCAGCCCGGCAATGATCTGTCCTATGTACTGAATCTTGGGTTTTTTCAGAAACAATACCATTGCTACCCCGGCAAATGCAAAGATCGGTGCCATAGCTCCTACATCAAGTGCGATCAGCTGTCCGGTAATGGTTGTCCCGATATTGGCTCCCATAATGATCCAAACCGCCTGATTGAGCGTCATCAGTCCGGAATTTACAAATCCCACAACCATGACCGTTGTAGCCGAAGATGATTGAATGACAGCCGTGATGCCCGCACCTACAGCTACTCCCAGAAATCGGTTGGATGTCAGTTTCTCCAAGATACGTTTCATCCGGTTTCCCGCGGCCGCCTCAAGTCCCGCACCCATCATCTGCATTCCGTACAGGAACAGGGCAAGTCCCCCAAGCAGGCCCATTACAATCGTTGTATTCATATTTTAATTCTCCTTTGTCTCACATAAATTTCTATAAAATTTAACAGCAATTTTATTTTACATGATTTTCGTGGAGAATTATGTTAAATCCTTGTAAAATCAAGGTTAAACTTTATTTGGCTAACTGATCTTTAATGATGACAAATCAATTTCTTTTTCTTCAATTTCAACATTTCCTTTGACAGGTTTTCTTTTAAGGAACTGAAGCAGTACCGCGAATACACAGGAACCGATTAATAATGCCAAAAGCCAGTATTGCGGATGGTTAAATCCCGGAAGTGCAAAGAGCCCTCCCGTGGGAACCTTGGATGTAACGTTCAAAGCCGCACATACAGCACCGCCCACGCCGGCACCTACACCGGTACAAATTGTAATCCGAATCAAGTCATTTAAAATGATGGGATAAGATCCCTCTGTTATCATACAGCACCCCATGACAAATGCTGATTTCAAGTTGTCCACTTCTTCCTTAGAAAAAATATCTTTCTTCATGATCTTAGATAAGAAATATCCAATCGTCAGGCCAAACGGCGCTATCATTGATGCCTGCATCAAAATCGCAATGGGTCCACCGATTCCCTCTGCCATAACACCGCATGCAAAAACAAACACAACTTTGTTGATCGGGCCGCCGTAATCAACTGCCGACAATATTCCAACCAATATTCCAAACGGGATGATCATTCCCGCATTGGTCTGCATATTCACCAAAAGATTTGTAATCGCATTGGTCAGCGCATTGATCGGAATTCCGATCACATATTTCATGACCAGCCCTACCACCAGGGATCCGATCAGAGGAAGGATTAACTGAGGCAACAACCCTGCAACCCATCTGGGTACTTTCATAACCTTTAACAGATAAACGGTTAGATATCCAACCAGATAACCACTGACCAGCCCTCCTAAAAAACCAAATCCCGCATCTTTACAGAGCAGTCCAAGGATGATACCGGGAGCAATACCGGCTTTATCTGCTATACTAAAAGATATCCCTGTGGAAATAACGATTGGAAGAAATCCCAGTGCAGTTCCGCCGATAGTTGTCAAAAAGTCAGGGAAAGCAAGCTGTTTTGTAAAGTCTTCTACAGAGTTTCCTCCTGCAATGTTACCGATCACCATCAGCATACCTGCAGTACATACAAATGGGATCAGATATGAAATTGCCGTGAGCATATGTTTTTTTATTTGCAATTCTTTCATATTATATATCTCCTTCTATGATATTTTATACAAGCTCCTCTATCTTTTCTATTAATTTATTCGGAGACATAACCACTGTCTCTGTAGGCACTTCTACCACCTTTTTTCCCTCAAACCGATCTTTCCCGGAAATGCTTACGTCCGTTGCCAGAATGACGACATCAGCTGTTTCAATCTCCCCGGAACTTAACGCATCCTCAACTCCGATCACCCCTTGTGTTTCCATGTGAATCTTGTGCCCTCTCTTTCGGGCAGCATTCTCAAGCTTTTCTTTGGCAATATATGTATGGGCGATTCCAGCCGTACATGCCGCTACTCCAACAATGTTCATAGGTGCTCCTTTCTTATTCAAATATCGTTTTGATCTCTTCAACAGAACCTGCATTTAAGAGTTTTTCAACAACTTCGTCATTTCCCAGTTTTCCTGCTACTTGTGCAAGCAGTTTTAAATGCTGCATAGCATTCTCATTATCAGTTCCAACTGCGAACAAAAAGATGACTCTGACTCCTCTTCCATCATTGGTTTCCCACTCAATCTCATTCTGAAGCTTTACGATGGCGATCCCAACTTTCGATACGGACGGACTTTTTCCATGGGGGATGGCCACATAATTCCCAATCCCTGTACAACCCAGACTTTCTCTTTGCATAACATCTGCAATAAATCCGGCTGCATCATCAACATATCCTGCCTTTTGCAGCATTTCTGTCATTTTTTCCAGCGCATCTTCCTTATTGACTGCGAAAAGATCGGAACGGATCACTCTGTCGTCTAAAACACTCTTAATATCCATGGCTTCTTCCTTTCAAAAAAGATTATAATTTGTAATATTTCATTTTATCCGCATCATCAAACAAGTCGATTTTTTGATTTACAACCTTCTTCATGGCAGCAATACTTTCTACATACAGATCGAAAGGTTCTCTGATGACAGCATCATCCGCCAAAGTTTTTCTTGTCTGCTGATAAAAAGCATCTTTAATATCAGAAGATATATTAATTTTATTTACTCCCCGTTTTACTGCTTCTGCAATTTCTGAATCCGGGTTTGCTGAACCTCCGTGAAGTACCAATGGAATAGAAACTATATTTTTGATCTCCGTCAGCAATTTCTGCTCCAAGTGTGGCACAAAATTTTTCGGATAAATGCCATGAGCCGTACCAATTGCAATGGCCAGAGTATCGCATCCTGTTTCCTCAACAAATTTCTTTGCGTCTTTCGGCTGTGTAAATACGATCTCTTTTGCTCCGATCTCACGGTTTCCTGAATCCTCTTTGATATCCCCGATGGTTCCAAGCTCAGCTTCTACAGATACGCCTAACGGGTGGGCGACTTTAATCACCTCTTTTGTAATGGAAATATTATCTTCAAATGATTTGCTTGATGCATCAATCATAACAGAAGTAAATCCACAGCGGATAGCTCTCTGTACTTGCTCCATCGTCTCCCCGTGATCTAAATGGATACACATAGGAACACGGGATTTGTTAGCCTTGTCCTTACACATTTCAATAAAGCTGTCGCCCTGAAATTCCAATTCATTCGGATGAATCGCCAGAATAACGGGCGCCTGCTTTTCCTCACAGCATTCAACAACTGCGTTCAAAATCTGTCCGGTACCAATATTAAATGCCGGTACAGCGAAATTCTTTTCATTCGCGACTGCCAATAAATCTTTCATGTTCAATAACATAATGAAATCTCCTTTTAAATTTAATGGATGTTTTAGCTACTCTTCACAAAGGAATTTTATAGATACATCTTGCCCTTGTTAATTTTGATATTATTATATTAACTTTTCTTATGATGTTTGTCAATCATTTCATGAAATATTATTTTGTATTTTTCGTTTTTCTATATACAAATTGCAAAAAATATGCTAATATTCATTTAAATTTAGGATTTTATGAAATATTATTTCTTATATAGAAAATATTATTTCTTATACATCCTTTATTTGGTTAATATCACTTTAAATATATTAAGGAGGTAATGAGAATGTCAACAATTAAGAAAGTATTTGAAGCGGGAAAAGGTATTTTACAGCTTACACCAACCTGGGTGCCAAGGGGATTCAACGAACCAGGACACAGGCTTCGCCTTCATCCCGATGACTATTATGCACTTGGCATGAGCCGGGGAGGAATCTGCGAACGCTGGCTCGGTTCCATAACAAAGGCTCTCAATGGTCCTGAGACCGGAGAGACAGAAGGCATGAGCTACGTGCTTGCAGATAAAAAAACAGAAGAAAAAATACTTCTCTCAGAGTTTGTAGAGGAGTTGGGTTCTTCTCTGATCGGGGAAACATTGATGGAAAAGTACGGAACCTGGCCTGTCTTTGCAAAATTGTATGACTATGACAAGCCTCTATTCCACCATCTCCATTTGACAGAAGAGCGCGCAAATAAAATCGGAATGCACGGAAAGCCGGAAGCCTACTACTTCCCGCCGCAATATAACGCTTCTTATCTGGGAAGATTTCCTCTGACTTATTTTGGTTTTGATCCGTCCACAACCAAAGAGGATGTTATGGAATGCCTGAAAAATTATGACATAAAAGACACAAGAATCACAGAACTTTCCAGAGCCTACCGCGTTAAGTTAGGAACAGGATGGTATACTCCGGCCGGTATTATCCATGCCCCGGCCTCTGTGGTAACCTTTGAACCCCAGTGGAACAGTGATGTAAATACTATTATGGAAAATGTAACTATGGGTGAAGTAAACCCGCATAATCTTCTGACCGACTGCGCTCCGAAAGAAGAAAAAAATGACCTGGATGCTATTTTTGCTCAGATCGACTGGGAGGAAAGCACACGCCCTGATTATAAAGAAACCTACTTCCGTTTGCCGAAAATCAAGACAGAATCAAATAAAGCTATTGAAAAGTGGGTTGCCTATGCAAATGATTTTGTCGCTGCGAAAGAAGTCACCATACTCCCCGGACAAACTTATACTATCACTGATCAGGCTGCATACGGTGCTGTGATCACACAGGGCCACGGAACTTTCGGCTGTTTTGAATGCGAGGCTCCGGGGCTGCTCCATTTTGACGATATTTCCGGTGATGAATTTTTTGTTTCTGAAAAAGCCGCAAAAAAAGGCGTTATGGTTAAAAACACCAGTTCTTATGAATCTCTAGTAATTCTTCAGAACTATGCAAATAACAATCCTGAAGTACCAGCCAGCATCTAACTGAAAGGAGCTCTTATGAAAAATAAATTCGGAGTTGACAGTTTTATTTGGACTGAATCCTTTTCTAAAAAAGATTTATGGATCATCCCCAAGGCAAAAGAACTGGGATTTGAAGTCATCGACTTTGCGATCTCCAACCCATTCACATTCCCTGTAGAGAAAGTGAAGGCAGAGCTAGAGAGAGTGGGAATCGACTGTGTCTGCACTACCACGCTGACACCTGAAACCAATCCGATTTCTCCGGATGCCGAGATCCGTGCGGCAGGCGTAAAAGCCATGAAAAAATGTGTGGATATCTGCAACGAACTGGGTGCACCGATCTTAGGCGGTGTAAATTATGCAGGCTGGGGATATCTGACGAAGAAGCCAAGGACCGAGGAAGAGTGGAACTGGGGCGTAGAGTGCATGAGGGAAGTTGCCGAGTACGCAAAGCAAACCGGAGATGTTACCATCTGTGTGGAATGTGTCAACAGATTTGAAACCCACTTCTTAAACATTGCGGAAGATGCAGTGGCCTTCTGTAAGGATGTTGGAACAGGAAATGTCAAGGTTCATCTCGACTGCTTCCATATGATCAGAGAAGAAAAGAGCTTTGCAGGGGCAGTAAAGACCTGCGGCAAAGAATATCTCGGATACATTCATGTCAATGAAAACGACAGAGGTATTCCTGGAACAGGGCTTGTACCGTTTAAAGAATTTTTCAATGCATTAGTAGAGATCGGGTATGACGGACCTTTGGTGATCGAATCTTTTGATCCGAGCTTTGAAGAACTGTCCGGCAACTGTGCGATCTGGAGAAAACTTGCCGATACTGGAGAAGAACTTGCGATTGAAGGGCTGAAAAATCTGAAAGCCATCGCTGCTGAGATATAGGAGGGAGAACAGATGAATCGAATTGTAAACAATCCTGATTACGCTGTTGAGGATATGCTGAAAGGATTTGTAAAGACACATAAAGATATTGTGGCACCTACGGAAGATCCTCGTGTCCTGAAATATAAGGATGCACCAGTGGAAGGAAAGGTAGGAATCGTCACCGGGGGTGGCTCCGGGCATAAACCTGCATTCATCGGTTATATCGGTAAGAATATGTGTGATGCAGTAGCCGTGGGAGAAATTTTCTCATCACCGACTGCAAAGGCTTTCTTAGATGCCATGAAAGAGGCTGATTCCGGAAAAGGTGTTGCGTGCCTTTACGGAAACTATGCAGGCGATAACATGAACGTCAAGATGGCTATGAGAAAAGCAAAGAAGCTTGGAATTGAAGTAAAGACTGTTGTGGCAAATGATGACTGTGCGTCTGCACCGAAAGATGAACTGGAAAAACGCCGCGGTGTTGCGGGCGAAGTGCTCATGTGGAAAGTCGGGGGAGCGAAGGCTTCTATGGGTGCTGATCTGGACGGAGTCATCGCAGCGGCACAGAAAGCGATCGACAACACGAGATCCGTAGGAATCGGAACTGCACCGTGTACCATCCCTGCTGTGGGGCATCCGAACTTTGAGATCAAGGACGGAACGATGGAAGTTGGAATCGGACACCACGGGGAGCCGGGAATCAATGTACAGCCATTAAAGACTGCAAGTGAGATCGCAGACGAGATGCTGGATATTATCCTTCCGGACCTGCCGTTTGCAGAGGGAGACGAAGTGGTAGTGCTTCTGTCAGGCCTGGGGGCAACTCCGGTGATGGAACAGTACATCGTCTATGACCGTGTGGAAGAAGTTCTCGCAGAAAAAGGAATCAGTGTTCACAAGGCATATGTGGGTAATTACTTTACTTCCCTTGAGATGATGGGTGTGACACTTACTGTGATGAAGCTTGACGATGAACTGAAGGAATGCATCGACATGCCCTGCGACTCTGTCGGTTTAAAACAGCTGCAGGGAACTGACATGAGAATCCAGAATGAACTGTACAGCTATTCCTGTTGGCGAGGATAAGAATGATAATAAGGAGAAAGATTATGTCAAGTTTTAAAAATGCAGATGCAGGCGTTATCGTCGATCATTTAATCAAGACGATCCAGGAACAAAGAGACTATTTAAGCGAGATTGACGGAAAGATTGGTGACGGGGATCACGGCATCAATATGAACAAAGGGTTTACCATGTGTGGTGATAAACTGAAAGGCCAGACCTATAACATGAGCCAAGGCCTGTGTACTCTTGGAGAGACTCTGCTGGAGGACATTGGAGGTTCCATGGGGCCGCTATACGGACTTTTATTTGATGAGCTTTCTGCGGCAAGCGAAGATAAAGAGGAGATTGATGCAGAGATATTCGGAGAGATGATCACCGGAGCCGTGGAAGGAATCCAGGAAATCAGCCCGGCAAAGCCTGGAGACAAGACTCTTCTTGATACTCTGATTCCTGCAAAAGAAGCCTTCATGGCAGAAAAAGAAGCAGGGAAAGATTTTTCTGAATGTCTGGATGCCATGAGGAATGCCGCTAAAAAAGGATGGGAATCCACCAAAAACATGACAGCTAAAATCGGACGGGCAAGCCGTCTGGGAGAGCGAAGCCGCGGTGTTCTTGATGCAGGCGCAACCAGCTGCTATTTTATTTTGGATTGTCTTGCGTCTTCTATCCAGTCTATACTATAATTAGCTTATATGCATGGCAGTCCACCAACAACGAAAGGAGGTTGTATGTCAAGCGAAACCAATGTTTTAGACAGCATCGACAACCTTTATCAACAGTTATTTTCAAAGGAGAAGCAAATTGCCGACTATATAAAAGACCACCCGGATGAAGTTGTCATGATGAACGTGTCCCAACTTGCCAAAGCCAGCGGCACCAGCGAGGCAACGGTTGTAAGAACCTGCAAACATCTGGGGTATCAGGGATACTATCAGCTGCGTTTAATTTTATCCAGAGATATTGGCACAAAATCCAATGATATTGGCATTGATGCAGATACGGACTTTGTTTCTTATACGTTTGAGCGCAATATTCAAAACTTAAGAAACCTCTCATCCAATCTGTCCAAAGATGTACTGCTGCAATGTGCTCTTATATTGCTTAAAGCTCCTGCGGTTCATATCATCGCCACAGGAAACACGACACCGATTGCGTTGGATTTAAGTTTTCGGCTTTCCCGGTTTGGTGTTCAGTCTTTTAGCAGTTCCATTTCCGAGTACTACTTGAACAATGTCAGCCTCGGCAGCAAAGAAGACGTTGTGATCGCAATTTCCGGTTCCGGAACTTCAAAACAAGTGCTTCAGGCTGCTGATATCGCAAAAGATATCGGAATGACGATCATATCGATTACCTCGGACAGTGACTCACCTTTGGCAAGGGTCTCTGATCATATTCTGTCCAGCAGCGAAGAACACCCTTTGTTCAATGAGACAAAAGAACCTTTATCACATTTATGTTCTATGGCCATATGTGATACGCTCCTCTATGCGGTCAAAATATGTTTATTGACGCAGACTCCAAAACCTTCCCCCAATCTCAAAAAGAGAACGGATGAGATGGAAGTTTACTTATCAACAACAAAATTGTAGAATAAAAAAAGAAGCCGGGATACTGTTGATCAGTGTCCCGGTTTCTTCGTCTTTGCTAAAGATATTTTATTTATCTGCTAATTCTTTCAAACGAGCATATTTTTCTTTTGCATTCTCTTCAGCCTGTTTAAACAATTCTTTTGCTCTCTCAGGGTTCTGACGAGCCAATGCGTTGTAGCGAACTTCTCCCATGATGAAGTCGTTGTACTCTGTTGTAGGCTCTTTAGAATCTAAGGAGAATGGATTCTTTCCTTCTTCAGCTAATTCAGGGTTGAAACGGAATAAGTTCCAGTATCCTGATGTAACTGCTTTCTTCTCTTCAGACTGAGCAATGCTCATACCGCCCTTGATACCATGGTTGATACATGGAGCGTAAGCAATGATCAGTGAAGGTCCCGGATAAGCTTCTGCCTCTGCGATTGCTTTGACTGTCTGATTGTAATCAGCACCCATAGAAATCTGAGCAACATATACATATCCGTAGCTCATTGCGATTGCCGCAAGGTCTTTCTTCTTCACAGCTTTACCTGCTGCTGCGAACTGAGCGATCGCTCCTGCCGGCGTAGCTTTGGATGCCTGACCACCGGTGTTAGAGTAAACTTCTGTATCGAATACAAAGATGTTAACATCCTCGCCGCTTGCAAGAACGTGGTCAACACCACCGAATCCGATGTCGTAAGCCCATCCGTCACCGCCGAAGATCCACTGAGATTTCTTAGATAAGTAATCTTTCATCTTAAGGATCTCTTTGCCTTCATCACATCCGCATGCCTCTAACGCTGCAACTAACTTCTTGGTAGCCGCTCCGTTTTTCTTGCCGTCTGTGTAAGTGTCTAAATACTCTGCTGCAGCTGCTTTTACATCTGCATTTTCTGCTGTTTCTGCCAGGGCAGCTACTTTTTCTTTTGTCTGCTCTCTCAGTGTAGTCTGTCCTGTGAACATACCTAAACCGAACTCAGCATTGTCTTCAAACAGAGAGTTTGACCAAGCCGGTCCCTGTCCTTCTCTGTTCACTGTGTAAGGTGTTGCCGGAGAAGAACCGCCCCAGATAGAAGAACATCCTGTTGCGTTGGCAATGTACATTCTCTCACCGAATAACTGAGTGATCAGTTTCGCATATGGTGTCTCTCCACATCCTGCACAAGCTCCGGAGAACTCAAGGAGAGGTTTCTTGAACTGGCTTCCCTTAACAGATTCCGGTTTAAACTTGTCAAAGATATCTTCTTTGATCGGTAAAGACTGTCCGTAATTGTAAACTTCCTGCTGATCTTTCATGCTGTCTAAGGATACCATAGTAAGGGCTTTTTCGCCTTTCTTTCCTGGGCAGACATTTGCACAGGAACCACATCCTGTACAGTCAAGAACAGTGGTTGTCATAACAAATTTATAATCCGGCATTCCGGTCATCGGAAGAGATTTTGTAGCTTCCGGTGCTGCTGCCAGTTCTTCTTCTGTCATCGCTACCGGACGGATGACTGCATGAGGACATACATAAGCACAGAAGTTACACTGGATACAGTTGTCCGGATTCCATGTAGGAACGTCTACTGCAACTCCACGTTTTTCGTATGCTGCAGATCCCTGAGGCATATGTCCGTCAGCGTAAGGAACTAAGTCGCTTACCTTTAAGGAGTTACCGATCTGGCCGTTGACAGCATTCTGGATATTGTTAACGTAATCAACAAGATCTTTTCTGTCCCCGGATACTGGGTGCAGTAAGCTTTCTTCACCGCAGTCAGCCCATTCAGCTGGAACTGGTACTTCTACAACGCTCTTAGCGCCAGCTTCGATCGCATCATGGTTCATCTTAACGATATGGTCACCCTTCTTGCTGTATGAAGCGGTAGCTGCGTCCTTCATGTACTGGATTGCGTCTGCTTCCGGAATGATTCCTGATAACTTGAAGAATGCAGACTGAAGAACTGTATTGATACGTCCGCCGAGTCCGATTTCTTTACCGATCTTGATACCATCAATCACATAGAATTTGATGTTATGTTTTGCCATGTAGGCTTTTACCTGTCCCGGAAGGTGATCTCCGATCTCTTCTACCGGCCAGCTGCAGTTAAGCAGGAATGTACCGCCGTCTTTTAAGTCCTGAACCATGTTGTATTTTGTCATGTACGGAGCACAGTGACAAGCTACAAAGTCAGCTTTGTTGATCAGGTATGTTGCTTTGATTGGGTCATCACCGAAACGTAAGTGGGAAATTGTAACACCGCCTGATTTCTTAGAATCATAATCAAAGTATGCCTGAGCATATTTATCTGTATGATCACCGATGATCTTGATAGAGTTCTTGTTGGCACCAACAGTACCGTCTGCTCCAAGTCCCCAGAACTTACAGCTTACTGTACTTTCCGGTGTAGAAGAAACAGCTTCTCCTCTTTCAAGAGATAAGTTTGTCACATCATCATTGATCGCAACTGTGAATTCTTTCTTGTCTTTGTTGTTGAATACAGAGATGATATCAGCAGGAGTTGTATCTTTGGAACCTAATCCGTAACGTCCTCCGTTGATTGTCACCTGTTCGAATTTTGTTCCTCTTAATGCAGAAACAACATCTAAGTATAATGGCTCTCCAAGAGATCCCGGTTCTTTTGTTCTGTCTAAAACGTTGATTGTCTTAACAGTTTCCGGAATCACTTCCACTAATTTTTCAGCTACGAACGGTCTGTAAAGTCTTACTTTAACGACACCGACTTTTTCGCCTTTTGCTGTTAAGTAATCGATAGTCTCATCGATGGTCTCACATACAGATCCCATAGCGATGATCACAGATTCAGCGTCAGCAGCTCCGTAGTAGTTGAATAATTTGTAATCTGTACCGATCTTAGCATTTACCTGGTTCATGTAATCTTCAACGATCGCCGGGAATGCATCGTAGTATTTGTTGCATGCTTCTCTTGCCTGGAAGAAAATGTCTGGGTTCTGAGCAGATCCACGAAGAACCGGATGTTCTGGATTCAATGCGTTTGCTCTGAATTTTTCAAGTGCTTCGTAATCTACCATATCTGCAAGATCTTCGTTGTCCCACATTTCAATCTTCTGGATCTCATGTGATGTTCTGAATCCATCGAAGAAATGTAATACAGGAACACTTCCCTTGATTGTAGATAAATGAGCAACAGCGCCTAAGTCCATGACTTCCTGAACGCTGGAGCTGCAAAGCATTGCAAAACCTGTCTGGCGACAAGCGTAAACGTCAGAGTGATCACCAAAGATATTCAGTGCATGAGATGCGATTGCACGTGCAGATACATCAAATACACAAGGCATTAATTCACCTGCGATCTTGTACATATTCGGGATCATAAGCAGTAATCCCTGAGATGCAGTGTAAGTCGTTGTCAGTGCACCTGCTGCAAGAGAACCGTGTACTGTTCCTGCTGCTCCGGCTTCAGACTGCATTTCAACTAATTTTACAGGATGTCCAAAAATGTTTTTCTTTCCCTGTGTTGCCCACTGGTCTGTTGATTCTGCCATTGGTGAGGATGGTGTGATCGGATAGATTGCAGCTGTCTCAGTAAACGCATATGATACGTGTGCTGCGGCTGTGTTACCATCCATGGTTTTCATTTTTCTTGCCATGTTTCTTCCTCCTAAAAATCTTGTGTAAATATTAACAATCTACACTTAAGTTTTTCCCTTCTCCTTACAGAGGAGACAGGATGTTATCACAACAACGGGACCGTTGTTTAGAACAAAATAAAACTGTATACAATCATGCATACAGCCTTATTTTACATCATTAGAACGGGTTTTTAAAGGATTTTAACTAAATTTCTTCGTATTTTTTTTAGTACTTTATGAATCTTTTTTTCCAGAAAAAATCTTGTCCAAAAAATAACAGTGTCTTTTGTCTATTTTGCCTGATTTTTTAGAGATTCTTCGTGCTGACTGAAGGTTTCTGAGAAAATATGAGTTCCCTTTCCGGTCTTATCTGTATGGTAATAGAGATAAGAATGTTTCTGTGGAGAAACTGCCGCCTTCAAAGCATTGATCCCCGGATTGCAGATCGGTCCCGCCGGGAGCCCCTGATTTTTGTACGTATTATATGGAGAATCCACTTCCAGGTCTTTATACAGCGTTCTTTTCTTATTATATTTCCCTTTTGTAAGAGGATAGAGCACGGTTGCATCGATCTGGAGCTTCATTTTTTTGTCCAGGCGATTGTAGATCACACCGGAAATCTTGGCATACTCAGCATCCACCTTAGCTTCTCTCTCAACAACAGACGCAAGAGTCACGATTTCATACGGGGTGAGACCGGTCTTTTTTTCTTTGGATATCTGCTCCCATTTGGTATTAAAATTGTTAAGCATCATAGCCACGATCTTTTTGGCATCGGTATGCTTGTATACCTCATAAGTATCGGGAAATAAAAATCCCTGCAGTTTATAGCTTACCTGTGCCTTTTTTGGCACCGATTCCAGCCATTCATAAGAATAACCGTCGAGATCACCGGCCGCCTTCAAAAAATCTTCAGCCTTACAGATATCTTTCTGTTCAAATTTCTTCGCCGCAAGTTCTGCCGTATAGCCCTCCGGTATCGTGATCCTGACCGTCCGCTCTTCCTGTTTTTTTCTCGCGGCCAGTTCCCGCTCTTCTTGTTTCACTTTGAACATCCAGCAGGCCGCACCCAGTGCAGCAATGACCAGAACCAGCAGCAAAATCCATAGTTTTTTTGATTTCTTTTTCTTTTCGTAAAAACTTAACCCCATAAATTCCTCCATAATTCGACACTGATTATCTCTCATTATACTGATATTGTTCTGAAATACCACCCTTTTTATTAGATTTTTTTAATATTTTTAATACATTTGTAACTTCATTGACATTCTTTTGGTTTCCTATATAATCAGTTATATAGGAAGATATAGAAAGGAATAGGAATTATGGCAAACCCAATCGTAACAATTACAATGGAAAACGGAGATACGATCAAGGCAGAATTGTATCCGGATATCGCTCCGATCACAGTAGAAAACTTTGTGAAGCTGGTGAAGGAAGGTTTTTATGACGGGCTCACATTCCACCGCATTATTTCCGGATTTATGATCCAGGGAGGATGTCCGAACGGAAACGGAACCGGAGGACCAGGACACACCATCAAAGGTGAGTTCAGCATGAACGGAGTAAAGAATGACTTAAAACACACGCCGGGCGTGTTATCCATGGCAAGATCAATGGCTCCGGATTCTGCCGGTTCTCAGTTCTTCATCATGCACAAAACATCTCCGCATCTGGACGGACAATATGCCGCATTCGGACAGGTTATCGAGGGCATGGATGTCGTCAATAAACTCGCTGAGGTGGCAACGGACTACTCTGACGCGCCGTTGGAAAAACAGGTTATGAAATCTGTGACCGTAGAAGAATAAAATATTAGAAGACTTACTTGAAATGCTTAGGACACCGTGCGGTTCTAAGCATTTCTTTTGGCACAGTAAAGATAATACATCAGACAGGGAGGAACACTTTTGGAACATAAATATTTATTTTTCGATGTGGATGAGACTTTATACAGCAACAAAACCGGTCAGATCCCGCCGAGTGCAGCCAAGGCATTAAAGCAGGCCCAGACGAACGGCCATAAAATCTTTTTGAATACTGGAAGGCCTTATGCATATATAGGGAATGACTTCTTTTCCCTGGATTTCGACGGCTACCTCTGCGGCAACGGCACCGATCTGCGCTACAGGGGAGATATCCTATACCACCGTGAGCTTCCGAAAGATATCCAATCCCGGATCATAGAGTTATGCCGCATCCACAACATCCGTGCCTGTCTGGAAGGAAGCCGCTGTTCCTATTACACTGACGATGATACCTCGTTCCATCCCTATTACGCTTCTATGATCCAGGTATGCAGAAGTTCTGACGGCATGGTGATCGAATTTAACTGGGACAATGTAAAATCTTTTGATAAACTGGTGTGCTTTTCCAGCCCGGATACGCCTCAGAATATGGCCGCCTTTATTGAAGATGTTCACTCCCTGGACTTTCCGTTCAAGTGCATCAAAAATGGTGAAGATTTTTATGAAGTTATCCCGGAAGGCACATCTAAAGGAACTGCCATTACTTTTATTGCGGAACACTTTAACATCCCGATCGATGACTGCTATGCGTTCGGAGATGCCCCTAACGATCTGCCCATGTTTGAAGCCGCAGGACACGGCATCGCTCTCGGGAATGCATATGACTGTGTAAAAGATGCAGCAGAGTATGTAACAACCGACATTGACGCACATGGAATTTGGAATGGGCTGGACCATTATGGTTTTTTGTAAACGGAGAATTTTGAATAGAGAATCTTCAGCGAAATCTCCGAAACCTCTTACAAAAATACCAAAAAAACAGCATAGTATAAGTAAAGAAAGGAGCATATCGCCCACTGAGGTGGTTAGCCTCCGGTTTGTGCATAAGCCTACCCAGACCGACAAGTTCAAGGTAGGCTTATTTATTTACGCTTGTTTTTCCTATCTATGCAGGCAAGCAGTGTTGCAATAAAAAGGCTGTTGTTCAAAACAGCCTTTTTATATATCTTCTTATTTCACCCTTGCCGTCAGTTCCCCGTTTTGTTCATCAATCAGGATCGTATCTTCCATATTGACCCCATCACCTAAGATCAGCCTTGCAGCCAATGTTTCCACGCTCTTCTGCAGATACCTCTTTAACGGTCTGGCACCATACATCGGGTCATATCCGTTGTCCGCCACAAAGATTTTCGCTGCCGGTGTGAGCTCTACGGCAAGCTCTTTGTCACTGAGACGTTTATTCAAATCTGCAACTAACAGGTCAATAATGTTCGTAATGTTTTCCTTCGTCAGCGGTTTAAACAGGATCATCTCATCCAGACGATTTAAGAATTCCGGCCTGAAATGGTTCTTTAAGTCTGCCATCACCATGTCTTCCGCCTCTTTTGTAATATTACCGGATTGGTCGATGCCTTCCAGCAGATAGGTGGAACCAATGTTGGATGTCATGATAAGGATCGTATTTTTAAAGTCCACGGTCCTTCCCTTGGAATCTGTGATCCTTCCGTCATCCAGCACTTGGAGAAGGATATTGAACACATCCGGATGAGCTTTCTCCACCTCATCAAACAGTACAACAGAGTAAGGTTTTCTTCTGACTGCTTCCGTCAGCTGTCCGCCCTCCTCATATCCTACATATCCCGGAGGCGCTCCGATCAGACGGGCTACGGAGTGTTTCTCCATATATTCGCTCATATCGATACGGACAATATTCTGTTCGTTGTCGAATAGGCTCTCTGCCAGTGCCTTGGCAAGCTCCGTCTTTCCTACACCCGTCGGCCCAAGGAACAGGAAAGAACCAATCGGCTTGCTCGGGTCTTTGATCCCCGCCTTGGAACGGATGATAGAGTCCGTCACAAGCTGCACTGCATTGTCCTGCCCCACAACTCTCTTGTGAAGGATCTCATCCAGATGGAGTGTCTTATTTCTCTCACTCTCTGTAAGCTTTGCCACAGGAATTCCCGTCCAGCGGGAAATGATCTTGGCGATCTCTTCGTCTGTGACGCTTTCCCTGACCATAGAGCGGTCCTCTTTCCGTACTTTCTCTTCTTCCTCTTCTAGCTGTTTTTTCAACTCCGGAAGACGCCCGTACTGGAGTTCCGCAGCCTTATTCAAATCATAATTTCTCTGTGCGATCTGTATTTCGTTGTTTACAGATTCAATCTCTTCTCTCAGTTTGGAAACCCTCTCCACGGAAGACTTTTCATTCTCCCATGTGGCCTTCTTGGCATTGAAATCTTCCCTCATCTCTGCCAATTCTCTCTGAAGTTCCAGGAGGCGTTCTCTGCTCAGATTATCGTCTTCCTTCTTCAGTGCCGCTTCCTCAATTTCCAGCTGCATGATCTTCCTCTGAACCTCATCCAGTTCTGAAGGAAGGGAATTCATTTCTGTCTTAATCATGGCACATGCCTCATCCACCAGGTCAATGGCTTTATCCGGAAGAAAACGGTCCGTGATATAGCGGTTTGACAGGGTCGCAGCAGCCACCAAAGATCCATCTGTGATTTTTACTCCGTGGAAAACCTCGTAGCGCTCTTTGATACCTCTCAAGATAGAAATCGTATCTTCCACGGTAGGCTCATCCACCATGACCGGCTGGAACCTTCTCTCCAGAGCCGCATCTTTTTCAATATACTGACGGTACTCATCCAGAGTCGTCGCTCCGATACAGTGAAGCTCTCCTCTGGCCAGCATCGGCTTCAGCATATTGCCTGCATCCATGGAGCCCTCTGTTTTTCCCGCTCCCACGATCGTGTGCAGCTCATCAATGAACAGGATAATCTGTCCCTCGCTCTTTTTCACTTCTTCGAGAACCGCTTTCAGTCGTTCTTCAAATTCTCCTCTGTATTTGGCGCCTGCCACAAGAGATCCCATATCCAGTGAGAAAATCGTCTTGTCCTTTAACTGTTCCGGCACATCCCCCCGGACGATCCTCTGGGCAAGTCCCTCTACGACCGCAGTTTTACCAACACCGGGCTCTCCGATGAGCACTGGATTATTCTTGCTTTTCCTTGAAAGAATACGGACAACATTCCGGATCTCGCTGTCTCTTCCGATCACAGGGTCCAGTTTCTGCTCTCTGGCACGCTTCACCAGATCGTATCCGTATTTCTCCAGCGTATCATAGGTTGCCTCGGGATTGTCCGTGGTTACCTTCTTATCTCCCCTTACTTCGGACAAAACCTCCAGGAAACGGTCTCTGGTGATTCCATAACCTCTGAACAGTTCTTTCACTGCATTGTTCGGCTTTTTGATCATAGCAAGAAACAGATGCTCCACAGAGACATACTCGTCTCCCATGGCCTTCATCTCATCTTCCCCTGCCAGCAGTACCTGATTCAGCGCCTGGCTCATGTAGACCTGTCCGCCGGAAACCTTCGGTTTCTTCTGGAGCAGCTGCTGTGCCTGGCTTAAAAAAGAATCTTTATTGACATTCATCTTCTCCAAAAGGCTAAGAATCAAACTATCTTCTATGGTCAGCAGACTATATAATAAATGTTCCTGGTCAATTTCCTGGTTTTGGCAGTCATAAGCAATCTTTTCACACTGATTTACTGCTTCGACTGACTTTTGAGTAAACTTATTAATATTCATCTTCACTCCTCCAATCTTATTTGTTCTATATCTAGTATAACATCTAGCATATAAAAAGCAAGTATTATTTTTAATTTCTTGACATTCTTCCATGTATCTGCTATTTTAAATACATACTATTAGTATGTATGCAAGAAAGGATGATTTTCCATGGCAAGAAATAAATATCCCGAGATTACAGAGCAGAGGATCTTGGATGCATCGCTGAAATTATTTCTGGAAAAAGGTTACGAACACACAACGATTCAGGATATCATCGACGAACTGGGTGATTTGACGAAGGGCGCCATATATCACCACTTTAAATCCAAGAGTGATATCATAGAAGCCGTCATGAACCAATTGTACAGCGGGCAGGAAAAGGACTATGAGGATATTTTGAACGGACCGGGGACAGGACTTGAAAAATTAAGAAAACTTCTCATCGTATCAATTAAAAGTCCCGGTAATCAAATGATGATTAATGCCGCTCCTCATATTATGAAAAATCCACGATTCCTGACCAAGCAGCTGTTTGAAAGCCTGGACAATACAGTGCCCCACCTGATACTGCCGCTGATAGAGCAGGGGATTCAGGATGGTTCTGTAAAAACTAAATATCCAAAAGAACTGTCAGAAGCACTTCTCATTTTGTGCAACTTCTGGATGAACCCATTTATTATCCAAAATACTGCGGAAGAACTCATCCGCAAAACCCAGTTTATGAAAGATCTGCTTGACCGGCTCGGAATGCCTCTGCTGGATGACGAAGCACTCCTTGTTCTTGAATCTTACCGAAAACAGCTGGAAGAAAAAAGCTGACTCATTCATCCTCAGACTGGACTCATACAGTCCGGTCTTGGAGATTGGTGAGAACTACAAATTTTTTTATCAATTTTACATACCAACCGAATGTATGAAAGGAGTTTTTATGAAAGATAAACTATTTACCAGAGATTTTTCTCTGGTAGTGATCGGACAGATCATTTCTCTGTTCGGCAATTCCATCCTGAGGTTTGCACTTCCTCTGTATCTGTTAAATGAAACAGGGTCCGCATCCCTGTTCGGCATTGTCACCGCCTGTTCCTTTATTCCTATGATCCTGCTCTCACCCGCAGGAGGTATAGTTGCGGACCGGATCAACAAAAGAAATATCATGGTCATTCTTGACTATGCAACCAGCGCTCTGATCCTGTTGTTTACCGCCGCTCTCGGCCATGTATCCCTGGTGATGCTTTTGGTCATAACCCTTATGATCCTTTATGGCATACAGGGTGCATACCAGCCGGCAGTCCAGGCAAGCCTTCCGGCTCTGCTGACTCCGGACCGTCTGCTTTCCGGAAATGCAGTCATCAATCAGGTCAATGCTCTGGCCAATCTAATCGGTCCGGTGGCCGGCGGAGCCTTATACGGCTTCTACGGAATCCGCCCGATATTATATGTGAGCATCATCTGCTTTATATTTTCTGCCACAATGGAACTGTTTATCCATATCCCATTTAAAAAGCCAAAAAAGGGAACCAGTGTATTTGCAGTAGTAAAACAGGATCTTTCAGAAAGTTTCCGGTTTATCCGTACAGAACAGCCTGTTATAGGGAAAGGAATCCTGATTGTCTGCGCATTTAACTTATTTTTAAGCGCCCTGCTCATCGTAGGCCTGCCTGTGATCATCACACAGTTTCTCCATATGTCCAGCCAGCTTTATGGGTATGCCCAGGGAGCCTTAGCCCTCGGGGGCCTTTTGGGCGGTATCCTCACCGGAGTCTTTGCAAAACGGCTGAATATCCAGGGGGTCCATGTTCTGCTCTTGCTCAGCGGAGCGTCTCTCCTTCCAATCGGACTCGTGCTGAATCTGGATGTTCCTCCGATGGCAGCCTACATTGTAATCACCCTGTGCAGTTTCTTTATGATGGCCTGCTCCACGATGTTTACCGTGCAGATGCTCTCATTCGTGCAGGCTCTTACACCGCATCATCTGATCGGCAAAGTCATCTCCTGTATCATGGCACTGTCCATGTGTTCCCAGCCTCTTGGCCAGGCCGTATACGGAGTTCTGTTTGATGTTTTGAAGAGCCAGTCTTATTTTGCGGTCTACGGTGCCTGCCTGATTTGCTGTCTGATTTCCTGGGAATCCAGAAAAATATTCCGTACTATTCCGCTGGCAGAACCGGCTGCTGAATAAAAACTTCATAACTAGGAAGAGGAAGCAGTAAAAATAGTCTGCTCCCTCTTCCTTATCCGGTGGTTTGTTTACAGAATCACCGGAATTTTCTCATCAATTTCCATTGTGTCCTTTGTTACAAGGCAGTCCAGTGCAAGTATATGCACTCCAGAGTCTGCTGCTTTCCTCAGAGTATCTCCAAAGGCCCTGTGGGTACGGTCATTGGGCCTGAAGCAGTGCACGCCTTTCATCTGAATGACGAAGATAATATATGCATCATAACCTTCTTCCACGCAGTGTATGAGTTCCTCTATATGCTTGACTCCGCGTTCGGTAGGCGCATCAGGAAACCATGCTGTTCCATCCTCCTCCAGGGTCACTCCTTTTACTTCCACGAAGGCCTCTCTGGTTCCCGCCATAAGTTCTCCTCCTCTGACAAAGAAATCAAATCTGGAATTTCCATACTTTTTTTCCGCCCTGATCTCTTCTATATAAGGAAAAATCCCTCCCCTTTTCAGCCATTCTCCCACAGCTTTATTGGGCGCCTGGGAATCCATGTTGATCATTAGATTTCCTTTGCTCACACCAATCAGAGAATACTTTGTCTTTCTCTTAGGATCGTTATGCTGCTGCAGGTAAACCCTGGCTCCGGGAATCAGCAGTTCCCTGCATCTTCCTGTATTCTTAACATGTGCCTCTTCTTCCTGTCCTCCGACGAGTACAATGGCTATAAACCGATTGGGGCGCTTTAAAAATGTACCTGAAATAATATGATCATAATGCATGCTCCTGTCTCCTTTTCCGCCCCTAATGATAACTTCGGAAGTTTCTGATGTCAATGAAAAAGTTTTTTCAGACAGCAAAAAAAGGAAGTCTCAAAACCATAGTTTGCACTTACAGTTTTGAGACTTCCTTTATGACTCCTACGATGATTACATTCTGCTGATCACAGATTGTATGTACTTGTAAGAGCGCGGGCAATTTTTCTTTAAGGAAGACTTGTTCATAGAGTATTCTTTAAAGCATTCTGCAAAAAACTCCTTGTTGGAGGAAACAGCATACTTTTTATTGTCTCCTTTGAACTTATTCTTCTCTGCTTTGTAGATAGCCTGGAACTCTTTGGTTGAATCAGCTCTTCCCTGCCTGTATGCCACGAAATGTCCCACTTCATGGACAAGCACGCGGTCTACGTTGGCTTTCAGGTAAATTCTCTTTCTGGATGGGCTGAACACTCCGTCTGCTCCCTTTAAGACGGAGGAACGCGGATTCGTTTCAATCGTCATTCCGGTCTTCTTAAATGAATTGATTACCCTTGTATCAATGATCCCCTTCAATTGGTTAATGTCAGCACTTCCTGATCTGGCCAGATTTGTCGTCTTTGTTGTAGTCTTCGTCGTAATCGTAGTCTTGACTGTCTTGCGCTTTGCCTTCATAGTCGTTTTAACTACTGTATTCTGTCGAATGACTTTCTCAACTTTTTTTGAAACACTCTTTGTCAGTTTCTTTGTAGTTTTCATTTTCTTTTTTGTGGTTGTCTTTTTTCTGCATACTTTTTTCTTTAACTTATATTTTTTTGTTTTGACTTTTCTGGTTGTGCTGACCTTTACTGAAACCTTGCTTGATGCTTCGACACTTTTCGAAGCCGGGACCCCCATCCCAACGCCTGCGGCAATCACAATGACCGCTAATGCCACAGCTATCAACTTAGAAACTGCTTTTTTCATAACTGATGCGCCTCCTCTTATCCCAAGGCACAAATCCGGCGGATGACCGGTGAAAAAGCAGTTCCCTAATCTGTTTTTCAAATCACATGATCCCCATCATACGGCAATCGGCTGTCATAATCTGTAATCAGATCTTAGACCCTTGACTTTGTGCCACTGCCTTTTGACAGTTTTACTGAATATGTAATTGTTTCATTCATCGCTGTGGATATGAATACCATGTGATGAATACAATCATCCAGCTTTTGAAATACAGAGTGCTTCTTTAAAAAGAAAAACCGTCCGTGAAGTTTCCTTCACAAACGGTTGCGCTTACAGCTTCAAATATAAGTCAGATACCTATATTCATACACATTAAATAAATAATGTGGCAACCGGCTGTCATAGTCTTATGTAAGACTTTAGACCCTTGGCTTTGTGTCACTGCCTTTCGGCAGCTTTACCGATGAAAATTTATCCGAGACAAACCACTTTTGTCTACGCTTTAATTATAGTCTGCTAATCTCTCTTATGTCAAGGAATAATATCACCTTTTTTCTTTCCAGCATAATCTATACTATAATCCCCAAGAAAGGAGATATGAGAATGACCACTGCCCTTTCCTTAGAGCAGGTTTCCTACTCTTACCATACTATGAAGCAAGAAACTACGGCTCTTTCCTCAATCACTTTTGATGTATTAAGCGGTGAATTCGTCGCGGTAGTAGGCCCAAGCGGATGCGGAAAATCGACCATGCTGCATTTAATTGCAAAACTGCTCCCTCTGTCTGGCGGCACCATCAAAATCAACGGCGTACCGATCGAGGAATCCACCGACCATATCGGATATATGCTCCAGAAGGATCAGCTTCTTCCCTGGCGCACTATTTATGAAAATGTTACCCTGGGACTCAAGATACAAAACATCAAAGATCCGGAGGCATTTGATAAGGTTGACCGTCTGCTGGAACTTTACGGACTCAAAGACTTTAAAAACTCTTATCCGAGCCAGCTTTCCGGAGGTATGCGCCAGAGGGCTGCTCTGATTCGTACACTCGCCCTGTCCCCGGATATCCTTCTTCTGGATGAACCATTTTCTGCATTGGACTACCAGACAAGACTCCGGGTATCCGATGATATAGGCACCATCATAAAAGAGAAGAAAAAAACTGCTCTCCTCGTCACCCATGATCTTTCTGAGGCGATCAGTATGGCCGACCGTGTCATCGTGCTGTCCAAACGTCCGGGAACTGTCAAGACCATTGTTCCTATTCACCTTACATGTGAGAAAAAAACACCGCAGGCTGCAAGAAATGCAGTAGAATTTAAAGATTATTTTAATCAATTATGGAGGGAAATCAATGACTGATCCAATTTCTAAAGAACAGTCCGAGTATTTAAACCAAATACAACGGAAAAAATATTGGATCCGGGTTGCCCAGGTCCTTCTGCTTCTCCTTCTTTTATTTGCCTGGGAAACAGCGGTTTCAAAAAATATACTGAACGGATTTATTTTCAGCAGTCCAAGCAGGATCATCCGGTGTTTTTACGGCATGGTAACAGACCATTCCATCTTTCTTCATATTGGGGTTACTCTGGCTGAAACGCTCGTAAGCTTTGCGCTGATCACTTTATTTTCAGTGCTGATCGCGACTATCTTATGGTGGTTCCCCACGGCTGCCAAGATCATCGACCCATACCTTGTAGTCTTAAACAGTCTTCCGAAATCAGCCCTTGCTCCGATCCTGATCGTCTGGCTCGGAAATAATATGAAGACGATCATTATCACCGCCATCTCCATTGCGGTTTTCGGAAGTATCCTGAATTTATACAGTGGATTTCTCCACGTAGATAAGGAGCGCTTGACACTCATCCGGACTCTCGGAGGAACAAAAAAAGACTGCCTGACCATGGCAGTCATACCCAGCTGTATTCCATTGCTTTTAAGCATTATGAATGTAAACATCGGGCTTTCTCTTGTAGGTGTGATCATCGGAGAATTTTTGGCAGCACGCTCCGGCCTTGGATACCTGATCATCTACGGAAGCCAGGTATTTAAAATGGATTGGGTACTAATGTCTATCGTTCTCTTATGCATCATCGCTATGCTTCTGTACGCCCTGACCGGATTTATAAAGAAAATGTATCAGAGAAAAATCTGATCCAAAACAAATGAGACCAAAGGAAATCAAACGATCTTTGCCCGTTGATTTCCGATGATCTCATATTATAAATCTTCATCGCTGTCCATCTTGGAGAGCAGTGACTGAAACGGCATGTCTTTTGTCTTCTTATCATAAAATGTATACCGATTCTTTCCCTTATTTTTAGAGTAATAAAGTGCCTGATCTGCCCTCTTGATCAATACATCAAATTCTGCTCCGTCTTCCGGGAACTGTGCGATCCCTATGCTGACCGTTACCGGATATCCATGAAAGCCGTCCTGAATCTTCTGTTCTATCTCTTCTGCCTTTTTGAGTGCCGCATCCTTTCCTCCGATCCCGTTGAGAAAAACAATGAACTCGTCTCCCCCAATCCTGCCTACCACATCGGTTGATCTGACACAGCTTTTAATCTTCTCTGCTACGGTCCGCAGCACTTTGTCGCCAAAAGCATGACCTTTGCTGTCATTGATCTGTTTAAAGTCATCCAGGTCCAGAAACAGCAGTACGCCTGAAGAATCCCCATTCTCTTTCATAATCTTTAAGATCTTTTCTTCCAGCCCTTTACGATTATTGATTCCTGTCAAGGCATCATTGTCGGCCGCTTCTTTCCATCGGGAGATTTCTTTCCTGTGCTGATCTATATTGACGAATTTCCCTATCAGAGACAAACACATTCCATCGTCCATATCCCAGATAGACTTTATAAAACACTCATACCAAAGATATCCGCTGTCTTTTGTCATCAGCCGGATCTGTGCACGCATCGTTGTATTGTCCGTACTCAGCCCTTCCAGATTGTTCACCAATACCTGCTTGTCATCGTCATAGATGATATCCGTTCTCCTGATCTTCCGGCTCACTTCCTCGATCACAGTATCCCGCCCGAATACCTCAAAATATTTTTCTGAAAAAGAAAGCGTATCTGACTTTACATCATAATCAAACATAATATCCCCGGAGAGATTTGCCAGCACCCGGTTCTTTTCCCTCTCCAGCTCAAGGAGATACAGCGTCCGAGTAGAAAGGGCATCGATCCGTGTTTTTGTGCCGGTATCCGCAGAAAGCTGATCCTCTGTATCTTCCTCAGTCAGGTGCTGAAGCTTCCCCATGCTGCTGATCAGTTCCATCCTTATGTACATGGACAAAATATTTTTTACTTTTTCCCTGATGATATCGGGGTTAAACGGTTTGATGATGATCTCTTCCGCCCCCATGGAGTATGCCTTCTCCAGAATCTGTTCTGAACCGTCCACCGTGATGACCACCACCGGGAGATGCTCCAGTACCCCCTTTTCTTTCAGTATCTCCATCAGTACGAAACCGTCCATGACGGGCATGACTAAATCAAGCAGAACCAAGTCTACTTTTTTCCTCGCATCTAAAATAATATCCAGAGCTTCTTTTCCATTGGCAGCTTCAATAATATAATAATTTTTACAGAAAATCTCATTCAAGATTGCTCTGTTTAATTCCACGTCGTCAACGATCAAAAGCGTCCGCTTTTCTGCTTCCATACTCTTTCCCCAAATTTAATCCAGCCCGGATATTCCCTGTACTACCTCTTTGTAAGCTTTCTGCACTTCTGAAAATAATCCATCTGCCTTCTCTGTCTCTTGTTCTCTTATGACGCTGACCAGGTCCGCCGATGCCTGAAATAGTTTTGAAAAACTCAGATTCGCCGCTACCCCCTTCAATGTATGCGCCGACATTTCCACCTGCGGCCAGTCTTTTGCCTCCATCGCTTCGCAAAGCCGTCCATAGGTCGGGTCATCCGGAAAATTCTTGACAAACTTCTTTAAAAGATTTTCATTTCCCATAAACCTTCCGATGATAACCGGATAATCTTCGCCTCTTCCTCTATAAAAGTCTTCTAAATTCATATCGATAGCCCCCTTTTTCTGTCTGATCAGTCTTTTATTTTAATAAGTATTTCTGTTAAATCCGCTTATCTTCATGATATAATATAATCAGCCAAATTACTAGGAGGAATTTAAAAATGAAAGCAGATCTTCACTCACATACTGTGCTGTCCGACGGCGCTTTAAACGTCGACCAGCTGATCTCCCAGGCAAAACGCGTCGGCCTGGATTATATCGCCGTAACAGACCACAATTCCACCCACTCTATTCCCGCTGTACTTGCTCTAGGAAAAGAACTTGGGATCAATGTCATCCCTGGGGTCGAGATCAACTCTGTTCACGAGGCTTCCGATACAAAACCTCATCTTCTCTGCTACTATCCCGCCGATGTAAAGAAGCTTCAGAGAAAGCTTGACCGTTATCTGGAATATCAGCGGCAGACGAAGCTTGCCATGTACGAAAAGCTCATGGAAGATTATCCGATCACGAAAGAACAGCTCTTTGAGGCTGCCCGGAAAAGTACTACCCTGTATGAAGTACATATGATGCAGGTCCTGGCTTCTCTGGGATATACAGGTACCCCTATCGGTGAACTCCACCAAGAGCTTTTTTCTTCCGGTTCTAAATACAAACTGACCCAGAAGGATCTGACAACACACGAAGCAGTCGGCCTGATCCGATCCTGCGGCGGTGTCGTAGTCCTGGCCCACCCGGGAGAATATAAAAATCCCATGCTCATGGAGATGCTCATTGAAGAAAAACTCATCGACGGTATCGAACTGAATCATCCGAGAAATGATGAGCGCACAAAGGACCATGTCAGATCTCTGGCCAAAGAACATGATTTATTTATGACCGGCGGCACGGATTTCCATGGTATATATACTAAGACACCTTATCCGATCGGCTCTTTTCTGTGCCCTGAAGAGGGGCTGGAACGTCTCATAGCTGCAGGCAAAGAAGCAAATGAATCCTATCTACACTCCTCCAGACATGATGATGCTGATACCGCGGACGAAAAAGAAGCAGGAATCCCGGAATAAAGGGACCCTGCTTCAGACATTTCATAATCTACTCTGACACCAGATTTATTGTTTCTTCTCCTCTGTTAAAAGCTGTTTCTCTCTCCTCCTTTTCATCTTTTTTTAAATGTCCGAAAAGATACCGGGTTACGGCAATCACAGCGATGAATGAGATCATATCTGCCGCCGGCGCAGAATAAAGAGTCCCTTTTATCCCCAATAATTTTGGAAGAAATAGAACCAGCGGTACACTTAAAATAAAGTCTCTGAGCAGGGAGAGCCCCATTGAGAGAATTGGCTTCCCCAATGCCTGCAGAAAAATACTGACTGATTTTTGGATACAGCATAATACTATGGTACAAAGATAAGTTCTGAAAGCAAGAACCGCAAACTCATTGTAAAGTACACTCTCATTTCCAAATAGTTTGATGATCTCCATAGGAAAACATTCGAATATGATCATGGAAAACACACCTACGCAGGCTTCCGCCGCCATCATCAGCTTAAATATCTTCTTCACTCTGTGGTTCAGTCCTGCTCCGTAGTTAAACCCGATCACTGGCTGGGAGCCTGCTGCGATGCCTACAGAAAAAGCAATCACAATCTGGAATACTTTCATAACAATTCCCACCACTGTCAGCGGAATATCAGACCCAAACCTGGACTGTGCTCCGTAAATCACGAGCATATTGTTCATTGCCGCCATAATGGCTACGATCGAAATCTGTGTCAGAAAGCTGCTGATCCCCAGAGAAAGCACCTTTTTAGAAATTATGGGGTTCACTCGAAAACATTCTGTTTCCATCTTTATAGATTTCATATGGCAAAGATAATAAACTGCCAGAATCGCTGACACAATCTGACCGGTAATCGTAGCCAGGGCTGCACCCATCATTCCCCAATGAAATACAAAAATCATAATCGGATCCAGGATCACATTGATAACTGCACCAATGATATCATTGCAAACTGAGGGCTGCCGTCTGCCCTGATAATAGAGTTCATGCCATTGGAAAACATAAAAAACGGAATTCCAATCATGATATACACAAAATATTCCCTGGCATATGCAAAGTTATTCTCTGTCGCGCCAAAAGCCTTCAGAAACTGATCCTTAAACAGAAAAAGTAAAACAGTAAAAACCACACCTGCTGCCACAAGCAGCACAATCGCATTTCCTACGCTCTTTCTGGCTCTGTTCTGATCTTTGCACCCCTGGCAGATACTTAAGTTTGCTGCACATCCATCTCCAACCATCAGTGCCATCGCGAGTGCAATGATCGTAACCGGGAACACCACATTGGTAGCTCCATTTCCCAGATATCCGATCCCCTGCCCGATAAAGATCTGGTCTACAATATTATAAAGAGATGACACCAGCAGTGACATAATACACGGAACAGAAAATTTCAGCATGAGTTTCCCAATACTCTCCCGTTCCATAAAATGATTCTTTTCCATAAATTCCTCCAAACTTTTCATTGATTCATACAGAAAAAAATAGCGGGACTATAAGACTGTAACTTTCGCTGCGATTAGAGTCTTATAATCTCGCTACCATTTTCATTTCTGTCATATATTTATTTTCTAATATTTAGTATAGCAGGGTCATTCAAAGCTTCATAAGTCTTTTTTTATTTTTTGCCCATTTGCCCAAAAACAGCTGAATGAATCTTTGTTTTTTTGTGAATTTACATAAATAGTGAGACTGCACAGTAGATCAGCAGAAGAACCATCACCAGATTGACCGCACGGAAATGTTTTGAGAAAAAATTGCAAAAAGCCGACCCAAACAATGCCCATACAAAAGATCCTGACGCACCGATCAATGATAACATAATCGTAAATGCTGCTAAAGCGCCTGTCGACTGATAGGCGGGAAGAATATAAAGTGACATGGCTGTTATAGCATAAATGTATATTTTAGGATTAGCAAACTGTAAGATCATTCCCGAGAGAAAGCTGGCTTCACTTCCTCCGTCTGAAGTCATATCATTGGAACTCTTCCACAATTTCCATGCCAGGAACAGCATATAGGCAGCCCCAAGAAACTGCATGACAAATCTAATTTTTGGAAGAGAAGAATAAAGTGCCGTACTGAAAACCGTACAAATTGTCATAACTGCCGTAAAGCCGGCCAAGATCCCAAGATTAAAACGTACGCTGCGGCGAAATCCAAGGCGTATGGCATTGCTCATAGAGAGCAGATTATTTGCCCCCGGAGTATAAGCAGTTATAAAACAATAAATTACAAAATCATATAGATGCAGCAAATGAAACCTCCTTTTCTATTTACAATCCCGTTTCAAAATAATATAATAATACAAAACAGTTATTATATTGCACTCGTATGATATAATAATACAATTTGTACAATATATTGTCAATAGAAAGGAGTCTTTCTTTGGATACAATGAATTTAATTGTTGCCAAAAACATTAAACGTCTCCGTGAAAAGCAGAAACTCAGCATGGAGGCACTTTCAAAATTAAGCGGTGTCAGTAAAAGTATGCTGGCCCAAATTGAGCGCGGGGACGGGAACCCAACGATATCAACCTTGTGGAAAATATCAAATGGCATGAAGGTACCCTTTGATGCCTTGACTGTCCGTCCAAAAACTCCATACGAAATCATTAAGACAGCAGACATAGAACCGCTGCTGGAAGATTCGGGAAGGGTTAAAAATTATCCGCTTTTTCCGGATGACGCCGACAGGAAATTCGCCGTATACTATCTGAAGTTGGAACCATACAGCCGCTGGGAGTCCGAAGCACATCTGAAAGGAACGACAGAATTTATCACTGTATTTCACGGAGATCTTGAAATATGCGCTGATTGTCACAAATTTACCTTAACAAAAGACGAAAGTATACGATTTCCGGGAGATACTGCTCACTCTTACCGCAACACCGGAAACGATACTGTCGTCTTATATATGATCCTATTTTATCCATAGAACTCAAAGGATCACTCTTCCTTATCTAAAAGTTTTTGCAGATCTTCTGCCGAGGCATCCATCTTGCTGGAAACTTCTTCCATAGTAAGTCCCGAATCCAGAAAACGGGTAATTACCATTTTCATTGACTCTCCCACTTCGATGAGATGCCCGTCCGGATCATAAAACCTGATGACACGCTGTCCCCAGCTGTGCTCAATCACATCTCCCAAATGCTCAGCATCCGGATAAGTTTTCAGTTTTTTCAAGAATCCATCGAAGTCCTCTTCTTCAAAGCAGATCTCGATGTTATTTGTTTTTTTCAGAACTGCCTCTTTTGGTATGTTCACCAGCCAGTCAAAGTCCTGCTGCAGTGCAAGTCCGCAAGTAAAGGATATATTGATGCCATAATCCTGGTAAAGCTCCAATCCGAATAAATTCTCATAAAACTTTCTGGATTTCTTAATGTCCGATACGGATAAGACGGTACATATATATCTCATATAGATACTCCTTTCGCAGTTAAAATACTCCTGGCTGCGCTCAGCCCGTTAGCCGATGCCTGCTGAAGGCCCCTTGTGACTGAGGCTCCGTCACCGATTGCCCGAAGGCCTTTGATGTTGGTTTCAAACGCCTGGTCTGTGACGACTTTATTGGAATAAAATTTCACTTCCACTCCATAGAGCAGCGTTTCATCACTGGCCATCCCCGGCGTCACCTGATCCAGTGCATAGATCATCTCTTCAATCGCTTTCATAATTCTGTAAGGAAATACCAATGACAGATCCCCCGGCACCGCATCCCTTAACGTCGGCGTGATGTTGTTTCTGAGAAGGCGTTCCTCTGTCGTTCTGCGTCCCCGGACAAAATCTCCGAACCTCTGGACAAGGATCTTTCCGTCGCAGAGCATATTGCTGAGCTGCGCGATATGTTTTCCATACTGGATGGGCTCTTTAAACGGCTTCGTAAAATTTTTCGATACAAGAATTGCAAAATTAGTATTCTTTGTCTTATATTTTTCTGCCTTATATGCATGGCCGTTTACTACTGCAAGTCCGTCCTCATAATATTCTGTGGCCACTTCTCCTGAAGGGTTGGTACAGAACACGCGGACTTTATCGTCAAAGGTCGGCGTATAATATACCAGCTTTGCCTCGTACAGGCTCTTGTTCAGTTCTTCCATGATTTCATCCCGAACCTCCACTCTGACGCCTACGTCTACGGTTCCCACCTCAGTCGCAATCTCGTGTTCCCGGCACAGGTTGCTGAGCCATTCAGATCCTTCCCTGCCCACGGCGGCAACAACTTCCTCTGCATAGAATGTCTCTCCTTTATCGGTGACCACACCCCTCACCCGTCCTTTTGCAGTCAGAATATTATCAACCATGGTGTTAAATTCCATCCTGACCCCCACGCCAAGCAGGTGCTCCTGAAGCCTTTGGTATATCTTATATCCCTCTTCCGTGCCAAGATGCCGAATCGGACACTCGATTAATTTCAGATTGGCTTTAATTGCCTTTTTTCTGATCCTTGCAATTTCTTTTTCTTCATTCAATCCATACACTTTTGTGTCCGCTCCAAATTTCAAATAGATCTGGTCCGATTCTTTCAGAAGCTGCTCTGTTTCTTCGTATCCAAGGATCTGCGGCAGATTTCCGCCCACATCCGGAGAGAGGGAAAGCTTTCCGTCAGAAAAAGCTCCTGCACCTGCAAATCCGGTCGTAATGGAACATGGCTTACAGCCCACACACACTTTTGTTTTCCTTTTGGGACAGGACCGGTCTTCAATCCTTCTTCCCTTCTCTATCATTAAGATCTTTAAATCCGCTTTCTTTTGTGAGAGTTCATACGCACAGAAAATCCCCGAAGGCCCTGCTCCTATAATAATGACGTCAAATTTATTTTCCACAATATACACACCCTTTCCTGTATTTTTCCACTGTTGTTAAACATAAAATACAGACTTATTGTAACATAGGATCAGGATAAATAACAAAGAAAGCTGTCTCCCCAATGAAAAGGAACACAGCTTTTTTGCCAAAATTATTCTTCTTATTTTATCAGTCCTCTGTCTTTCAGAGCTTCATATTCTTCCACTACTTTTCTCAGAATAGGGCTGTCTTTTTCAAGTTTCGTATATTTATGCACAGTCTCTTCGATCCCCAATTCTTTGATTTCCTCCTGAAGCTTTACCGCATTTTCATCCTCTGGCTCCGTATATCCAAAGCCGGCTGCCATACCTTTTGCAATCGCTTCATAAGGGAGACCATGTTTAAGGCACCTCTGTGCAGCTCCGGTAAGCCTGTCTCCTCTGGAAAGTTTTCTTATCGGATCAAATGCTACTCTGTAGATGGAATCCGGAATCTCTCCCATCGGCGTCGGAAGATTTTCCAAATGATCCAGCTCCTCTTTTGTAATATCGTATTCTTCCATGATCATATCGAGAATCTCTTTATGCGCCTGATAAATAATGCCGGCAATCTCCTCATCTTTTTCGGCATCCGGTATCGTTTTATAACCTTTCAGATAACCCCAGAAAGCAGTTGACGCATGAGGTCCATTGATTGCAAACACTTTTAAATCCTTCAGAGTTTCTATCTGGTCATTCAGTTCCAGCCATTCAACATCGCTGAAATCATTATATACAGGAGTCTGAATCAGAAGCGAAGCAACCGCCATCGTCACTATCTCAGTGGCATAGTGAGTCTGTGCATCTGTTCCTCTCCGGATAATAGAATCTCTGACTGCTACATTCGTATCAAACCACGCTTTCACATCATCCGGGAGTTTTTCCTTAAAACTTTCTATAATTTCCGGGATCAGATAATTTTTGTTTGTCACACAGATAGCGGTCAGCTTTTTCTCAGGCTGCTTTTTATAAAACTCAGTGAAACACTTAGATAAATAATGTCCTGCTTCCCTAAAATCTTTTGGATAAAGCGGCAGCATAATAACATCCGTATTCAAAAACGCATCCATGCAGGAATAATTTTCATCACAGACATAAGCCTCATACCCTGAGACAGTCCGGTTCTCAATAGAATCTACCCTGTGGACTTCCACGTGATAACTCCCTGTCCTCTTTAGTTCCTCGACCACCCTCGGATCCTTGTCTAAAAAAGCGATTTTCCATCCGGCATTATCGAATGTTTCTCCAAAAAATCCTTTTCCAAGGCGTCCTGCTCCTACAATCATAACCTGTTTCATAGTCTGAAATTCCTCCCTACTGTCATGTCTTCTGGTATTGTGTTATATAAAAGGGGCTCCGGAAAGAGCCCCTTTTATATCATATTTGTTATTACTCCATATTTGCATGTCTTGCAAACAGATCGTCATCTGACTGACTTGTAATCCTCATCAGATCCATAACCATACAGTCATATGTAATCCAGCTTAACTGCTCGAATCCGGAACCGGCAGCCTGAACAGTTCCCGCACCCTCATGATTGTCACACTTCTTCGTAACTCCCGGAAGAGTGATTACCGCATCTGCCATAGATCCGATCGTGTTCTCAGGGAACATTGTAATGGTCGCTACCTTTGCTCCCTGGCTCTTTGCCTTTTTGGCATTAGACACAAGGCTCGCGGTATTTCCGGAACCGGAACCGACGATCAGCAGATCTCCTGCCTGAATCGACGGTGTGGTCGGCTCGCCAACAAAGTATACGGTATACCCAAGATGCATCAGACGATTAGAAAATCCTCTGGCAGCAAATCCGGAACGTCCCGCACCGCTTATAAAGATTCTTTTTGCCTCTGTGATCAGTTTTTCCACTGCCTCGATCTGTTCATTATCTACTTCTTTTGCGTTGTCGGTTAATTCTCCGAGAATCGCCATCATATTTTTACATTCTGTCATAATCTTTCCCTCCAGTCTCAATTTGTGGTTTAAAGCATCGCGTCTTTGATCGCTTTTGCTTCCGCAACCGGATCTTCTGCATGTCCGATCGCAGATCCTACAATAATAATCTCCGGTTTTAAGGCAACATATTTATCGATGGTCTTACTGTTAATACCTCCGGCCACAGCGATCTGAGCCTTCTTTGCATGTTCTGTCATAACCTGAAGATCCTGGATCGGCTCTCTGCCTGCTGCCTGCTGGTCAGCCCCTGTATGAACTGCCAGGATGTCAACTCCGATTTCTTCCATCTTTGCAATTCTAGTCGGAAGATCTTCCACACAGATCATATCCACAACGAGTTTTCTGTCATAGTCTCTTGCCGCTTTTAAAGCGCCTTCAATGGTCAGGTTATCAGAAACACCCAGGATTGTAGCATAAGCAGCACCTGCCTCATAGGCATAGCTTGCTTCCAGATATCCGCCGTCCATGATCTTTAAATCGGCCAGGATCTCTTTGTCCGGGAAGAAACGGTGGAATTCACGCACACCCCTCATTCCTTCGTCCATAACGAAAGGAGTTCCCACTTCGATAATATCGACATGCTCCGCAACCTTGTCAGCGAAACGCAGTGCATCTACAAGGTTCATTTCATCTAAAGCTAACTGTAATTTCATATTATTTTCCTTCCTTTAATTCGTTGTAATCTTTGACGATCTCATCAAACATCCTGGTTCCCGCTTCAATACCTGTAAAATGAGTCACTGCATCTTCAATGCCGTTGTCAGCCACATACTGCATCATCTCAACAGACTGCTCATCCTCTTTGACGTCGAACAGGAATGTCGCTGCAATACCTCTCAGGAGAAGTGTATTTTTGAGTCCCCTCTCCTCACATTGTACAGCCGGTCCTACCAGACGGTCATTCGGTGCAAGCTTTCTGATCGGCGCCCTGGAGATACGTGTGATCGTGTCTTTGATACCAGGAGTACAAAAACGGTTTAATGCAAACGTAATGTAGTCTTCCATTTCCTTCTCGGTAAATCCGTGTTTTGCAACCATCAGAGCCGCAACTTCTCTCATGACTTCTCTTGTCATTTCAATGTTTTCCGGCACCGCGAAGTAATCCTGGATGATCTCATATCCCATCAATTTTCCGATATAACCGGACCATGCGTGTCCGCAGTTGATTGTATAAAGTTTTCTCTCCAGGAACTTCTGAAGATTATCGGTATATTCTGCTCCGGCAATCGGAAGTTTCTCTGGGTCTACCAGCTTATTCACTTCCACTGCCAGCTCGTGATCTTTTCCGATGTCAATTCCGTCTCTGCCGTCTTTGTCGGTACCGAATACCATACGGTCTACTGCCGTATTCGGGAATGCCGCTGCTTTTAGGAAGTCATCCTCAGAAGCAATTTCAGTTTTGACAAGTTCCTTTAAGAGCAGATCTCCGTTGAACAATGCGTTCTCACAAGGAATTACATTGACTCTTTCTTTGCCTGCTTCCAATCTGGCTTTCAGCCCTTTTGCGAGAGTACCTGCAATTTTAGGGAAATTGTCTGCCAGCACTGCCGTAGTGACTACGTCTGCTTCCACGATTGCCTCCACGACTTTGTCTTCTTCTGTGATCGGAGAGAGAGCGGAAACCTTGTCGATTTCTTTTCTCCTGTAATCCTCCTCGATCACGTATAAGTAGTAGTTATGGTATTTGTTCAGTTCCTCGTTGACTTTCTCATTTACGTCCACGAATACGATTTCATATCCTGTATCATGCAGCAAGTCTGCGATGAACCCGCGGCCGATCTTGCCAGCCCCAAAGTGTACTGCTTTCATTTTATTCCCTCCGTCTGTTTTAGCGGACCACATCTTTAAATACATTCAGTATTTCTTCTTTGGTCTTTGCATTTCTAAGTTTTTCTACGTTGTCAAGATCTGAGCATGCCACTGCGATATCTCCTAAAATCTCAATATGCTCATTGTTCTTACCTGCAATTCCAATGATGACATTTGCAGTTTTTCCTTCATAGTCTACGCCCTCAGGAACCTGGATAAAGGAAATTCCTGAAGCCATAATCCTTTCTTCGGATTTTACGATGCCGTGCGGAATCGCAATGTGATTGCCGATGTAGGTAGAGACCACTTCTTCCCTCTTCAGCATATCATCTATATATTCTTCTTTTACGTAACCATTGTCTGCAAGGATCTGTCCCGCAGCCCGGATAGCCTCTTCCTTCGTAGCAAAGGATGCGTTCAATCTGATGTTGTCTTCGTTAAAAATACTCTTCTTATCTGCCATAATGAAACCTCCTAAATTGATTCTCCTATATAATGTCTGAACCTGTGTCCAAAGCATTGCCTGATTTCTTCTTCGTCGCCCTTCTCTATTAACTTCATGACATCCCGGTCTTCGATGATCAATTCAGTAATATATCGCAGAAACATCTGCTGTACTTCTTCCATTTCCGTTGGATAGAAGAAAAATATAATGTTACTGACCGCATCACCCTCCTGAGGATCGACCATTCGTTTCTCTTTTAAATGGTAGACGAAAAGAAGCGGTTTTTTTATTTTCTTTAAATAACACTCAAAGTAACTGATTTCCGTCGTCGGTATGGTAAAACGGCATTCATTTCCATGCCGGATCACATAATTCTTAATCTCCTGTTCACCGATAAAGATTCCGGCTTCCCAGATCGTGTGTTCCAAATTTGAAAATAAGTGGTTTTCATCCTTCAGATTATTAATTTCATACACATGGAATTCAGCCAATAAGTCTACTGCCCACGTAGTTAATTGTTTTAACTGTTTTAAAGATACAATACTGTTGCTGCTTTCTAACTCCGCCGCCTTTCTTTCCTGTTCCTCAATCTTCCTTAAAGTCTGATGCTTATGCCTTCTAATTTTTTCTTTTACAATCTCCAGCTCATTATCGTTCAGGAGCGGAGAAACTTTCAGATACTCCCTGTCTTTTAAATACAGCGGGATGGTTGACAGGATCAAGTCATAATCGTTTAAGTCTTCTTCTCCCAGCCCTACCAAAGATACAATCTTTCTTACATAAATCTCGGGTATCTCCCTCTCCAGACGGCTGGCCAGCATCTTGGAAGATCCCATACCGCTGGAACATACCACCAGCACCCGGAATGTCTTCTTTGTAATGTTGTCCAATGATACCGCAAAATATAATACCAGATACCCTATCTCATCATCCGGAAAATAATCATCCGGAAATACTTTTCTGACCGTATCTTTTATAATGGAAAACAGCTGCGAATAATCTTTTTCAATGTCGCGGATAATTGGATTCGAGATACTCATTCCGCTCCTTGTCCGCACCAGGGCTTTATCGATATGCGTCAGCAGTCCGTCCATAAGCTTTGTATCCTGGCTCAGAGTAATGCCCATACGCCCTTCCACCAGTTCTACAAACTCTTCAATCTTTGGCTTGAGCACAAAATTTTTGACAAACACATTTTCATTGTTCCTTTTTCCGACACTGATATCCATAACCCACAGAAGATATTCTTTTTCTGCCTCGTCCAGGGAAATGGAATATTTCTTTTCCAGCATCCGGATCAATGCGGCGACAACCTTCTTCTGGTTCTTGTCCACTTGTTCCACAGTAAAATCTGTACTGTATTTCCTGTTTCCGATCTTGTGTCTGCGGATCAGCAGTGACACCAGCATGACTAATTCTGCATAGTTCTGGTCAAGTATCTGATAATTTTTTTGGATCAGTTTATGGCTGATATCTCTTAATATTTTTTCACATGTCTGAAACAGGTCCATATAACCATATTCATCCAGCTTCTGCATAAAAGGATGAAACTGCCTGACATTCCCTGCAAGCCAGTGTACGATCACATCCACATCTGTGTTTTTCATGATGATATTGACCATCAGATGATCCCTCGCCACCTGCTCACCGCTCAGGCAGATTCCATCTCCCTTTTTTGAGATTAATTTAATATTGTACTCCGGAAGAATTTTCTCAATCTTTTTCAGATCATTCCTGATTGTCGGGAGGGATGTACCCATATCGATTGCCAATGCTTCTGTCTTCATGAAGTCATCCTGATGAAGCAGTTCTAAGAGAACCAAATACATTCGTTCCTTAGGGTCTACTACCTGGAGTTTTTTATGTTCCCCTAATTCTGTCTGGAGTTTCTGAATAGGTTCAGGCAGACCGACAGCCCAGATTCCTTTTTTACTCACCGTTTCCAACGTAATCTGATACTGCCTTAACACTTCTGTCACCTCAGGGATTTCCCGGTATACGGTCCTCTCTGAGACATTCATCTTGTTGGCAATATCTTTCATGGTTACGAAACCACGGCTGCTTAAGACAATCTGTATGATATCTTTTACACGATTAGACATCAGCATAATTTTGCAGCTCCTTTACTTAGAAGGCGCCATAATTCTTCAATTATGGCGCCGCAGTCTGACTTATTCAGCCATGTCTTTAATCTTCTTGGCAATTGCTGCCTGTTCAGCAGCATCCAGGAAGTTTTCGATCGCAATGACCGGTACTCCCGCAGGAGCCGCACTCTTCGCAGCTTCATATAAGTTTTCGTTTGTAACAATAACATCGATGTCTGCCGGTATCTGATGAATAGATACATGATTTACATCTATGTACATTCCGATCTTATTCAGCTGTGTCTTCAGCATGGAAGCTCCCATGGCACTGGATCCCATTCCTGCATCACATGCAAATGCTACCTTTTTAACCTGGCGTTTTGGAAGCTCTGCATCGTCTGCTACAACAGCTTTCTTTTCTTCTCCAGGAGCGCTGTGACTTTCAACAAACTGGCTCATATCTAGTCCGCCTACTTCTCCGACCTCATCTTCCGGCGTCTTATCGCGTTTAAGGAAGAATGCAACGATAGCGAACGATACGATCGCGGCTATGACATATCCGGCCAGGTTGACGAACAGCTTTCCTTTCGGTGACATAATTGCCAAGGCAATGATTGATCCAGGTGATACTGCTGCAACGGCACCACCGCCCATGATCTGGAACCAGAATAACGCTGCGATGGAACCGCAGATCGGTCCAAGAATAGTAACAGGTTTAATCAAAGCATAAGGGAAAGATACTTCACCGATACCACCGATGATCTGAATGATCGCTGCACCAGGTGCAGATTTCTTTGCCATACCTTTTCCAAAGCACATAAATGCAAGTACAAGTCCTGCCCAGTTACCGCTGTTTGCCTCTACAAGATACAGAATAGATTTTCCTGTCTCTGCAGCCTGTTCAATCGCAAGCGGAGTAAAGATACCGTGATTGATCGCGTTGTTTAAGAACAATACCTGTCCTGGTACAACGAAGATTGGTGTGAATGGAAGGATGCTGTGATCGATCGCAAAGTTAACACCGACTGTTAAGACACTTGTAATACCTGCAAAAAGCGGTGTGATTACAACGAATCCCGCGATCATCATCAGTGCTCCAATGATACCCATGGAGAAGTTGTCTACTAACATTTCCAGACCTGGTTTTACACGTCCTTCTAACAATTTGTCAAACTGCTTGATGATCCATGCACCGAGAGGTCCCATGACCATACCACCGATCATCATGGTTGCTTCTGAACCAATGACAACACCGATTGTTGCAAGTGTACCTGCAACGGCACCACGTCTTCCATATACTGTATGACCTCCGGTGTATCCAAATAACAACGGGATCAAGAACTTAAGTGTCGGGCCTACGAGTTCGTTCATCTTTTCATTTGGGAAATATCCTGTCGGAATAAATAATGCTGTGATAATACCCCATGCAATCAGGGCACCAATGTTAGGCATTACCATTCCTGAAAGGAATCCGCCCATTTTTTGGACTTTAGCTTTGAAACTACTTGCCATAATAATCCTCCTTTTTTCCTTCTCTTTTTGGTATAATTTTTTGCTGCAGTTAATGGTTCATATCTGATAAACGTTTATCTATAATTCCATTATATTGATTGTATTTCCATACGTCCACTATTGCCAGTGGTAAATTTTGCAGAAGATTTTTTGACAAGATTTTCTTACATTTTCCTCCTTTTAATAACCTTATAAACCGCATAAATACGCGGTTTGTCAGTTCTATCCAACGCAAAAAAGGAAGAAAAATTCTCAATAAATTTTCTTCCCTTTTTGCTTGACAATTTTTTAAATTATAACCGGTGGTAAGATAATTTCCAGGTTATTCCTGACCTTTCATCTTACACACCCTGACCTTGATTCCCTGCTTCTCAAGTTCTTTTTTGTCGGCAGTCTGGATTCCCTCATCAGTGATCAGATATTTAAAATCACTGTTCCTCGCAAACCGGCAAAAGGTCTTCCGTCCAATCTTCGTACTGTCGCACAGCATATATGCTTCTGTTGCGGTCCTCATCATCGCACGCTTCATCGCCGCTGTCTCCTCATTGGGCGTGGTCAGCCCTTTGGAAACTGACAAAGCGTTTGGTGACAAGAACAGTTTATCCACGGAAATCCTCTCAAGAAATTCAATCCCCAGGGAACCAAAGGTACATTCAAACTGGTTCCTCACAGTTCCTCCGATCAGTATCACCTGAATAGAAGGCTTTTTCTGCAGTTCAAGAGCGATGTTCAGATCATTGGTCACTACCTTCAGGTCATTAAAGTCTGTCAGAACCTTTGCAAATTCCAGCATGGTAGAACCGCTGTCGATCAGGATAATATCTCCTTCCCTGACGAACTCTTTGGCACCCTGTGCAATGATCCTCTTTTTATCGGGATTTAAGTTCCACCTGGAGGCAAGAAATGCCTCCTTTGTGACTTCTTCTTCCTTTAGCAGTGCGCCCCCGTGGGTCCGAATCAGGTGTCCCTCTTTCTCCAATTCACTTAAATCGGACCTTATGGTGGCGCCGGTCACATGGAATTCTTCCGACAGTTCATGGATGCCAGCCCTCTTATGTACCCTCATATAAGCCAGCAGTTCTTCTTTCCGCTCTCTTGCAAACATAAGTTATACTCCGAAATGATCCAGTAAAATTTCTTCTGCTTCTTTGTTCCACAATCCCTGATTTTTGTCGCATGCATCGGCAAGCTTCGCAAACAGAGGATCGGTCTCACCCAGTTTTCTGAAGTCTTCAATCGCTGTCAGAGGCATATCAAACTGTGTATAGGTAAGTTTCTTTCCCCCCGGTATCTCAGGTAAATGAAGAGTTGTATCAACGATTGCGTCAATGCCTCCCACATGAGTGATCATAACAGCCGGATTGACCTCTTTCTTCGCGATCAAATCGAGCGCTTCCAGAAGGTCTGCCTTAATGCCCCCTGAAGATCCCAGAAGCTTCGTATTTCTGTAATGGCAGTCATACAGGTTCATGTCTGCGGAAAATTCACTGTCAGAAGGGCCTGCGAACAGGTTCATGCAGCCGTCGAATGCAAGGATCTTGTTTCCTGTCTCTGCAATCGCTTTTACCGGAGCGTAAACAAATACGTCATGGTATCCCTCTCCTCCGGTGAGATCCATCAGTTCTTTGACCTCATCATCCATCTTTGCTGTGTTTACATAATGTAATTCCACACCTCTTGCTTTTGCATCTTCCTCAGAGATCACTTCTCTGGCCCGGTTGATTCGGTCGTCGTTGATTTCCGTGACAACAACCGTCTTCGGTTTGTTTTCCATGGCAAGTGCATAACTGATTGCGCCCAGTCCCATCGGTCCGCATCCTCCGAGGATAGCAATGTTCCCTCCCGCTTTTGCGCCGATAAAATGTTCGTGTGTCTCCGGCTTCGTATGATAGTTCGCCATATATCCGCCGATGATACAGTACATAGGCTCTGACACAGATACTTCATAGAAAGCATCCCCGTCATAGTGGAGCAGACAACCCTTCTCAATCACATCATTAGGAACGATGCAGTATGTCACTGCGCCTCCGAAGTGTTCATAGGAATACCCCGGTGCTCCCATCTGATCCGGAATCCCCGGAAGTACTACAAATCTCTCTCCCACTTTATACTCGTCTGCCCACTTTTCTCCGACCTGCTCGATCACACCGGAAAATTCATGGCCGATGATGACCGGACGTTCTGCTATGTCATCCGGTACGCGGATATGTCCGCTTCCCAGCTTGACTTCTTTCCATGTAGACATACAGATGCTGTCACTCATGACTTTCAAAAGCACCTCGTCTTCTTTGATCTCCGGCAGTTCAAACTCTTCCAGCCGAATATCCTTTGCCCCATACATTCTCACACCTTTAGCCTTCATAATTCCCTCCTGGCTTTTTAAAAATTTTTATTATTTTTTAAAAATTTCGTATTTTTTTCATTTCACAAATATCATACCACGGGTTCTCACATTTGGCAACAGGCAATTTATTTGTGCGTACCAGTCTCCATCATGGTATACTCAAAAAAACGATTAAATAAGCAGGGAGATGAATACAGATGGGTATCTATGAATTTAACGGCAAAAAATATGAACAGGCTTCCAGACATCAAAAAGAATGGGGTCAAAAACTTTTTTCGGACCTTCATCTTAACGGCAATGAATCTATTTTAGATCTGGGCTGCGGGGACGGGGTCCTGACGGAACAGTTGTCCATGCTGGTGCCCGAAGGCAGTGTTATTGGAATCGATGCTTCAATCGGAATGATCAATACTGCAAAAAAACATAAAAAAAAGAATCTTCAGTTTCTTAATATGGATATGGCAGACATGAACTTTATGAATCAATTTGATGTCATTTATTCCAACGCCGCACTGCATTGGGTGAAAGATCATTCTCGTCTCTTAAACCAATCCTACTCCGCTCTAAAACCTGGAGGAAAGATCCTATGGAATTTCGCCGGCGAAGGGAACTGCTCGGATTTTTTTGAAATCATCCGTAACATGATTCAAACGGAACCATATAAAAAGTATTTTCAATCTTTTCAATGGCCTTGGTATATGCCTTCAAAATTTGAATATGAAGGATTAATGAACCTCACAGAGTTTAAAAACATCGTGGTCACAGAAGAAAATGCAGACCGGTTTTTCACTGATGCCGAAGAAATGATTGGCTGGATCGACCAGCCCAGCCTTGTCCCTTTTATGCAGTATGTACCCGAAGAATTAAAAGAAGCATTCCGAAACGAGGTTATAGACGCTACACTGAAAAGAGCCATACAGCCGGACGGCACATGCTTTCAGCCATTTCGGAGATTAAAAGTCAGCGCAGTCAAATAAAAAGGAGCTTCTGATAAAACAGTTGTGGGTTATAAACTGTCTTTCAGAAGCTCCTGCTTTTTATTTCAGCATATCCAGTACATCCTGAACATTGCCCGCAGTCTTTAATTTTTCAAGGTTATCCTGGTTATCGATCACCTGAGTGATCTTACCCAGCAGTTCCAGATGTTCATTTCCAATTCCGGCGATTCCGAATACTAACTGTGCTTTTTCATCTCCAAAATCCACACCGTCAGGATACTGTACCAGAACAATACCTGTTTTCTTAACCTTATTTTTGGCATCTCCGGTTCCGTGAGGGATCGCAACTCCCATTCCAAGGTAGGTGCTAACTGTCCGCTCTCTCTCCTGCATAGCCTCAATATAATCTTTTTCTACATAGTCGAGCTCATAGAGTAAATTTCCTGCTGCCTCAATGGCTTCTTCTTTGGAAACACTCTTTTGTCCGAGTTTGATTCCCTCTTTTACCATGACCATCGGGTTTGCCTCATCCTCCGATGGCGACTTCTCTGCTTCCTGTACAGCATCTTTTGCCGGTAAATCTCTTTCTTTCTGAAGCTGCGCCAGTTTGTCATACAAATCGTCGATCGCCTCATCCTGAAGAAAGTTCTTAATTGTTACCAGCTGTGCATTTGGTGCACTCTTTGCCGCACGGTCAGCCAAAACTTCCTGGCATACAACTACATCCGTATCTGCAGGAACCGTATCTACAGAGGAATTGATCACTGTAATGCCAAGTCCGAGAGACTTAATCCTGTTTCTGAACTTTGTTGCCCCCATAGCGCTGGAGCCCATGCCTGCGTCACAGGCAAAGACGATTTTTTTGATCTCTCCTGCTTTCTTTGCAATGCCTTTGCTGGCAGCCTTCATATTCTGAACACTGTCTGAGGCTTCTTCCAAACTCTTTCCATTCGACATCTTGATGATCGGAGCAGCCACGAGGAAAGAAACAACCGCAGCAATCACGACTCCAAGCAATACGGCCAGCGTTGATCCCTTAGGTGCCATCGTCAGGAAAGCAATGATGGATCCCGGTGATGCCGGTCCGGTAAGTCCGATGTTAAATAAAGAGTAATAAAATACTGCACATGCTGAACCTGCAATAGATGCTATGATAACAACAGGATTCATCAGTACATAAGGGAAATATATCTCATGGATTCCTCCGAAAAAGTGGATGATGATCGCACCCGGTGCGGAATCCTTTGTCCTTTTGTCTTTAGAGAATGCCCAGTATGCGGACAGCACTCCGAGTCCTGCTCCAGGGTTTGCCTCGATCATATACATAATGGATTTTCCGGCGGCCTGTACCTGCTCTCCTCCGATCGGAGTGAAAATACCATGATTAATCGCATTGTTTAAGAACAATACTTTTGCCGGTTCCACAAATACGGATACCAGTGGCAGCAGGCTGTGCCCGATCAGGAAATCAACACCGGCTGTAAGCACTGTAAGGATCGCTGTCATAACAGGCCCGATCAGGTAATATCCGATGATTGCTAATATCATTCCGATGATACCGACGGAAAAGTTGTTGACCAGCATTTCAAACCCTGCCGGGATATGTCCGTCCACTGCCTTGTCAAACTTTTTAATGACCCATCCCGCAAACGGACCCATAGCCATGGCTCCCATGAACATAACTTCGTTGCTTCCGCAGATAACACCCAAAATAGCGATAACTGCGATGACTCCGCCCCGTTCTCCGGCCACAAGCTTACCGCCTTGATAACCGATCAGAACCGGAAGGATGTACTTCAGCATCGGATCGACCATTGTTGCAAGTTTTGCGTTCGGGAACCAGCCCTTTTCAATAAACAGTGCTGTAATCAGTCCCCATGCAATGAATGCACCGATGTTCGGCATAACCATTGCACTCAAAAATTTCCCAAATTTTTGTACTGCGTTTTTCATATATCCATCTCCTTCATTTCCGTGCAAATGTTCCCCCTCATTTGCAGATCTTTACTTCAAGTCCCTGTTCTTCGATCGCTGTTTTATCTAATTTGGAAATTCCGGAATCCGTGAGCATTAATTTAAATTCGCTCAGCCTGGCAAACTTACAAAAAGCTCTCTGCCCAATCTTTGAGCTGTCGCAGAGCATATAGATTTCTCCTGCCGCTTTCATCATAGCCCGCTTGAGCTCTTTCATCTCTTCATTGCTCGTAGTCGCCCCCTCAAAGACAGACAGAGCATTCGGAGACAAAAATACTTTATTCACTGCTATACTCTTAAGAAAGTCAGTACCGATGGCTCCCTGAGTCAGTCGAAAATTATTTCTCACTTTTCCCCCGACAATATAGAGTTCAATCCACGGATTTTCCTGCAGTTCCAACGCAATCTGAAGATCGTTGGTGATAACTTTGATGTTTTTCGCATCTTTTAACAGCAGCGCAAGCTCCAGCGTAGTGCTTCCGCTGTCCAAGATAACCGCGTCTCCCTCTTTCACATAAGCTCTGGCGATTCTGGCAATGGCTTTCTTTTCTTCTTCGTGCCCTCTTCTGAGTGATAAGAAGTCTTCTTTCTGTAAAACATCTTCTTTCAGCAATGCACCGCCGTGGGTACGGACGATGGACCCCTCTTCTTCCATCGCCCGCAGGTCAGCCCGCAGGGTCGCCCCGGTAACCTGAAACTCTTCGATGAGCTCTTTCACCTCAGCCCGCTTATGCTTTTTCAAATATAATAGAATCTGTTCTCTTCTTTCCTCTGCAAACATTGGCACCCCTCATATCTTTTCTTATGCCCCGAAATGATCGAATAAGATCTTCTCTGCTTCTGCATTCCACAGGCCGTTGTGTTTGTCACATGCATCGGCAAGCTTAGCATAAAGAGGATCTGTTTCTCCAAGTTTTCTGAAATCATCAATCGCTGTGAGCGGCATGTCAAACTGCATATAAGTAAGTTTCTTTCCTCCCGGGATGTCCGGAAGATTCTTGGTTGTCTCAGCAACAGCGTCGATACCTCCGATATGTGTGATCATAACCGCCGGCTTAATTTCCTTGGATGCCGCCTTGTTGATCGCCTCTTTCATATCTTCAATGGTTCCCCCGGTGCTTCCCAAAATTTTGGTTCTGGAGTAATGGCAGTCATACAGATTCATGTTCGCTGAGAACTTTGAATCTGTCGGTCCTGCAAACAGGTTCATGCATCCGTCGTAAGCGAGCAGCTTATTTCCAAGTTCTGCAACGCCAGTGATCGGAACATATACGAATACGTCATCATATCCATGCCCTTCTGTAATATCCATCAATTCTTTTTCCTGATCTTCCATAGCCGCAGTATTCACATAGTGAAGTTCTACGCCTGCTGCCTTTGCGTCTTCAATAGAGATCACCTGTTTTGCCCGTTCTACACGGTCATCGCTGATGTCTGTAACTACAACACGTTTCGGTTTATTTTCAAAAGCCAACGCATAGCTTACGGCGCCCAGCCCCATAGGTCCGCATCCGCCAAGGATCAGGATATTTCCGCCTTCTTTTGTACCCATCACGTGCTCATAGCTTCCCGGAACCGTGTGGTAATTTGTATGGTAACCGCTGATGACGCAGCACATCGGCTCTGCCACGGAAGCATCAAAGTAGCTGTCTCCTTCAAATGTCCATACACATCCCTTTTCAATGATATCATTTGGGAAAATACAGTAGGTTGCAGCACCGCCGCAGTACTGATAAGAATATCCGGGAGACTCCATCTGTCCCGGGATCGCCGGCTGCTGAGCAAATTTCTGCCCCGGCTTAAACTGATCCTGCCACTTCTTACCAACTTTCACAATATCACCGGCAAATTCATGTCCTACCAAAACCGGATGATCTGCTACGTCATTCGGCACCCTTTTGTGTCCGGCTCCCTGTTTTACTGTCTTCCATGTTGACATACAGATACTGTCACTTACAACTTTTACCAAGATCTCGTCATCTTTGATCTCCGGCAGTTCAAATTCTTCTAATCTGATGTCATCTACTCCGTACAATCTTACACCCTTAACCTGCATAATGCCCTCCTTGAGATTTTCATGTGTTTTCATTTCTTTTTATTATGAAAATATCATAACACTTTTATTTTCATTTAGCAATACAATTTTAATATATTATAAAACTTTTCCATTTCCACACTGCTGCTCCTTTAAACCACAAAAAAACTGCCCTGTAAATTAACCGGGCAGTTTTTGTCTTCTGTATGCTCTGATCAGCTGCCGGAAGGTATCAGCGATGCGATCCTTCCTGCAAAATCATTGAAATTCTGTGTCTGTAATATAATCTTTCCAGGACCGGTGAGCTTTGTGAGAAATAATCCCTCGCCCCCGAAAAAGATATTTTTAACGCCTTTGATCCGCTCAATCTCATAACTGATACCGTCTTCAAAAGCTACTACATTTCCGGTATCAACGAGTATGGTCTCTCCCGGAGCCAGTTCCTTCGTCACCGCATCTCCGTCGACTTCCAGAAATGCCATGCCGTCTCCGGAAAGTCTCTGCAGTATGAAGCCCTCTCCTCCTAAGGCTCCTGCTGACAGCTTTTTGGTAAAAATAGTCTCCAGAGAAACGCTCCTCTGAGCGCACAGAAAAGCCTTTTTCTGACAGATCATTCCTCCGGTTCCCTGAAACTGAAGCGGAAGGATCGTCCCGGGAACAGTTGATGCAAAAGCAATCTTTGCTCCATCTTTTTCAGAAGAGTAAGTTACCATGAAGAGTGACTCTCCGGCAAACTTCCTTCCGATCCCTTTTAAAAATCCACCCTCCATCTTAGACTCCCCTTTGATCGAGGGGTCCATCCATGCCATAGCTCCTGACTGGGTGAACATTGCTTCCCCCTTGTCAAGTTCCACTTCTACTGCTGGTACTGTCTGTCCGATGATTTCATGCTTCATACTGCCGCACCCCTTTCTCAGATCATTCCTCCGTTTTTCAGTGACGCCTCAATAAATCCTCTGAACAGAGGATGTGCCTTGTTTGGTCTTGATTTAAACTCCGGATGTGCCTGTGTTGCCAAAAAGAACGGATGAGACGGAATCTCGATCATCTCTACAATACGCCCGTCCGGTGAGCACCCTGAAAGCATCATACCGTTTTCCTGAAGTACATCCCTGTACTTGTTATTTACCTCGTATCGGTGGCGGTGGCGCTCTGAAATCTCTTTTGTTCCGTAAAGTTCTTCGGCTTTGGAACCGTCTGCCAGTACACAAGGATAAGATCCGAGTCTCAGTGTACCCCCGATGTTGGTCACTCCATCCTGATCTGCCATGATATGAATCATCGGATGTTCCGTATTTTCATTAAACTCTTTACTGTGGGCATCTGCGTAGCCAAGGACGTTTCTCGCAAACTCCACGATGGTAAGCTGCATGCCAAGGCACAGTCCCAGATAAGGAATTTTGTGTTCCCTTGCGTACTGAATGGAGCAGATCATGCCCTCAATACCTCTGTCTCCAAATCCTCCCGGAACAATGATACCCTGGACACCGCCCAGCATCTCGTCCACATTGTAAGAGCTGACACGCTCGGAATCCACCCACCGGATGGTGACATCTGCCGAATTGGCAACACCCGCATGTTCCAGAGATTCTACCACGCTGATATAGGCATCGTGGAGTGATACATACTTTCCGACGAGAGCCACTTCTATTTTATGCTTTGGATGTTTCCAGTTGTCGATCATCTTGCGCCACTCTGAAAGATCCGGTTCCGGACACGGAAGATGAAGGCAGGCACAGGCCTCATGTGCCAGATGTTCATTTTCCATCATCAGAGGTACTTCGTATAAAACTTCTGCATCGAGATTTTGGATGACACGTTCTTTTTCCACGTTGCAGAACTGTGCAATCTTTCTCTTAATGCCGTCATCCAGAGGATAATCTGATCTGCAAACAAGAATATCCGGCTGAATTCCCATGCCCTGAAGATCTTTGACGCTGGCCTGGGTCGGCTTTGTTTTCAGTTCTCCTGAGCTCTTTAAATAAGGGATCAGGGTCACATGGATCAAAATACAGTTCTCATGTCCCACTTCATGCTGAAACTGCCTCAGTGCCTCTAAAAACGGCTGACTCTCAATGTCTCCCACCGTACCGCCGATCTCTATGATGGCTACCTCCTGCTCCGTCGCCTCTTCATTTCTATAAAAACGGCTCTTGATCTCGTTGGTCACATGCGGGATCACCTGTACGGTATTCCCGCCGTAGTCACCGCGCCGTTCCTTCTGTAAAATATTCCAGTAAACCTTTCCTGTCGTCACGTTTGATTTTTTGTTCAGCCCTTCGTCGATGAATCTCTCATAATGTCCCAGATCAAGATCTGTCTCCGCTCCGTCATCTGTCACAAAAACTTCTCCGTGCTGGATTGGATTCATAGTTCCCGGGTCAATATTGATGTATGGATCAAACTTCTGGCTGGTTACGTGATAACCCCTCGCTTTCAGTAATCGTCCCAGAGATGCTGCCGTGATTCCTTTTCCAAGACCTGAAACAACACCGCCGGTGACAAACACGTATTTTACTGGCATGATTTTTCCTCCTAAGTTCTAATAATTACAAAATGTTATAATATCATATTTAAACAAAGTGGACAAGCCCACTTCCTCATTGCTGAAAACAAGTAAAAATTTAAAATATATTTTTACTCAGACATTGATATTATACCACAAAAAGAAAGCACCAGGTACAGTATTCCTCTCCTCTTGATGAAAAATAAATAAGGAATCGTTGTTTTCTTAACTGACTATTGGTTCTAAAGGTCTATCACCGGGGTATGATTGGCGAATGCCAAAGGAAAGATGAAATAGATCCTGCTGAATGAGGTTCAGAAAAGAGAAACCGTATGGTGCTTTCTATGTTGATAATATATCATACATATTTTTACATGTCAAGATATAAATTACAAAAGGCTGTGATAATACTCACAGCCTTTTACTCACTTACTTTGAGTCTTCTTTTTGTCTGGATGCACAGGATTTAGAGCAGCCGTCACATCCGCAGCCGCACCCCGTTTCTCCCCTGCGGATACGTGAAATAAATCTCCACAGCACAAAAAGAACGATTCCCGCCGCTAAAATCAGGATAACTCCGTCTGTTAAACTCATAGGCTCCTCCTTTTTTGATAATTACTATCATTTAATTACCATATCACGAGAAAAATCATAAGTCAAATAGGCTTTATCGGTTTTTACCTTATTTAAAAATATATAAAAACTTCCATTTCCCTTTTTCCTTAGCGAATACAGCGAAATCTGCCACGGTGGATCCCTTCTCATATCCTTCTAAGATCACAATATTATCTAAAGAATATTTTTCTACATCTCCATCTGCCGTATTTTTTTTTATAAATTCTTCCCATGAATCATACCCTATTTTTTTATAATATTCAGGTTCAAACACTATTCTGTCTAAATCATAGACACTATCTCTCCACTTATGTTTCAGCTCTTCTGCTGCTTTCTTTTTCATAGCTGGCAATTCCTTCTTTGAAATCTTTGGAATTTGATCTCTTATACTGATTTCTGTGGTAGTCTCTGACTTCGCTGTTTCCTTTTTCTGACACCCTGTATTAGCAAGCAGCAACACAGCAATCAAGAAAAAAACAGTAATTTTTTGTCTCATAGAAATCTCCTTTCTTCCGTCTTTGGCTGGTAATACAAGCAGTGATGAGTTTATAAACACTTTTCCCTTCGCTTCCTCTTTTAAAATCGTCTCCGTAAATGCTTCTAATCTTATTTATTTTAACCCAACTATATTATACATTATAAACTATCTCTCTGCACAAAAAATGCACTGGCAAAATCCAGTGCATTTTCTATAACAGTTCACATTCTTCTTAAATTCTGATTAACCCAACAGCTCTTTTGCAGCTGTTCCAAGCGTGGTCACAATAAAGTAACAGCTTGTAGCTCCCGCATCCAGAACCCCTCTGGAACGTTCTCCAAGGCGGCTTGCACGTCCGATCTTAGCTACCAGATCTTTCGTAGATTCCCATCCCTTTTTTGCCGCTTCGTTCATAGCATCCAGACACTCAGCAAAGTCTTTGCCTGCATCTTTCGCTTCCATAAAAGCATCCTTTGCCGGAATCAGAGTATCCAGCAGAGTCTTGTCGCCGACCTTTGCCGGACTGATTTCCTGGATTCCCTCCACGGCTCCGCTGATCATCTCTCCGAATACTTCAGCATCGATTTCATCTTTATCTTCGCTTGCCGCAGAGAGTTCATCAAACAACAGACCATAAAGAGGTCCCATAGAACCGCCGATATCCTCCAGTAAAGTCTCACCGAGAGTACAGAGTCCTTCACTCATATTATAGGTCTGTCCCTTGAGCTTTTCCTCACACATGGTAAAACCTTTATTCATGTTAATGCCGTGGTCACCATCGCCGATCTTTCCGTCAATCTCGCTCAGATAATCTCTCTGCTCCTGAATCGTCTTGATCAGCTTATCTACGATGATTCCTGCTTCTGCATTTTTAAAACTTGACATAATTCTTCTCCTCACTTTAAACTCAGACTGCTTCCTTCTGTTATTTATTGTAACATAAGGATCACACTTTTCAATTTGTTTTGGGTCCAGTGATGCTCCAAATTTATGGAAAACGCCGGACTTACAGCTGTTTTAAACCGACAGAGTCGCAGGGCATGTCGATGCATTCTTTCAGTTCATCGTCAAGCTTCATCACAGTAAGTGTCACACCCATCATCTCAAGGGAAGTAAAGTAATTACCCACATATGCCTTGTGAACACTGATTCCTTTTTCTGCGAGAACTTCTTCCACACGGTCATAGACGATGTACTGTTCCATCACCGGAGTTGCCCCCAGGCCTGACAGAAGCACTACCACTTCGTCTCCCTCTGCAAACGGCAGGTCCGGAAGGATAATATCCAGCATCTCGTCTGCGATCTCACTTGCAGTCTTTAATGGCTGTACATTGATTCCCGGCTCCCCGTGGTGTCCGATTCCAACTTCCATCGTTCCGTCCTTGATCTCAAAGTTCGGATGCCCCACAGCAGGGATGGTACACGGTGCAGTTCCGATTCCTACGGATCTCGTGTTGTTGATCGCTTTCTGTGCCGCTGCGATGATTCCGTCCAGATCAGCACCCATAGAAGCCTTCGCTCCCCCGACTTTCCACATGAGCACTTCGCCCGCAACACCGCGGCGTTTTTCCAGTTCATCTTTCGGTGCAGACGCACAGTCATCATTTGCCACAACAGTCTTTACTTCAATTCCAAGCTTCTTTGCTTTTCTCATAGCCATCTTGACGTTCATGTTATCGCCTGCATAGTTTCCGTAAAGGCACGCAACACCTTTTCCGGAATCAGCCTCTTTCATGGCATCTAAGAAAGCCTTTGCTGTCGGTGATGAAAAAATTTCTCCCACGGCTACTGCATCACACATATTCTTACCGATATAACCGATGAATGCAGGTTTATGCCCGGAGCCTCCCCCGGTGACGATTCCTACCTTTCCTTCCACAGGTGCATCCTTATATTTCAGGACACGAGGATCTTCCGTAGGTGCCACAATGTCTTTATGTGTCTTTACAAATCCTTTCAGCATATCCTCAACAGCATAATCAGGATTGTTTACAATTCGATTCATCTGTTCTCCCTCCTATATCTCAGCAGCGATGGCTTTCAGATTTTTCAGCCCTTCAATCGCAAGTTCTTCTCCGGTATCGGCAAATTTTCTCCAGATCGCACAGTTGCCGGACAGTTCTTCAAAGCTCGGATCAAAAGATTCGATCACCAAAGGTCCGTCATACCCGATCTCTACTAATGCATTGAAAAATTCTTTAAACGGCACAAGCCCTGTTCCAGGAATACCTCTGTCATTTTCATTGACATGAATGTATCCGAGATATTCTTTGCCGCAGGTCTTTACTGCCCCTGCAAAGCTCTTTTCTTCCCTGATCATGTGGAAGCAGTCGAGATGAACCTTGACATTTCCTGTTCCAACATCCTTACAGAATGCAACTGCATCTTCTGCAATATTCAGGAAATGTGTTTCAAAACGGTTGACACATTCCACACAGATGGTAACATCTCCGGTTTCCTTTGCGTACTCGGCAACTTCCCTCATGCACTCTACGCCCCAGTTCCACTCTTCCTCGGTCCTTGGCTTCTTCGTCAGATATCCCCAGCCTGCATAATTTACACCGCCTAAAATCGGTGCACCCAGTTCGTTGCAGATATCCACACATTTTTTCATGGCTTTTACACCTTCTGCACGAATCTCAGCATCCGGAGAGATCGGATTGGTTTCAGGTGTCAGCGTGGTAGTGCAGACACAGTCGATGCCTACTCTCTCTAACTCTGCCTTCACTTTTTCTACAGGAAATGTGAATGGGTTGGAGATCGCAAAGTCAATGACTTCAAATCCCAGTTCTTTCGCCTTAGGGATGATCCAGAGATGTTCTTCTCCATATGCTTCTGCCCAGATAAACGTATCCACTCCAAATTTAAAATTCATAGAAAACCCTCCTTGTTTATGTACTTGGCTTTATTTGCTGAACTGTTTTTCGTAATATGTAATCCGTTCTACTTTCTCGGTAGACGGTCCGTCTTTGAAGGTAAGTCCCATCCAGATATCCAGTAAATATAATGCCAGCTGTGGTGCGATGACTCTTGCTCCCATACACATCACATTTCCGTCGTTGCTCAGGATAGAGCGCTCTGTTGAGAATGGATCGTGGCAGACTGCCGCACGGATGCCCGGCACCTTGTTGGCTGTCATCGCCATACCGATTCCTGTTCCGCATACAAGAATTCCCCTGTCGCATTCGTTGCTTGTTACTTTTTCACAGGTACGCACTGCCACATCCGGGTAAAGTTCCACTTCCCCCGGTCCCACGCCGTTGTCTACCACTTCATGTCCCGCATCTTCCAGATGCTTTTTAATCGCCTCTTTCAAGTCAAATGCTGCCTCGTCACATCCTAAAGAAATTTTCATTGCTCGCTCCTTTCCAGCAGACCGAGTATTTCCTCCGGCCTGTCTACCACAAAAGTTCCCCCATATGCTTCCAGTTCTTCTCTTCCCCTGAATCCCCAGGAAACGCCGACCGTATCGAGGCCTGCGTTTTTTCCTGTCAGCATATCCGTATTGGAATCCCCGATATAAAGCACCTCTTCCTTTTCAAGACCCATAAGCTCCAAAAGCTTCAGCGCCCCTGCCGGATCAGGCTTCTTGGGTATTCCCTCTCTTTCTCCGTACACATCCACAAACGGAATATGCGCGAAATACTTTTTGATCAGTGCACTGGTATAGTCCGATCTCTTGTTGGAATTGACTCCGAGGGCGATCCCTTTCTCACAAAGCTTCGCCAGCAGTTCCAAAATCCCTTCATAGGGAGCAGTCTTATCCAGATACCTCCGGTCATAGGCTTCTACAAAGGCAGACACCGCGTCATCAATGGTCTTCTCATCCCTGGCATCCTCAGGAAGGCTTCTCTCCACAAGCTTTTTAAACCCATTTCCTACTTTTTTCTTGTAGTCTTCCGGCCCGTGGAGAGGAAATCCAAACTTCTCCATCACCTCATTGACGGAGTCTGTAAGATCTCCGATCGTATCAAGAAGCGTCCCGTCCAAGTCAAAAATTATGCCTTTGTATTGTCCCATCGTTTATCCCCTTTCCTGCCAAAAAGATTCTTCACGGCATGCCGCAAAGAATCTTTCTAGGCAAATCACCATGTGTTCTTCTTAATTATACACCAATCACTGCGGCGGTTCTATGCCTGGATGATTTATGTATATCTTATCGTGATTTCATGGATGGGATTATAATTCAGTTACTGCAAATACAACTTTTACTGGTTTTGCTTCAAAGTTCACTAACTGATATTTCGTTCCTGCAGGAAGGAAGAACGTATCTTCCGGTTCCATAACGAAGCTTTCCTGAGCGTCAACCAGGTTTACGGTTACCGGTCCGTCAACACAGTAGAGTGCTCCGTCTCCTGCATGTGTGTCAGGATCTGAACATCTCGGTCCGTATCCTCCTGCCGGAAGGATCATCTCGCCGAAGTGTCCGTAATCGTTGCTTGTGATAAATCTCATAAGCATCGGATGAGTTGTTCCGTGTACGTTGTTTAATTTCTCAAAATCACGCACTGCGTAAACAGCTCCGGTTTTTCTTGCTTCTGTCGGATCTACCGGCCAGCATCCGATATCATCGGTGCATCCCTGACGGGAGATATCCTGGATCTTGTCTCTCATATCCGGAAGGTTATCATTGTTCGGTCCTTTGTAGAACTTTGTCTCTTCCTCTGTCGGGATAACTGCCGGAGGAATGGACTCGCTCCATGCTTTTGGAGTGATGAAGTAAAGGATTCTTGCCTTCTGGTCTGAGAAGTTATGGCAGCAGTGCCAAGCACCTTCCGGCATAAACAGTCCCTCTCCTGTCTCTAAGTAAGCAAACTGTCCGTTTCCGCTTCTCTGAACAACCGGTCCGTTTAAGATGTAGTAAGACTCATCTCCAGGATGAATGTCAAGTGGTGCAAATACTCCGCCCGGTCCCAACTCATAAATACCAAGCATGAAGGTATCCGTTGTGATCATTGTAAATGTATTGTCGGATGTAAATGCATTATCCGGCGGATACAGTGCTGTAGAGTAATCCTGCTTGCGGATTAACATCGGTTTCTTGTCGTCTGGTGCAAAAGGGAATTTTCCCATAATATCAAATAACTTTGCCATTTTATTTCTCCTGTTTTGTTTTAATTTTATTTACTCTGCTGCTAATTCTTCTTCCGTTTTCGTTTTAGAAACAAGTACGATCAGTGCAGCTGAAACAGCTCCTGCCACAATTAAGCAGATAAAGAATGGAAGCACTTTGTTCATTGCAAATACTACGAAGACTCCGCCGTGAGGTGCACGGATTGTAATTCCCCATAAGTAAGACATCACAGATCCGACTGCGGATCCAACCATAAAGCACGGAATGTATTTTAAGTTCTTTGCAGCATATGGGATCGCAAACTCTGTGATCATGCATAATGCTCCTGCAAAACATCCTGCGATTCCTGTTCTGTCTTCCTTAGTGAATTTCTTAGGTGCAATCAACATAGCAAATGCCATTGCAAGTGGTGGTGCACAGCAGGCTACAAAGTTTGCTGCCATCGGTGCATAGTTTCCTGTTTCCATACATGCCAGTGCAAATGCGTAAGCAACTTTGTTACATGGGCCTCCCATGTCAAATGCCAGCATACATCCCTGAACAATTCCTAAGAGCACCAGGTTTCCTGTTCCCAGGTTGTTTAACATTGTTGTCAACGCTCCTGTTAATGCTCCTAAAGGTCCTCCAATCACATAGTGCATCAATAAACAAATGCCCGCACATCCGATAACCGGAATAATTAAGGTTGGAAGCAGGGATCTCACTGCATTAGGAAGCGGAATCTTCTTTAACGCATTTACAAGATAGCCCGCGATAATACCTGCAATCAGCGCTCCGATAAATCCTGAGGAATAACCCATTCCCCAAGGGTCAGTTGCCAGCCAGCCACCGAACATTCCGACACAGATTCCCGGTTTGTCGGCGATTGAGAATGCTACATACGCACCTAAGATCGGCACCATGAAAGTTCCCAGACCAATCTTACCAATCCAGAAAATGGTTGATGCAAAATTCCTTCCCGGTTCTACTGTATTGGGGATATCGTATCCTCCCAGCAGGAACCCTAAAGCTACTAAAATACCTCCTGCCACTACAAACGGCAGCATATAGGAAACACCGGTTAAAAACGCTTCTTTAATATCATCTACTACGTCTCTCATTTTTCATCCATCCCTTCATATTTTAATTCTCTCTTCTACTACTCTTCTACTTCACTAAAAATAATACTCGGGTCTTTGATCACTGCATGTGGTTTTGTCTGAAAAATCTTGTCTTGGTATGGTGTAAAACGTTCTGCCTTTGTAATTCCTACATCATTGGCAAATACGATCAGGTCAGCTTCTTTGATGTCACGGTCCCTCAACTTGTCTTCGATTCCAAGTGCACCTTGTTTCTCAACCTTACACTTGTATCCTTTCTGTTTACAGATCTTTTGAATCGCCTCTGCCGCCATGTAGGTGTGCGCAATCCCTGTCGCGCACGATGTCACTGCTACAACTTTCATGATACATCCCTCCTTCTCTAGAGTTCTTTGATCCCTTTGATCAAGTCATCATAACTTTCAGCCTTTTCTAATAATGCCAAAAACTCGTCGTGAGCCAGAAATCCTGCCAAAGTTGCCAGCACTCTTAAATGGTAATCATTCTCTTGATTTTCAGAAATCGCCAGAACAAAGATGTACTTTACTTCGCCTGACTCCCCGCCAGACTCATAAATGAACGGCTCTCTGCATCTGCAGAACCCGATTCCGGGTGTCAGGACCTCTTTACATTTCCCGTGAGGGATGGCAATCATATTGCCCATGTAAGTCGGCCCCAAAGTCTCCCGAAATTCCAAAGCCTTTTTGAATGCCCCGGCGTCTGAAACGAGCCCTGCCGTTTCAAACTGCCTGGTCATTACATTGAACATGTCATCTTTGTCCTTAAACGGTTCCCGATCAAGGATCACCATCTCATCGAGCAGCACTTCGGATAAGTCCACACTGTTCATGAAATGTTTCCCTCCCTTTACGGAATCCTATTTCCCGTTTTTAAACGCTTTGATAACGTCTTTTGCATATCCTTTCATGAATTCGAAAGCTTCTTCCTGTAATTCATGGTATGCAATCTTTCCGTCTGTCTCAGCAACACGGTCAGCTACGAATTTTGTTGCTGCCTTTGCCATGTAAGAGTAGTAATTTACTTTTGAGCATCCTGCTGTGATCGCTTCCTGTACCTGAGAGAATTCTACTCCTGAAGCCCCATGCATTACGACACGGCATGTATCCGGAATCGCTGCGCGAAGTGCTTTCACTCTGTCAATGTCCAGTACCGGCGGCTCTGCGTAAATTCCGTGCATCGTTCCGAAGCATACAGCCAGTGCATCACATCCTGTCTCTTCAGCGAATGCTTTTGCTTCTTCCGGCTCTGTGAAGAATTCTTTGATGTCTTCGTTTGTCAGGACACGGCTCTCTGCGTCCTCTTCTCCATGAGTATCTTCCGCTGTAGATGCCATAACTCCAAGCTCAGCCTCTACTGTGATACCTGCCGGATGTGCAATCTTTACGAATTCTTTTACTCTCTTTAAGTTTTCTTCGTAAGGAAGTGCGCTGCAGTCGTACATGATAGATGGGAATCCAACTTTTAAAGCTCTCAGTACGAAATCATAGTCACTGCCGTGGTCTAAATGTACACAAACCGGTACAGATGCTGCCTTCGCATATTTTAACATTTCCGGCCCGATTCTCTCGATCGGAATGAGCGGATCATGTACCTGTGCATGGTCAATGATGATCGGTGTGTTTAATTCTTCTGCCGCACCAATGACTGCACGGATGGTTTCCACGTTCGGAGTATTGATACATGGAATTGCATACTGCTCCTTCTCTGCGATCTCTAAAATTTCTTTCATGTTTACTAACATAGTGCTTCCTCCTTTAAATTAGATGCCTTTCGGCCATTGTTACCCTGCTTCACTCATTAAAATTTCATAAAACTCTTTTGGTCCCTCCGCATCCAGAAGATGTCCGATCAGTTCTTTATTGCCGATCATCCCATAGAAATACTGGAAAAACCTTAGAATTTCCTCCGAAGTTTCAAAATCAATCGCAATCAGGAACATCAGCCGTACCTTTTCGTTGGGTGTCCATGAAATCGGATATTTCAGCCTTACAACCGCAACGCCGCTCTGCTTCACATAATCTTTGTAAATATGCGGCATTACGATGCCCCTCCCGACGGTGGACGGCCTTTTTAATTCCCGTTTCCACACTTCCTGGCTGAATCCTTTCTCTATGAAACCCTGTTCATACAAAAGGTCGCTTGCGAGCTGTATCACGTCCTGTTTTTCCATGACATTAACGTCGGTTAAGATCAAAGATTCTCTGAAAGATTTCTTTGTCGTCTCCAGCGCATCCGTCATTTTTTTGTCGTGCTCAAGCTCATCCAGACTCACGGCGATTTTGTTGATATCCGCCTGATCGATATGTTTTGTCACTTCGATTGTATTTTCCCTCGGCTCCTTTAGGGGAACCGTAGAAATCAATAATTGTCCTTTCATTGTTTCCGGGTGAAAGTCCCGTATATGAATGCTGTCTATAATCTCAAGCCCTTCAACTGCATTCTCAATCTTAATCTTCTGGTACCTTGCGGTGTGAGGGTCTGTGGCAGTAAGAAGCACCGCCTCACGTCCCTCCCTGCTGTCCATCATCGCATTGTGGATCAGCAGTGCGATCCATGCAATCTCGTCCTGGGTCAATATCACAGAAAGCTTACCTTCAATGTCAAAAATATAAGTCATACATGCCGCATATACATCCTGCAGCTGATGCTGCACATCTCTGTGCAGGTCGTCCCATTCCACTAATTTGTAATCACGTTTGATTGTGATCTTTTCTAAAAATGAACTGATGTCATTGATAAGAACTTCATTCTTTAATACATTCTCTTTCTTCATCACGGCCAGAACAATGGAAAGATAGTCCAGTGCGATGTTCTCATATTTTTCATCCTTAGGGCGTATTCCGTGTCCGCAGGTCTTTGCAACCATCAGCTTAGCGGCCAGAAACTGGTATTCTAATGACATGTCTCCGTCTTGAGGAATAATTTCATCTAATATCAACCGAGCCGCATCGAGGAAAGAAGTATCTAACTTGGTCATCTTTCGGCTTCCCGCGTTTTGGAGGATTTTCCCTTCCCCGATACGGTTGATTGTCAGTAATAAATATTCCGTCAGCCGGCAAAAAGAGATATCCACAAAGATTTGATTTAAAAACTCCTCTGCCTTCCGGAGGCTGTCCTGCACCTTCATAATGTTTTCTTTTGGATAATGGTCGGTAAAAAAGGTGTAGGCCCGTTTGCTGATTCGGTAGTCTAAGTTTTCAGGCAGTTTTTCAATATAGGCGTGTTTCCAATACTTTTTGTTTTCAGAATCCACAATTGCCTGTCTTAGATCAAATTCATCTCCCTTGATCTGAATCCCCTGATTCCTTACTTTTGTAAGTGTCAGGTTAAACTCACTTAAATAGTCTTCAATATGCTTCAGATCTTTCTGAATGATATTCCTGCTCACACACAGCTCTTCGGAGAAAAGCTGAATCGTATATTTGGCCGGATAGTAAAATAACGTATCTAATATGTAGTTCTTTCGGTAGTAGAATGATTCCGGATCTTTGTTGGCATATTCATTGAGGTCATCCAGGATCATTTCCCTCTGTTCTTCCGTTGCGACCAAACACAGTCCTTTTCGCGGTGCCGTCAATAGTTTTGCTTCATACTTCTCTATCTCACGGCTGATATCGCTTAAAGAGTGTTTGATGCTGCTGACAGAAACTCCTGTCATTTCAGAAAGTTCATCAGTGGTGAAAAAACCATACGTATCAATCATTCTACGTATTACTTTTTCCTGTAAATTATTCATCTCGTAGGCCTCCTTCAATGAATAAAACCGATGAAGTTAAGCAAGCGTCTTGCTTATGTATTAATCATAATATCCTTCACCGGTTTTGTATATATCTCATAAAATCAGTTTTTGCACTTATATCGGTACAATTAGTATAATTTTTAAAATTAGCGAATGTTTTCTCTATTTTACTACGCCTAACCCTTTCTGAACATGGAAAAAAAGCCCTGGAATCATAAGTTTAGGATAGGGGGTAATGATTCCATGGGCTTTTTTTCTTTAGCCGGTTTGATATTTATCTCCCGGTATTTATCTTACAATCCGCCGTACAGAGACGACTTTCCTGTAATTCGCTTTTGGTGAGATCTTGATGCCGGTCTTTCTGGAACTTGCATGTACGATCTTTCCGCCTCCGATATAGATGGCTACATGTCCGCTGTAGCAGATCAGATCTCCCGGCTGTTCCTTCTTATAAGAAACCTTTTTCCCCGCTCTTCTCTGAGAGGAGGAAGTTCTCGGGATATTATATCCAAAAGAACGGTAGACGGCTTTTGTAAAGCCGGAGCAGTCTGCTCCTGTATTTAAATTTGTTCCGCCCCAGCGGTAAGGATTTCCTACAAACCTTTTGGCGAAACTTGCCACTGTCTTTCCTTTTGTTTTTTTGCTTCCCTTGAGCTTCGGTGCTTTTGTGCTTATCTTTACACGTTTTTTCGGGACAAATCCTTTCTTTCCCTTATAGGAAATCTTCCTCCAGCTACCGCTTGTATAATAAACGGTGACTTTCTTTCCCTTTTTGATTCTGGCCAATGTCTTTGACTTTTTTGATTTGCTCCTTTTTAAACTTGTAGTCGCACTTTTAATATATCCGGTATAACCCGAGGCTGCCTGCACTTCTTTTTCCGGAAGTGATGCTGCCGCCGTACCTGTTATCATTAAACATGCAACTGCAAACATTGCGGTTCTCTTTGCGATTGCTTTCATTGTATCCTCACTCAATTTCTTTCTATATATTACGTAATTATTACATTTCGTTTACATTTATGAATTATAGCACGTCGTAATAATATTGTAAAGCATTTTGTAATATTTTCGTAATAATTATTCATATTTTATTAACAAGACAAGTTTTCGCTGTATACAGGCACCGGTTTGATAATTTCTGGAATTTCCTTTATAATAGGAAACAACAGATAAATGACTTAAAGAAAGAGAAAAGGGATTACTATGGAACCATTTGTTTTGACCTGCTGTTCCACAGCAGATATGGAAAAAAATTATTTTGAACGGCGTAATATTCCTTATGTATGTTTTCATGTTAATTTAGACGGCAAGGATTACATGGATGATCTGGGAAAAAGTATTTCGTTTGAAGAGTTCTATAAGAAAATACAGGAAGGTGCTCTGGCAGGCACCTCCCAGGTAAATGTAGAAGAATATATCGAATTTTTCGAACCGTTCCTAAAGAATGGTCAGGATATCCTGCATATCAGCCTGTCTTCCGGAATCTCCGGTACATTTAATTCTGCCAATATTGCCAGAGAGGAACTATTAGAAATCTACCCAGACCGTCAAATCCTTCTTGTGGATTCTCTGGGCGCATCTTCTGGCTATGGACTGCTCGTAGATATGGCCGCAGATCTGAGAGACCGCGGGGACAGCATCCGGGATGTGTATGAATGGACTGTCTCCAACAGACTGAAGATCCACCACTGGTTTTTCTCCACAGATCTCACATCCTACATCCGCGGAGGAAGGATTTCCAAGACCTCAGGCTTTATCGGCACGATGCTCGGCATCTGTCCTCTGCTGAATATGGATTCTGAGGGACACCTGATCCCCCGCGCTAAGATTCGGACAAAAAAGCGGGCCATTAAAGAAATCGTTAAGAAAATGGAAGAGCACGCAAAAGACGGCACAGACTACAGCGGCAAGTGTTTCATTTCCAACTCCGCCTGCTTTGAAGATGCCAGACAGGTTGCGGACCTGATCGAAGCTGCATTTCCTAAGCTGAACGGCCCTGTAGTAATCAACAGCGTGGGAACTGTCATCGGAGCCCATACGGGTGCGGGAACCGTTGCCCTGTTCTTTGAAGGAGATGAACGGACGGACTAAACACGTGTCTGCAGTCTATTCTCATCAAATATCATACTTCCCTGAGACTCCTGATTCAAAAGGTGTCTCAGGTATTTTTATGTCTGGCATTCAGGGCAGAAATATACTGTACCTCCCAGATAAGCAGCCTTTGTAATCTCTCCGCCGCACTTCGGACATCCGTCTTTATATGTGTTCTTGGAGAGTTTCGTCTTATAGCCCCCGGGATTACCCCAGAGATCCTTCTCTGTATCTCTTCCTCTGAGACGCACCATTTCAGACAATACTTCTTTTATACTCACAAAAAGGAGTTCCTTTTCATGTTCTGTAAAACTGCCGATCTTTTTCTTTGGATGAATTCCCGCTTCAAACAGGATATCCTGAAGGACACCGTTTCCCAGCCCCGGTATCCGTTGTTTTGTAGCAAGAAAAGCCTTTGCGCTCAAGTTCGGTTTGGCTGAATCCAGAAGCCCGAAAAAATAGGTATGGTCAAACTCCGGTGAGATGGGCGATATGCTGTTTTTACTTACAATATAATATTCATTGTCATAACTTCCGTCTGCACATGCAATGCTCCCATACATCGCTACTGTAAAAACAAGAACAGTTCCGTCCGAGAAGTCGATCCTAAGCTGATACTTTCCGGGTATGTTATCCCCTTCCCCGAAGATCCTTACATTCACACCGTCATTGAAACAAACTCTTAGATCTCCTTCAAAAATAATCTCGGCAAAGATCCCGAACCCCTGTGCATCGACCACCTTCCTTCCACTCAGCATATCGTCATAAGATGACGCTTCCCCGTTAAACCAGCAGAACTTGTGCGGAGAAGACGGCGGCCAGACTTTCTCTGCCCTCTTTCCTTTGAGTTCACTCTTCAATTCATCTGCCCTTGCCAGAGCTTCCGGTAATTCTATCATTTTTCCTGCACCTCCTTTTTCATATACTGTACAGTTTTAATAATATTTTAACACACGGAGAGAAAACAGAGTCCAGTTATTTTTTCTGCGGCATATATTACCTTTTTATTTATGCTGTTCCATATGGGATAATGATTCTGTCACATTTTGCAGAAGGAGGGAGAGAAATGGATTATGGATATGTCAGGGTATCGTCCAAAGATCAGAATGTGGAACGGCAGCTCGCAGTGATGAAGGACCTGAAAATACCTAAACAAAACATTTTTATTGACCGGCAGTCGGGAAAGGATTTTAACCGTCCTCTTTATAAGAAACTGCTAAGAAAGCTGCGGCCGGGAGATACTCTTTTTGTAAAGTCCATTGACCGCCTGGGCAGGAACTATGAAGAGATTATCGAAGAGTGGCGTACTATTACCAAACACAAGAAGGCCGACATCGTTGTCACTGACCTTCCGCTGCTGGATACCCGCGGTAAAAATGCTCTGGACCTAACAGGTGTCTTTATATCGGATCTGGTGCTGCAGATCCTTTCTTACGTTGCACAGACAGAACGGGAACAGATCAGAAAACGGCAGGCCGAGGGGATTGCCGTAGCCAAAGCCAGAGGCGTCAGTTTTGGACGTCCTCCCAAAGAAATACCAAAGGAGTTTGACCGCATTTATACACTCTGGAAGGCAGAAAAAATAAGCGGCCGGGAATCTGCTAAACAACTCGGAACCACTCACAACACATTTTTTAAATGGGTCCGGCAGGCAGAAGAAGGCCGCTCATAAACACAGAAATGTGGTAAAAAAAGTAGACTTTTTTACCCGTTTGTTTTTTATAGTATCCGGATCATCCCGTAAAAAAATAAATGCGGAACAATCTTTGAATCCGGTACGTTTGCTGTCTCGGATTCACTCTATAAAAATAATATCATTAACGACGAAAAAAGTCTACATTTCTGCCCATTTCATGGCTGGTAATGTATGGAAGGTCGGAGTGAATGAAAAACTTGAAATCTGCAGAGGAGTTTTGCCGCTTTCTCTGGCATAGTTATCTCATAGACAATAAGAAAGAGGGAATTGACAAATTTCTGGATCTTCGTATGACAGAGATTGGCACAGGCCTCGGAGAATTTTGTCAAAGTTCCCTTGAGTTTCTCAAAACCTTTGGAGCTCCCCGTGCTGAACATACTTTTTTAATTGACAAAGAATGGTATGAATCTTCCTGCCTGCGCGAGAATCTTTTTCTCATAACCGGCGAAATTAAACTCAGCAGGAGGAACAGCGGAACAAATCTGCCGTCTGTCCATCTTCGTTTCAGCATGATTACGGAGTATTCGGACAGTGGATGGCAGCTACTTCATCTTCACCGCTCTGTACCGGATTTCAGCCGTATAGACAAAAAGACCATTTATTATTCCCAATTTGACTATCTGACCGGACTGATGAGCCGCCGCTGCATGGAGGATCATATCGATAAGCAGATGAAGCAAAGACCTTCAGGCGTCCTGATTGCCATGGATATTGATAACTTTAAGATCTACAACGACCAGTACGGTCATCCTTTTGGAGACAAGATACTGGTATCCCTCGCCAAGAGTCTTCAAAAAACTTTTCCAAAAGCAGTCAACGGAAGGATAGGCGGTGATGAGTTTATTACTTATATATCCTGTCTTTCTATACATAAACACAGACTTGAAGAATTACTGGCACTGTTTTTTGAGAACTGGAACTCCCGCCAGGAGGACTTGAACCTTGACGGCAATGTATGTGTCTCTGTGGGAATCGGTTTTTATCCTGAGCACGGAAAAGACTTTCAAACTCTATGGTCCAATACTGACAAGGCACTGTACTCTGCGAAAAATAATGAGAACAATCACGTCTGCTATTGTTCTGAACTTTCTGCTTTGAAGAACAAAGCAGGCAAGCTTTGAGGAGCTTGACAGCTTTGCAGCTTTCCTATGGAATGAAAAAGGGCCTGGGATCTTCTCCTATGAGAAAATCCCAGGCCCATATAATTCTTAGAGGTTTGCGCCGTAATCCAGCACGATACACTGTCCGGTAACAGGAGCAGATTCATCACTGGCCAAAAATAAGATTGAGTTTGCCACGTCTTCTGCTGAGCATGCTGGAAGCCTTAGATCAGAATGCACAGCCATGGCCCCCATCATATCCGGGTCCATAGAATCCATCGTCTGTCCGGCTGTCATCGGAGTCTTGATCATGCCCGGACAAATGGCATTGCACCGAACCCCGTCTTTTGCACACCGCATAGCCGTGTGTTTGGTAATACCCAGGCCTGCCGCCTTGGAAGCCACGTAGGCAGCTCCTCCGCCCCCGTTCACTCCTGCAATGCTGTCCACATTGACGATAGATCCGCTCTTATTTTTCAGCATGATTTCCAGCGCTGCACGGATAAAATACATCGTTCCCTTTGTGTTGATGTCAATGATTCTGTCGATCTCGCTGTCCGCTACTTTATCGATGGGAAGCAGACCTTCGTCCAGCACCCCGGCATTATTCACCAGAATATCCAACGTACCGAAATGCTCTGCGGCTGCTTCTACGATTCTTTTGCCGTCTCCCGGGACAGAAATATCGCCCTGCAGTGCCAGCACTGTGCCTCCGTCAGCCTCTATATCAGCAGCCACAGATTCAAGCTTTTCCTTTCTCCGGGCAGTGATAACGACTTTGGCACCTTCCTTTGCAAACCGCTTTGCCGTCTGTTCACCTACGCCGGAATTCCCACCGGTAATGATTGCAACTTTTCCTTCGAGTCTTCCCATACTGCTACCTCCTTGCACAGCTGTTTGTCTTATCTTCCTCTTAATTATACACCCTTTCTTCAGCATATACCATTTTCATTTAAAAACATTTTAATTCCCTGAAAAGTCTGGGCGCTCAGAACATGTTCACACCGGCATGCATCTTCCTCGGCCACATGTTCCGGCACTCCCGCAATCTGAACAAAAAGCGAAGTCAGCGTCCTGTGTCTCTCGTAGATCGACTCGGCCTTTTTAAGCCCTTCGGAGGTAAGGGATATATATCCTTTTGCATCCACGAGAATATACCCCCCTTTTTTCAAAATCCCGACCGCACGGCTGACGCTTGGCTTGCTGTAATTTAATTTTCTGGCGATATCGATAGAGCGCACCTGCCCTAATTCCTGTTTTAACATTAAGATAGCTTCCAGATAATTTTCCCTTGATTCCAGCATCCTGATACTCCCCCTTATTCTCCCCCTGTTGTTTTAAAGATTATTTTAAAAAGTCCTCTATAATCACTGCTTCTGCCTCTTCTCCAGTCATTCCAAAAGTGCGCAGTTTGATGAGCTGATCATTATTGATACGCCCGATGGCTGCCTCGTGTATAATCTGGGCATCCACATGGTTTGCGTTGATCTCAGGAATAGAACTGATCTTTGCATCATCCATGATAATAGAATCACACTGCACGTGTGCGTGGCACAGCGCATTTCCGATGGCTTTCGGATGAAAGACCTGGGTAGATGTGTCTTTGGCGACAGACCGGGATATGATCTGTGCAGAACTCTCCTCCCCGTTTAACTGTACATCCATGTTTGATATTGCCTGCTGGTTTCCATGTGTCATAAGTTTTTCCATTACATAGAGTTTGGACCCTGCCCCCATCTCCACATGTGTCTCCCGTATCGTCGAATCAACCCCTTTGATCTGAGTCGTATCCAGCGTAAAAACAGAATCTTCCTCCACATATATTTTCGTGACAGGATTTAAAACCCTGCCTCCGGTTCCTTTTCCTTCCCCGTAATGGCGCTCCTCATACCGTACATTGGCATGGCTGCCCACATGGAATGCATGTATGCCGTCATGCCTGCTCTCCTCGTCCCCGTCATTGTGAATGCCGCATCCTGCCACAATAAGAACATCTGCACCATCCTCGATATAAAAGTCATTATAAACCACATCTGTGATGCCGGAAGCAGAAACAACCACCGGTATATGCACCGCCTCACCTTTTGTCTTCCCGCTGATAAAGATATCAATCCCGGGCTTGTCCTGCTTCTTTACGATGCGGACATTCTCACTGTCGCCGTGACATACTGCCTGTCCGTTCTGACGCAGGTTATAAGCACCTTTCTGTACAAACCCCTGGCCGTCGATAGCCTCCAGCACTCCGGCCGTTATTTGGTCTAATTTCATGTCCTTATCCTCCTATTCCTGCATAAAAGCACACTGCTCTTCAGATTCTTCTGCCATGAGATGAGGATAGACCTCTTCTTTCGTCCCGATCTCTTCTACCCGGCCGTCCCTGATGATCATGATGCGGTCTGCCATCCGGATAATCCTCTCCTGATGGGAAATCAGAATGAGACTTGCCTTGTTTTCTCTGTGAATCTTTTCAAATTCTTTGATCAGCATGGCAAAACTCCAAAGATCAATTCCTGCCTCCGGTTCATCAAAAATACATATTTTATGATCTTTTGCAAATACCGTGGCGATCTCAATCCTCTTCATCTCGCCCCCTGACAAAGTAGCGTCCACTTCCCTGTCTTTATATTCCATTCCGCAGAGCCCAACACTGCTCAGCAATTCACAGCACCGCTCGTCCTTCAGTTTCTCCCCTGCCGCGAGAGAGAGAAGCCTGGAAGCCGTCAGCCCTTTAAATCTTGGAGGCTGCTGGAATGCAAATCCTATGCCTGCTTCTGCCCTCTGGTCTATGGTATAGTCTGTGATATCCTCTCCGTCCAGAGAGATTTTACCTCCGCTTGCTTTTTCTATCCCCATTAAAATCTTTGCGATGGTGGACTTGCCTCCGCCATTGGGTCCTGTGACAACAAGCATTTCCCCGTCATCTACAGAGAAACTCACATCATCCAGTATCTGCACATCTGCACCGTTTTCATTAATCCGGTATGATAAATGTTCTACGTTTAACATAACTGCCGCCTCTTTTCTTGTCTTTTGAATTCTATTATATTTATATAACCGTATTTTATCATGTTTTTCAAGTTATTGCGTCCATGTTTTGGAAAAGATTCATTCTCATTTCCCTAAAAAGTCCCTGCCAGCAGTTCTGCCTCTCTCACTGCCTGATCCATGATGAGTCCCACATCATTTCCAATGATATCAAGTCCTTCTGCGGTCACCACATCTGTCCTCTGGATTCCAAGCATCCGAAAGACAGAATCAAGGAATTTTCCGGCGTGGTCGTCCTTCTTATTCGGACCCTCAGAATAAATTCCTCCTCTTGTGGAAAAGAATATGGCTCTCTTTGCCTTTCCGTAACCTTCTGCGGTTCCGTCCTCCCTGTATCCAAACGTCAGACCTGTGACACAGATCTGTTCAATATAAGCGTGTACGGCAGCCGGAAATGTTCCTTCCCAGAACGGAGCCGCAAGCACAACGATATCCGCCTCCAGAAATGTCCTGGCCTCATCAAACACCGGATCATCCCAATTCCCCTGAGCTGCCAGACGGTCCCTCTTTTTTAGTGCCTCACGGTCCAGCGGCAGACAAAGGCCGTTCACCTCTGTGATCTCATATTTCCCTCTCAGACAGTCAAGAAATCGTCTGGCCATCAGCAATGTCCTGGATTCTTCTCCTCTGATACATCCATTGACAAATAAGATTGATTTCATACGCTCCTCCTTCTATCAAAACATTATGAGAACATGAAAAAAAATGTGCAGGATTTCTCTTGCACATTTTGTTTGATCTATTCTCTTACGATTCTCCTCACGGCTACTACTTTTCTGTAGTTGGCTCTCGGAGAAATCTTAATCCCTGTTTTTCTTGTGCTGGCATGGACGATCTTACCGTTGCCTATGTACATGGCTACATGGCCGCTGTAACAAATCAGATCTCCAGGCTGCTTGTTTTTATAAGATACCTTTCTGCCCGCTTTTCTGAGGTCCGAAGACGTTCTCGGAAGCTTATATCCGAAGGAACGGTATACTCCTCCGACAAAACCAGAGCAGTCGGCACCGCTGTTTAAATTTGTTCCTCCCCATACATATGGGTTTCCTACAAAACGCTGGGCAAAGGCTGCCACTGTCTGTCCTTTTTCTTCTTGGCTTCCTGACAGTTCAGGAGCATTTGTGTTAATATACACATATTTTTTCAGGACAAATCCTGTCTTGCCTTTGTATGTAACCTTTCTCCATTTCCCGCTCGTATAATGAACCTGCACAGGTTCTCCTTTTGAAATTTTACGGATCACCTTCGATTTTTTAGATTTGGACTTTCTCAGTTTTACCCATGATTTCCATATCCGTCCGCCGTATGTACCCTGTGCTGCATGAACTTCTTTTTTCGGAGCTGCCAATCCTGATGTAATGATCATAGAAAAGACGAGCAGACATATTGCTGTCTTTTTTAATATTGACTTCATAAAGATGTTACCTTCCTACTTCGATATTTTATATTAATTTTATGTTTATTACAGTATTGTTACATTTCATTCACAGTTATGAATTATACCACAACATTTCTGTAAAGTAAACCTCTCATCATACAAAATAGGTATTTTTCCGTCATTTTTTCCGAACTTTTATAATAAATAATACTGCACAAAAAACCCTTATAAATCAATGATTTATAAGGGTTTTACGTGGGCGAGAAGATTCGAACTCCCGACCTTCTGGTCCGTAGCCAGACGCTCTATCCAGCTGAGCTACGCCCACATATGAAATTAAGCAGCACTTTTAATAAGTGCTCAATGCCGTTGACCGGAATCGAACCGGTACGGGAGTATAAGTCCCGCAGGATTTTAAGTCCTGTGCGTCTGCCAGTTCCGCCACAACGGCATTCTGAGAGAAATTCTCTCAAAATGGGACCAATAGGGCTCGAACCTATGACCCTCTGCTTGTAAGGCAGATGCTCTCCCAGCTGAGCTATGATCCCAAATATAAAAATACTCTTTTTAAATAAAAGAGACGACCCGGATGGGGTTCGAACCCACGACCTCCGCCGTGACAGGGCGGCGCTCTAACCAGCTGAGCCACCGGGCCAAAAATAACTGTATACAAATGGACCCTCGGGGACTCGAACCCCGGACCGATCGGTTATGAGCCGATTGCTCTAACCAACTGAGCTAAAGGTCCTTATCTTCTCACCACTTAACGTCCAAGTGTATGAAGCCGTTGACCGGACTTGAACCGGTAACCTGCTGATTACAAATCAGCTGCTCTGCCAATTGAGCCACAACGGCGAAATATGAAGCTGAATGACTCCAACGGGATTTGAACCCGTGTTACCGCCGTGAAAGGGCGGTGTCTTAACCACTTGACCATGGAGCCTTGTTTCTTTGACCGCTTCACGGTCTTACTAAACTCCCCGAGCTGGGCTCGAACCAGCGACAACACGGTTAACAGCCGTGCGCTCTACCAACTGAGCTATCGAGGATCATTCTTTTTATTCTTTCCTTTTTCTTTTGAAATATACCTTGTAATGCAAAGCATATCGTCCGTAGGACATGTAATACGGGATGCCCTGTGGGTATACCTTCAAAACTACATACAGAACGTTCCATCAAACTTTCTTCCTTACCTTTCCTTGGTTAAAGCCTCGACCGATTAGTAACAGTCAGCTCCATACGTTGCCGCACTTCCACCTCTGCCCTATCTACCTCGTCGTCTTCAAGGGGTCTTACTAGATTACTCTATGGGAAATCTTATCTTTAGGGGGGCTTCACGCTTAGATGCCTTCAGCGTTTATCCCTTCCAGACTTGGCTACTCTGCTATGCATTTGGTAATACAACAGATCCACCAGTGGTCCGTCCATCCCGGTCCTCTCGTACTAAGGACAGCTCCTATCAAATTTCCTCCGCCTGCGCCGGATAGGGACCGAACTGTCTCACGACGTTCTGAACCCAGCTCGCGTACCGCTTTAATGGGCGAACAGCCCAACCCTTGGAACCTGCTACAGCTCCAGGATGCGATGAGCCGACATCGAGGTGCCAAACCACTCCGTCGATGTGAACTCTTGGGAGTGATAAGCCTGTTATCCCCAGGGTAGCTTTTATCCGTTGAGCGATGGCAATCCCACGTTATACCACCGGATCACTAAGTCCTACTTTCGTACCTGCTCCACCCGTCGGTGTCACAGTCAAGCCTTCTTCTGCCTTTGCACTCTGCGAATGGTTTCCGTCCATTCTGAGAAGACCTTTGAGCGCCTCCGATACCCTTTCGGAGGCGACCGCCCCAGTCAAACTCCCCACCTGACATTGTCCCCCAACCAGATCATGGCTGTTGGTTAGAAATCCAATACTGCAAGGGTGGTATCCCAACAGTGACTCCTTAAGGACTGGCGTCCTTAATTCTCAGTCTCCCACCTATCCTGTACATGCAGTACCGAATCCCAGTATCAAGCTGGAGTAAAGCTCCATGGGGTCTTTCCGTCCTGGCGCAGGTAACCAGCATCTTCACTGGTATTTCAATTTCACCGGGTGTGTTGTTGAGACAGTGCCCAAATCATTACGCCTTTCGTGCGGGTCGGAACTTACCCGACAAGGAATTTCGCTACCTTAGGACCGTTATAGTTACGGCCGCCGTTTACTGGGGCTTAAGTTCAGACCTTCGCGCTAATGCGCTAAGCCCTCCCCTTAACCTTCCAGCACCGGGCAGGCGTCAGCCCATATACTTCACCTTGCGGTTTTGCATAGACCTGTGTTTTTGCTAAACAGTTGCTTGGGCCAATTCTCTGCGGCCATATCACTATGGCACTCCTTCTCCCGAAGTTACGGAGTCATTTTGCCGAGTTCCTTAACAACACTTCTCCCGTCGGCCTTAGGATTCTCTCCTCATCCACCTGTGTCGGTTTACGGTACGGGCACATAAAAAACAATAGCGGCTTTTCTTGACAGCTGGGGGCCTGGGCTTCCCTACTTTTGTTCGGTCCGCGTAACGCCTTTGCCTTGCATGAGGGATTTGCCTCCCATACGGCTACTTCGCTTGCACCAGTGTTTCCATTCCTGGCTCCCATTTCCCTTCTGTGTCCCCACAGTTCTGTTTTTATGTGGTACTGGAATTTCAACCAGTTATCCATCGACTACGGCTCTCGCCCTCGCCTTAGGTCCCGACTTACCCAGAGCAGATCAGCTTTACTCTGGAAACCTTAGATATTCGGCCGGAAGGATTCTCACCTTCCTCTCGCTACTCATTCCGGCATTCTCTCTTCTAAGCAGTCCACCACTCCTTACGGTATGGCTTCATCCCGCTTACAATGCTCCTCTACCAATGTATTCCTACATTCCACAGCTTCGGTGTCGTGTTTTAGCCCCGGACATTTTCGGCGCAGGATCTCTCGACTAGTGAGCTATTACGCACTCTTTCAATGTATGGCTGCTTCTAAGCCAACGTCCTAGTTGTCTTTGAAATCCCACATCCTTTTCCACTTAACACGTACTTTGGGACCTTAGCTGGTGGTCTGGGCTGTTTCCCTTTCGACTGTCCAACTTATCTCGTACAGTCTGACTCCCATCAATCATCTGGCTGGCATTCGGAGTTTGATATGTTTTGGTAAGCTTTGACGCCCCCTAGACAATTCAGTGCTCTACCTCCAGCAGACTTTGATGAGGCTAGCCCTAAAGCTATTTCGAGGAGAACCAGCTATCTCCGGGTTCGATTGGAATTTCTCCGCTATCCACACCTCATCCCCACCCTTTTCAACGGATGTGGGTTCGGTCCTCCACTTCCTCTTACGGAAGCTTCAACCTGGACATGGATAGGTCACCCGGTTTCGGGTCTGCCCTCACTGACTATTTTCGCGCTCTTAACGCTTGCTTTCACTTCGGCTCCGGACCTTAAGTCCTTAACCTTGCCAGTACGGGCAACTCGCCGGACCGTTCTACAAAAAGTACGCA